>NZ_WVUG01000546.1 GCF_017614965.1 Streptomyces griseorubiginosus | reverse complement strand
GGCCAGGGGGAGTTCGGTGGGGAGGGGGAACTCCTGCAATTTGGTGCCAGTAAACTCGAACCGATGCTCCCAGAGTTCGTCTGAGATGCCTCCGCCAATGCCGCCATTTCCCTTGGACTGACTGACCTGCTTCAACCAGAAGCAAGCCGCCGACGAGTTCAGCACTCCAAGCAACTCCAAGTACTGCTCTTCTCTAGTACCCTCCGACAATTTGAGCACCGGCGCTGTTCTGTTGAATACCTTGCGGCCCCGGTCTAGCACGAAGTGGTTGTGTGTCGCAACGAAGGGAAACGCGATCGACAAGGGCGAACGAAAACGCCGAGGAAAGAACATGCTGTGGTCGAACCAGCGGAACCCGCGCTCTTCTGGCGTCTCGCCGAAGTCAAGGCGCTGGCGGAGGGGCTCCCGCGTGCGCCAGAGGAAGTGCTTCTCGGCTGTTGTGATCTCCCTGGCTGCTCCGCGCACGCTGGCAGGGGCGATGGTTGTATAGGGGAATAGGGTGCAAGTACTAGGTGAGATCCGGTAGTCACGTACCTCCTCGCCGAGGATGACTGGCACTGTCCCTGGTTTCATCCGACGAGTTGCCGCAGCAGCGGGCGGCATGTAGTACGCCTCGTCAAGTCCGGTGTGCGTCGTCCTTCCGGCCTCCGCGATCACGTCCTTGAGCCGCGTCTCCACCTGCTCCAGCTTGACCATGAGACCGGACGCGCCGCCCCCCGAGAGGCTCCACGGAAACGTGGCTAGATCCGCCCGCGGCCGATCCTCCACGCTCACCCACTCCTCAGGCCCCACCCCCGGCTTCCGCCACTGAGAGACGATCGCCTGCCACACCTTCCCCTCAGCCGGAGGATCCGGCTCACTAGGCTCCCCCCGAACCCCCAACACAGCCCGAATAGGCACAGCCTGCCGAGGACCCTGATTCCGCCCGACCAGAATCACCGTCGGCGTACCGTGCCCTGGAATGAACGCCCCCGACGTGTCCAGCACATGCGTCAGCTCAACCCCAGGCCAGTCCCGCTTTCGCCGCGTCTGCGGGTCCTTGTACGGCCCCCCGTGAAAGAACGACTCGATCAGCGTCGCCCCGAACTCCCGTTTCATGAACGAGTTCGCCGTGATCTGACCGATGAACCCACCATTCCGATGGTCACCGCTCGCCCGCACCGCCAGCTCGAAGATCCTCTGCGCGAACGGCACCGACAGCGCGTACTTTCCGGAGCAAGCCCAGTAGATCTTCCGGTAGTTCTCGTTCTCGGCCTTGTCCTTGACCGTGATGTACGGCGGGTTGGCCACGACCACGTGATACGAACCCCGCCCCAGCAAGTCCGCCTCCTTCACGTACTGCGCCACATCTTCCGTGCGGTACGTGAACGTCTCCCCCCTCTCCACGTCGTCGAAAGTCGGGTCGGTCTCCCGCCCCGCCTCCCGCCCGTGCAGCAAAGAGTCACCGACCGCGATACGGATCGGCATGGACGGGGCGGCGGAGAAGCGGTCGACCCGGCACTCCTTGATCATCTCGACGAGCAGACGGAACCGGGCGATAGAGACCGCGAACGGGTTCTTGTCGGCGCCGTGGACGGACTCCAGCGCGCGACGCACCAGCGTCCAGTTCTCCGTGCCGGGCTCGGCTTCACGCCAGGCCGCGAGGATGCGACGGAAGAGGCCGAGCAGGAAGTGGCCAGAGCCGCAGGCGGGGTCGATGCAGCGCAGGCCGCGGATGACGGGCGTGACGTCACCGTTCTCGCCGATCTCCTCGTACGTCTCACCCCGCCATCCCTCGGGGCGGTACTTCCACTCCGGGTCGAGGCCGAACTCCTCCAGCGCCGGGTCCAGAGTGAGGTCGAGGATGAACTCCTCGACGAATTCCGGGGTTTGGAGCAGCGCGTACGTCTTGCGGGCGTGCTCGGACAAGTCCTGGTACAGGTCGCCGAGGAAGCGGGTGTTGAGGGACGGGTCCGTGAAGTCGTACCGGATATGGCCGTCGGGGCCGCGCTCGCGCCAGAAGGAGAGCAGGCGGGCCGCGGAATCGTAGGACGGGTCGAGTTCCCACAGGGGGTTGTGCGCGGGGTCGAAGAGGCCCTCGACGATCTCGTGCTCGCGGCCGAGCGCGCGGAAGGACTCCTTGAGCCAGTCGCGGTCGTTGAGCTCGGGGCTCTCCCGGAAGAACGCGTCGTGGTTATCCTGCGCCTCGGCGAGCCGCTCACCGGGGCCGGAGAGACGGGCGTCGGCGACCAGGCCGTTGTCCTCGCAGAAGCGGACGAAGACGCACGCCAGCACCCACGCGGCGGCGATCTGCACCACCCGCTCCTCCAGCCAGGGCTCCTCGCCGACCTCGGTCCGCCCGGCAAGTTCAGCCCGTTCATATTCAGCCTTCAGGGCCGCGGCCTGCTGGCTGTCACTGTGGGCACGCCCGCGCAGGTCGTCCACCAGGAGCGCGACCTGCTTCTGGAGGTCCTTGAGCAGCGCGGCGTGGTTCAGCGGCGCGGCGGTTGGCGTGGCCGTCGCTTCGGCGGTCGTACGGGCTTCCTGGGAGGGCACCGCGGTGTTCCTTCGTTCGGGTCTGGGCGGCGTGTGCTCTCACGCCGATCGGTCCATCCTGCCAGCCGGAACGCCGGGGCGGACCCACCGGACCTACCGTCCGGCCAGCGGAATCCCCCCGAGACGCCCTAGGCCGAAGGCGAGACGGTAGATGTCGGGCAGGTCGAGGAGGGAGAAGTCGTCGACGTTGTGGTCGCGGCGGCGCAGGACGCCGAGGTCGTCCAGCTCCTGGACCAGGCGGGGTAGGTCGTCGGG
>NZ_WVUG01000545.1 GCF_017614965.1 Streptomyces griseorubiginosus | reverse complement strand
CGCCCCGAATCCCCCACTGGTTGGAAAGGCGCCCCAACCCGCGCGGCAACCGCGCGGTTCCTGCAACTTCCGCGGTACCGCGAAAGGTTGACGCCCCGCCTCGCGCACCGGGGTTACGCTGCGGCGATGCGGATCCACCCCCTCGTGGTCGACGGCCTGATCACCGCGGCGCAGACGACCGTGGCCGTCCTGCTCGGCCGGGAGTCGGCCGCCCAGGGGTGGCCCGCACTCGACGCGCTCGGCTGGAGCCTGGTCGCCCTGTGCAACCTGCCCACCGTGCTGCGCGCCCGCGCCCCGGTGGCCGTCTGCGTCTTCGTCGACGCCTGCGCGATCGCCTACGTCTCGCTCGGCCACTGGCCGGTGGTCAACTCCTTCGGCCCGATGCTCGCCTTCTACACGGTGGCGTCCCTGCGCCCGTTGCGGACGACCGCGGTCTGCGCCGCGCTGATGGCGGGCGTGTGGATCTACGCGGGGCTGGTGACCCAGGGCAGTTCGATGGCGTCGGTGGCCGCGCAGTCCGTCGCGTACCCGGTGGTGCTGTGGTGGTTCGGGCACACCGCCCGCCGGACCGCCGACCTGACCCGGCAGTTGAGGGCCGAGCAGGCCGACCGGGCGCGCCGTGAGGTCGCCGAGGAACGCGTGCGGATCGCCCGCGAGCTGCACGACGTGGTCGCCCACCACATGGCGGTCATCAACGTCCAGGCGGGCCTCGCCCGTTTCGTGTTCACCTCCGACACCCGAACCGCGCGCGAGGCGCTGGACACCATCGCCGGCACCAGCGGCGAGGCACTCGCCGAACTCCGCCGCATGCTGGGCCTGTTGCGGGCCGACGGAGTCTCCGGCGCCGACAGCGGCCCGGCCCCCGGACTCGGTCAACTGGCCGAAATGGTCGAGCGGGTACGCGCCGGCGGCGTCCCCGTCGACCTCCGCGTCACCGGTGAACCGCGCCCCCTGCCGCCCGGCGTCCAGCTCTGCCTCTACCGCGTGGTCCAGGAAGCCCTGACCAACGTGCTCAAACACGCCCCCGGCGCCCACGCCACCGTCGAACTCGCCTACCGCGCGGGCGAGATGGCGGTGTCCGTCGTGAACGAGGGGGAGGGGGTGATTCCGGACAGAAAGCAGGAACGCGGCGGCCACGGCTTGATCGGGATGCGGGAGCGGGCCAAGCTCTACGGCGGGACGATCGTCGTCGGCCCGCGCAGCGAGGGGGGATTCGGCGTGCATCTGACCCTGCCGACAGCGCCGGCCGCACGCCGTGAGGACGCCGTCGAGGAATGACCGACACCGGCAACGCCCCACCGCCGATCAGGGTGCTGGTCGTCGACGACCAGTTCCTCGTCCGCGGCGGACTCGTCGCGCTGCTGCGCGCCGCCCCCGGCATGGAGGTCGTCGGCGAGGCGGCGGACGGCGCGGAGGCCGTGCGGCTGGCCGCGAAGACCCACCCGGACGTTGTCCTGATGGACATCCGCATGCCGGGCATGACCGGCATCGAGGCGACGGAACGCATCCTCGCGGCCGCGACCGACCCCCCGCCCCGCGTCCTCGTCCTGACCACCTTCGACCTCGACGAGTACGTGTACGGGGCCCTGCGCGCCGGTGCCTCCGGGTTCCTCCTGAAGGACGCGGGCCCCGAGCGCCTGCTCGCCGCGGTGACGGCCGTGCACGGCGGCGACGCGCTGTTCGCGCCCGTGGTGACCCGGCGCCTGGTGGAGGCGTTCACCCGCGCGGCCGACCTCCCCGAACCCCCGCCGGGTCTCGCGGCACTGACCGGCCGTGAACTGGAGGTGCTGAAGCTGGTCGCGCGCGGTCTGACCAACGCGGAGGCGGCGGACCGCCTGTTCATCAGCGAGGCCACGGTGAAGACCCATCTGAACCGCACGATGAGCAAGCTGGGCCTGGCCAGCCGGGCACAGGTGGTCGTGATCGCGTACGAGACGGGGCTGGTGACGCCAGGGGGTTGAACCGGCCGCGTCACTTTCGGCCAACGGGGGTGCAGCCTGCGAACCCGTGGGTAGGCTCGGCGGCTATGGAGCATGACGTGTTCGTTCCGGTTCCGGCCCTGCGGCTGAGGGAGGCGCTCGCCGATCCCGCGAGGGTGGCCCGGGCGGTTCCCGGGCTCCAGCAGGACGCCGGGGCCGAACCCGTCTCCGGGCGGCTGAAAGTGCGCGTCGGCAGCCACTCGGTCACCTACCGGGGGACGCTCAGGGTCACGGCCCGGGACGACGGGTCGTACGCCGTCGAGGGCGACGCCACCGAGACGCGCGGCACCGGCTCGGTGAAGCTGGCGCTCACGCTCCGGGTGACGGCGGCGGAGGGCGGTTCCACGCTGGTCTTCGAGGGGACGGCGTCCGCGGACGGGCGGGTGACGGAGCTGCCCGCCGACGCGGTGGGCTCCGCGGTGACCCGGCTGCTGAACCGTTTCGCGGAGAACCTGGCGGCGACGGAGGAGCCCGAAGGGTCCGAGCAGCCCGAGCCGCCGGCCACGCAGAGGCCGCAGGCCGCGGTCACCGACGACCACGAGACCACGCCGGACGCGGACGACGAGCCGGCGCCCGGCCTGGCGTCCGTCTTCGACACCGAGGTGCCGCCGCCGTCACTCGATCCGGTGGCCGAGGACGCAGAGGACGCGGAGGACGCCGCCGACACGGAAGAGGCGGAGGACGCCGAGGACGCCGAGGACGAGGCGGCGGGCGTCCCCGAGGGCTTCGCCGAACCTCCCGCCGAGGCGGCCCACGCCCGGCGCACGATGATCGGCCGCAGCGCCGAGGAGGTCGACCACGCCCCGCCGCGTGGCCGCTACGCCCCCGTGCCC
>NZ_WVUG01000544.1 GCF_017614965.1 Streptomyces griseorubiginosus | reverse complement strand
ACCGAAGGCCTGCTGAACCCCACCGGCCCCGAAGCGGCCTCCCCCGTCTCCGCTGCCTCGAGATTCAGCAGCCGTACGGCGCTCCGGCTCACCTGCTCCACCAACGCTCCCGGCAGCCACCCGCCCGCCACCAGCCGCGCCGCCCCCTCGGGGGCCAGCCGCCGGGCGAGGTCGGCGGGGGTGGGACGCGCGGCCGGGTCCTTGGCCAGGCACGCCTCCGTGACCTCCCGCAACTCACCGCTCAGGGAGCCGAGTTCGGGCTGCTCGTGGACGACCTTGTACAGGAGCGCGGCCGACGAGTCGCCGGGGAACGGCGGCTCACCCGTCGCCGCGAACGCCAGCACCGCGCCGAGGGAGAAGACGTCGGCCGCGCCGGTCGCGCCCTTGCCGAGGATCTGCTCCGGGGACATGTAGCCGGGCGAGCCGATGGAGACGCCGGTGGAGGTGAGGGACGCGGTGCCGTCCGTGGCGCGGGCGATGCCGAAGTCGATCAACAGGGGCCCGTCCAGGGTGAGAAGGACGTTGGACGGCTTCACGTCCCGGTGCACCAGGCCCAGTTCGTGCACCGCCGCCAGCGCCTCCGCGAGGCCCGCGCCCAGCGCTCGTACCGAATGGGCGGGCAGCGGACCGGCGTCCGCGACCGCCGTCGCGAGCGAGGGGCCCGCCGCGTAGCCGGTGGCGACCCAGGGCACGGGCGCCTCGGGGTCGGCGTCGAGGACGGGGGCCGTCCACGCGCCGCCGACCCGCCGTGCCGCGTCCACCTCGCGGCGGAAGCGGGCGCGGAACTCCTCGTCGAGCGCGAAGTGGGGGTGCACGATCTTGACCGCGACCGTGCGGCCCCCGGCGCTGCGGCCCAGGTAGACCCGGCCCATGCCGCCGGAGCCGAGCCGGCCCAGCAGCCGGTAGGGCCCGACGACGGTCGGCTCGTCGACTCCGAGCGGCTGCATGGCGTCACTCTCCCCCTGTACGCCGGCGTCACGCTCCCCCGGTACGCCTGGTGTGCAGCAGCGTAGTGATTACGGCTGGAGCAGCTCCACCTTCACGTCCGCCGGAAACCCGGTCGTCGGCCCGACGCGCCGGGCGAACTCGGCGACGGCCGCCAGCTGGGGGCCGCCGAAGCGGAAGTCGAGGGTGGTGAAGTAGCGCTCCAGGACCTTCTGGTCGTAGGCCTCCCAGCGGGCCGCCTGTTCGGCGACCTTGCCGACCTCCTCGAGGGAGAGGTTGCGGGAGTCGAGGAAGGCCTCGTGGACGCGGCGGGTGATGACCGGTTCGCGCTCCAGGTAGTCGCGCCGGGCCGCCCACACCGCGAAGACGAACGGCAGGCCGGTCCACTCCTTCCACAGGCTCCCGAGGTCGTGCACGGCCAGGCCGTACTTCGGGCCGTCGAGGAGGTTGGCGCGCAGCGCCGCGTCCCCGATCAGTACGGCCGCCTCGGCCTCCTGCATCATCAGGCTCAGGTCGGGCGGGCAGGTGTAGTAGTCGGGCCGGACGCCGTAGCGGTCGGCGAGGAGGAGCTGGGCCAGGCGGACCGAGGTGCGCGAGGTCGACCCGAGGGCGACCCGACGGCCGTCGAGCTGGTCCAGCGGGACCTGCGAGACGATGACGCAGGACATGACCGGGCCGTCGCAGCCGACGGCGATGTCGGGGAAGGCGACCAGGTCGTCCGCGTTCTTGAGGAACTCGACGAGGGTGATGGGCCCGATGTCGAGGTCTCCATGCACCAGCTGCTCGCTGAGCTTCTCCGGGGTGTCCTTGGTGAGCTCGAAGTCGAGGAGCGTGCCCGTTCTCGCGAGCCCCCAGTACAGGGGCAGGCAGTTCAGGAACTGGATGTGGCCGACGCGCGGCCGGGTGCGAGAATTGTCCACATCGCGAGGCTAGACCCTATGGGGTACGCTCCAGACTTCGGCCCCGGTGTCAACCACTCTCGGATCTTTCAAACATCCGGGTGACGTGATCTTGCCCTCTATTGCTTTCGGCTGCCCGCGTGCTAGGCTCGCCGCAAGTTGCAGTTTGGTTTCCTTGCAGTACAGAGCCTGCGGAGCATGTAACCGCGGGCTCTCGTCGTTTTCAGACGTATGCAGTTGTGCGGCACTTGTTTTCACACTTGCAGGGTTCTGGAGCAGGGCAACCCTTTGGGCCCAAGGAGGGCTTATGGCTACCGGAACCGTGAAGTGGTTCAACGCCGAAAAGGGCTTTGGCTTCATCGCCCAGGAAGGCGGCGGCCCCGACGTCTTCGTTCACTACTCCGCGATCAACGCGAGCGGCTTCCGTTCGCTGGAGGAGAACCAGCAGGTCTCCTTCGACGTGACCCAGGGCCCGAAGGGCCCGCAGGCGGAGAACGTCACCCCCGTCTGATCATTCGGTCTCGGAGCCTGGTGCTTTGATCCGGAACAGATAGCAGTACCCAAGGAGCCCCGCGCCGCAAGGCGGCGGGGCTCCTGCCTTGTGCGGGGGCTCCCGGCTCGGCGCGCGGGTGGTGGGCGCCCATCCGGATGGGAACATATGTTCGACAGGAAGCCGGGGTCTCCTTCGGAGCGATCGCCGTCGCCTGCGGCCTGGCCCACGGCGGCCACCGGTCTGCTCCTCACCACCCGAACGGCCGCATTCGGGCACACGATCGCCGACACCCCCGGCGGGGGGCGGGTCACCCGACTGGTCGGCGCCCATCTGGTCAATGATCAGACCGTCGCTCAGCCCGGGAAACCTTCCGGCTGGTCGGCCACTCGCTGCACGGACACGCGCCGGCGCGGTGATCCTGCCGGCGACCGACGGGAGCGCTGACCGAGGCGGGGCTTCGCGGGGTGGGCGCGTCCGGCCGGGGT
>NZ_WVUG01000543.1 GCF_017614965.1 Streptomyces griseorubiginosus | reverse complement strand
GCGCGGCGGGCCGCCCGGCGCCGGGTCTCGCAGAGCAGGCACAGGTCGGGCGCGCTCTCGTCGACGGGGCCGGTGGGGTGCTCGGGGCACCGGGTGGCGGGCGCGGCACCGGCCACGCTCTCGTCGAGCAGATCCAGAGCACGCCGGAGATCGGCCTTGACCTCGTGCAGCTTGGCATCGGGCGTGTCGGCACCGAGTGCCTCCCCATGCTCCCCGAGAACACGAAGAGCACGGCCTAGGGCGGTGAGCTGGGCGTGGTTCATGCGTATCAGTGTGCTTCAGCCGGAGGGGGTGGTGGTCCTGTTGACTTCGGGCCGTGAAGATCTTCCCACCCCGCGTCCTCGACGCCCTCGCCCGCTTCAACGCCACCCACCCCTGGGACCACAACGCCCACTACCACGCCTGGCTGCTGCGCCAACTGCCCCGCCGCTTCGGCCGTGCCCTGGACGTCGGGTGCGGTACCGGCGATCTGGCGCGGCTGCTCGCGAGGCGGGCGGCGGAGGTGCACGGCATCGACTCGGATCCGGAGATCGTCGCCAGGGCACGGGAGCTGAGCGATTCGGGCGATGCCGTCACGTTCACCGTCGCCGACGCCTCCGACGGGATTCCCCCCGGCCCCTACGACGTCATCACCTGCGTCGCCGTCCTCCACCATCTCCCGCTCGCGGAGACTCTCACCCGATTCCGTCGGCACCTCGCACCCGGCGGCACACTCGTGGTCATCGGGCTCGCTCGGGAGGAGGCCCTTGTCGATCATCTCCTCGGTCTCGTCTCCGTTCCTCTCAACCTGCTCGTCGGTTGGGTGAAGAACGGCGGCCGTCCCGCTCCCCGGCCCGCCTCCATGACCGCCATCACCCGCCCCGCCGCTGTCACCTACACCGAGATCGCCCGAGAGGCAGGCCGTATCCTCCCCGGCGTCCGGCTTCGGCGGCGGCTGTTCTGGCGGTATTCGCTTCTCTGGTGCGGATGAGCGTCACAGCCCCGGCGGGTGCGTCGGCACCCCCCGAGCGTGCTGGTCAGCGGGGTGCCGCCGCCAGCGCGGCACGCAGATGTCCGCCGGACTCCTCCAGAAGGCGGGCAGCCGTCGGGCCGTCGACACCGGCCAGCACGGTGAGGATCGCGTTCTTCACCTCGCCGTCGGTGGCCGCGAGGGCCCGCTCGATCTCGTCGTCCGGGGCGCCGGTGGCGAGGGCGACGATACGGCGGGAACGGGCCCGCAGCTTGTCGTTGGAGGCGCGGACGTCGACCATCAGGTTCCCGTACGTCTTGCCGAGCCGGATCATCGTGATCGTCGACAGCATGTTCAGCACCAGCTTCTGCGCCGTGCCGGCCTTCAGACGGGTGGAGCCGGTCAGCAGCTCCGGGCCGACGACGACCTCGATGCCGTGCTCGGCGGCCGCCGCGAGCGCGCTGTCGGCGTTGCAGGCCAGGCCCACGGTCAGGGCGCCCAGCGCACGCGCGTGCTCCACGGCGGCGATCGCGTAGGGCGTGCGCCCGGAGGCGGAGACGCCGACGACGGTGTCGGCCGGGGTGAGGGCGAGGGCGTCCAGGTCGGCACGGGCGAGTTCGGCGGAGTCCTCGGCGCCCTCCACGGACGTGACCATCGCGGCCGGTCCGCCGGCGACGAGCCCCACGACCTGCTCGGGCCGGGTGTTGAAGGTCGGCGGGCACTCGGAGGCGTCCAGCACGCCGAGCCGCCCGGCGGTCCCGGCCCCGGCGTAGACCAGCCGCCCGCCCCGGCCCATCCGCTCGGCGATCGCGTCGATGGCGGCGGCGATCTCGGGCAGCCGCTCGGCCACGGCGGCGGGGACGCTCGTGTCCTCCCCGTTCATCAGCCGGGCGATGTCGAGGGTGGGCAGCCGGTCGATGTCGGCGAGATCCGGACGGAAGGCCTCGGTGGTCAGCGATTCCAACTCGGCGCGGAGATCACGTGGGTTGGAGGTGGAGGTCATGGGGGCGGCTCTTTCGTGAAGTGCGAGTTCCTGAGCTGGGGTCGTGCGGGTCTACCGCCGGTGCCGGTGGGCGAGCGCCTCGTAGGAGGAGGCCAGCGCGGGCGCCGCCGTCTCGTAGGTCCGCTGCGCCACCCCCACGAACAGACAGTCCACGACCAGCAGTTGACTGGTCCGGGAGGACATCGCCGCCGGCCGCAGCTCGCTCTCCCGGGCGGTGGAAGTGGTCAGCACGTGGTCGGCGTACTGGGCGACCGGCCCGTCGGGGCGCCCCGTGATCGCCACCGTCGTCGCCCCGTGCTCGAAGGCCACGCGCAGTGGCTCGATGACGTCCCCCGTGGAGCCGGAGTGCGTGATCGCGATGGCCACGTCACCTCCGCGCAGCTGCACGGCGTTGGTCACCGCGAGGTGCGGATCGCTGTGCGCGTGGGCTATCAGCCCGATCCGCAGCAGCTTCTGCACGAGGTCCTGCGCGACGAGTCCCGAGGCCCCCACCCCGTACACGTCGATCCGCCGTGCCGCCGTCGTGGCCGCCACCGCCGCCCCCAACTGCACGGTGTCCAGGCCGGCCGCCGTGTCGGCGAGGGTCTGCTGCTCGTCATAGGCGAGTTTCGCGACCACGTCCGCGATCGGGTCGTCGACCGCTATGTCCGTGGTGATGGCGGGTGCCCGCCCCGACTGCTGCTGGGCGGCGAGCCCCGCGAGGGCGAGGCGCAGATCCCGGTACCCGGGATAGCCGAGCAGCCGGGCGGTGCGGACGACCGTCGCCTCGCTCGTGCCGGTGAGTTCGGCGAGTCCGGTGACCGTGAGGGCCGCGCAGCCCGCCGGGTCGCTCGCGACCGCCTCGGCGACGCGCTGCATGGAGCGGGTCATGGAGGGGGCGAGGGTGCGCACC
>NZ_WVUG01000542.1 GCF_017614965.1 Streptomyces griseorubiginosus | reverse complement strand
GAGGGGAGCGGGCCACGGTGACTGAGAAGCCAACGGCGCTGTGAAGGTCGGGTCAAGACATCTGAATGTCTTTTCGCGAATACCCACGGAATCTCCCCGCCCGCTTATGGCACGCCGCGGTGGAACGGTTGGTCAGGCAACTGTAAAGAACCTTGACAGTGGAATGGTCTAGTCCAACTATGGGTCGCCATGAGACGACCCCGCGCGCTGCGTGCGCTGCTGTCCTGCATCTCGGTGACCGGCCTTGCGGCCGGTCTCGTCGCCCTCGGAGGAGGTGGCGCGCTCGCGGCCGAGCAGGCGCCCGCCCATCCCGTACGGCCCCTGCCCGCCCAGGTGGCGGCTCCCTACTTCGAGGCCTGGACCGGCGACAGCCCGGCCGCGCTGGCCGCCGCCTCCGGCAACAAGTACCTGACCATGGCCTTCCTCCAGACGGACAAGCCCGCTTCCTGCACCGCGTACTGGAACGGCGACACCACCCAGCCCATCTCCAAGTCCACCTTCGGCGCGGACATCGCGGCCATCCAGGCGCGCGGCGGCAACGTCATCCCCTCGTTCGGCGGCTACGGCGCCGACACCACGAACACCGAACTCGCGGACAGCTGCACGGACGTCGACTCCATCGCCAAGGTCTACGAGAGCCTGGTGACGACGTACGGCATCACCCGCATCGACCTCGACGTCGAGGCCGACTCGATCACCAACGCGGCCGGGATCGACCGCCGCAACAAGGCGATCGCGCAGGTGCAGCGCTGGGCGGCGCACACGGGACGGCAGGTGCAGTTCTCGTACACGCTCCCCACGACGAACACCGGACTCGCGCCCAGCGGCGTCGCGTTGCTGCAGAACGCCGTCGACAACCACGCCCGTGTGGACGTCGTGAACATCATGACGTTCGACTACTGGGACGGCGCCACGCACGACATGGCCGCCGACACCGTGACGGCCGCGACCGGCCTGCACACCCAACTCACCGCGCTGTACCCGAAGTCGGACCCTGCCCGGCTGTGGCACCGCATCGGTGTCACGGAGATGCCCGGCATCGACGACTTCGGCCCCGAGGAGACGTTCACCACGCAGGACGCGGTGACGGTGGAGCGCTGGGCCGCGGCGCGGGGCATCAACACCCTCTCCTTCTGGGCGCTCCAGCGGGACAACGGCGGCTGCGTGGGCACGGCGGGCGCCAACTCCTGCTCCGGGATCGCGCAGGACACGTGGTACTTCAGCCACGCGTTCGAGCGGTTCACCCGGGGCTGAAGGGTCGGTACGGGCGCACTTCCGGCACCGTCTGGAACTTCAGCGCCGAATCCGTGCAGGAGCCCCACAAGGACTCCATAGACTCTTTCGAATCCCTCGTTAGCGTTGCTGGCCGTTCGATCCCTCGTGCGAATGGTCAGGTAAACAGCGGATGGACTACTGCTCCTCGTGCCGCCGGCACCTCAACGGCGCTCTGGTGTGCCCCGGTTGCGGTGCCTATGCGCCCGACATCGCGCCCGTGACCGGGGCGGGCCGGACGGCCCCGGCCCTCGCCACACCGGCGAACTGGCCGGAACCGGCCCCCGGGCCGTCCGCCGAACTCGCCGAACCCGAGGACATGCCCGAGGACATGGCGGAGGACCTGGAGGATGTGCCGTCCGCCCCGGCGGGCAGGGCGGCACGCCGCCGCCAGCGGGCGCGCTGGAAGAAGAACCAGCGCCGCGCGGTGGTGGCGACCGCCGTCGCACTCGTCGGCGGCGGCCTGACGGTCGCCTCGATGGACCGCGGCTCCGGCGACCACAGTCAGGCCTCGGCGGGCCCCGACCTCACGAGCATGGGCACGGAGGAGCAGCCCGCGGTGGAACCGACGGACACCCCCGCCTCCCCGACCGCGCTCCACACCTCACGCGGCGACTCCTCCCGTCCCGCCACGACCGGCGGCAAGCACCGCCGCACCACGCCGACCGCGGCGCACACCGACTCGGCGCACACCGCGCCGTACAGCGCCTCCACGTCGCACGCGTCCTCGACGGCCACGCAGCCGCGGACGGCGAACACGTCATCGACGACGACCACGGGTGGTACGAGCGCGAAGTCGGACCAGTCGACGTCGTCTTCATCGACTTCGTCGTCTTCCTCTTCTACGTCCTCAACGTCGTCCACGTCGTCCACGTCGGCCGGTGACACCGGTGCGTCCGGAACGTCGTCCCAGTCCTCCGGCACAGGCACGAGCAGCAGCACGGGCACCGGCACCAGCACGGCCTCGACGTCCCCGTCGGGCCTGTGCGTGCTCAACCTGATCTGCGTGAGCTGAAGTTCCGGCTGAGGGCGCGGACGACGAAGATTCCGGCGACGGCCGCGCCCACGATGGCGGCGTCGGACACCAGGAGCGTCCCGACGTTCGCGTAGGCGCGGGCGATGATCTGGTCGGTGGAGTCGGCGGACATCAGTCCGACGCCGCTGAACAGCCCGATCAGCCAGAGCACCCACCACACGTTCACGGACCGCGGCAGCCGCTCGCCGGGCGCGCTGTCGCGGTGGACCTCCGCGACGATGCCGCGCGGGAACCAGAGGTTGACGACCGGGACGACCCAGCCGAGGAAGACCCACAGCCCGGAGTAGCGGGGCCGCTTCCCGGACAGCTCACGGGCGTTGTCCCGCGCGCGCCCCAGCCATCCGAGGAACGCCACCGCGCAGATGACCACGGCGACCCCGCAGACCGAGACGATCAGGTGGTACTGGTTCTCCAGCCCGGTCAGCGGCCGATGCACCCCATCCCCCTGATCCGGCGGCCCGGACGCGGGCTCCCCGGTCACGGCCAGCCGTATCTCCCATATCGCCCGCACTGCCCATGCGGTCCCGGCGAGGGCGAGCGCCCCGACGGCGAACCGGGCGGCTCCGCCCATGGGGTGCGGGGCGGGGGT
>NZ_WVUG01000541.1 GCF_017614965.1 Streptomyces griseorubiginosus | reverse complement strand
GCATGGGGGAGGTGTGGCGGGCCGTCGATCCGGTGCTGGGCCGCCGCGTCGCGATCAAGTTCCTGCCGGCGCATCTGGCGGCGGGCGGTCCGCACATGGAGCGGTTCCGTCGGGAGGCGCGGGTGACCGCCCGGTTGCAGCATCCGGGTATCGCGCAAGTCTTCGACTACGGGACGCACGCCGGTCAGCCGTTCCTGGTGATGGAGCTGCTGGACGGCCGGAACCTGGGCGAGGTGATGCGCGAGCACCCGTCGGGCCTGCCGGTGCACAGGGCGCTGGACCTGGCCGCGCAGGTCGCCGACGCGCTCTCGTGCGCGCACCGGGCGGACGTCGTCCACCGTGACATCAAGCCCGCCAACCTCATGCTGCTGGCCGGAGACCGGGTCAAGGTCTGCGACTTCGGTATCCCGGGAGTCGTCGAGGCCGACTCCGACCTCACCCAGGAGGGCACGGCCATCGGCACGCCCGCCTACATGGCGCCCGAGCAGTGTCTGGGGGAGCGGGTCGACGGGCGTGCCGATCTGTATGCCCTGGGCTGTGTGCTGTTCGTGCTGCTGACCGGGCGGACGCCGTTCCCGGCGGACGGGGACTTCCGGGCCGTGATGCTCCGTCACATACATACGCCACCCCCGCCCTTGGGCTCTGTGCGCGCGGACCTTCCGGACGGGATCGGCCGGCTGGTGGCCCGGCTGCTGGCCAAGGATCCCGCCGAGCGTCCGGGCTTCGCGGGATCCGTCGCCGACCAGCTCAGGGCGCTGCGCGAAGGGCGTGCCCCCGACATGCACCCGGACCGGACAGCCCCGGTGGACCGCGTCACGGACTCCACCGGTCCACACCCGGCCGACGTACCACGCGGCGCCACCGTTCCACCGGGGGTCGAGCTGTCCACGTACCACCTCGGGAACCTGGCCGCGGAGGCGACGGAGTTCAACCTGATCGTCACGGTGACGGACACGACACCCACCCGCGCGGCCGTCGAGACGGGCACCTCGCCGGCGGTCGTGTTCCTGCTCGGGATGTCCACGGGACTACCCGAGGAGGACTTCGACGCCGTCAAGACCGCTGTCGCCGCCGCGATCGAGTCCCTCGACGACGGCGTCTCGTTCGCGGTGGTGGCGGGCTCCGCGTATGCGCAGACGCTCTATCCCGACTCGTTGCGGCTGGTGACGGCCAACGCGGTCACGAAGGCCGAGGCACGCGCCGCGCTGGCCCGTCTGAGGCCGATCGAGGCGGCGGCCCTGGGCCGCGGCTGCGCCTGGCCGACCGGCTGTTCTCCGCCCGCCCCGAGGCGGCGCGCTGCGCGATCCTGCTCACGGACATGCGGGCGGACGCCGAAAGCTCCCAGGAATTCGCCGCTGCTCTCACCTCCTACGCCGAGCGCTTCCCGTGCCACGTCCGCGGCATCGGCCGCAACTGGTCCGTGCGCCAGCTGCGTTCCATCGCCTCCACCACGCTGAGAGGCAGCGTGGACATCGTCGTCCGCCCCGCCGAGGACCTGGCAGAGGACCTGATCAAGATCGTCGAGAGACTGTCCGGTACGCCGGGCCGCGAACTCGCGCTGCGGATCACGGCGGCGGGCGGGCAGGTGCGGAGCTTCAGACAGGTCATCCCGACCGTCGAGGAGGTGACCGACCTCGGCTACCCGACCGGCCCCGACACCGTCGAGTACCCCGTCGAGGCCGGCGCCGGAACCGCCCTCGACCCGGGCCGCGACTACCACGTGCAGTTGCGGGTGCCCGCGGGCCGGCCCGGGGAGGAGACCACCATGGCCGATCTGGAGGTCATCCTGCTGCCGCCCGTCGGTGACGGCCAGGTGCTGGCCCGGCAGTCCGTCAGGGTCGTACGCACCGAGACCGCGTCACCGGCCGACGCCGACCCGGCTGAGTGACGCCCGCGTCGACACCGTCTGCTTGAGCCCGATCGGGGCCCAGGCCGCCGCGTACTTCGGGGTGCAGATCTCCTCGACCGTGTGGACGTCGCCCCGGATGACCGTTTCCTTGATGTCCGTGTGGCGTGATGCCACGAATCCTGCGAAGCCGGGCAGCAATGGCCCTCGTCGCAGCAGGACCTGGGCGGTGGAGTGGTCGGTCGGTGCAAGTCGTCGGGCGCCGGACCGCCGCCCGGACCGATCGTCTACCAGTAGAGGCGTAGGCAGGGCCACGTGTTTGAGCCGACTTCGCCGTCCCACTGGGTGGAGTCGTGTGGGAAGCACAGTTTCTGGGCGTTGATGACGGCGGCCTTGGTGTTGCTGCCGAACTGCCCGTCGACGCCCTTGGGGCTGAAGCTGGAACCGCGGTCGTCGGCCCACTGAGTGAGCAGGCACTGAACCTCTTTGACCCGGTCGTTCGCCTGGCCGTATTTGGTGTTGGTCGTAAGTGTGTTGCTCCACCCGGCGTACAGGTAGATGGTGTCGGGGTCGATCCTGTACGTGCAGGAGTAAGTTGTGGCCGCCCTTGCCGGTGCCGCAACGGCGGCCGGTGTGAGGGCGACGGATTGCAGGACGAACCCCGCGCCGAGCGCGAAGGCTCCGACGGTCAGGCTTAATCTTCTGTTCCTGAGCATGTGAGATGTCCCTTCGATGGCGGGCTACCCGCACTCTTCGGTGACCGGGCCAGAAGTTACCGGCAGTGCTGGCTACAGCTCTTACCGACGCGACGGTCATGTCATGCTCACGTTACTCGCGTGGGCAGGCCGACCGTATGAGGTATCCGCGAATTCGTCGACGGCCTGCTCGTCGCCACAGCCGTGCGCAGCGATACTGACTGCGCAGGGCTTAAGGCTGAGAAGGTGTTGTCTTTCCGGACGTGATCGACGCGTTTCCGCTGGTCAGGGGTAGGAGTGTTGGTTCCGTGGGAGTGGTGGCCTGTCGGGTCGTCGTTCCCCGGGAGGTCGCGGATGCCGTCGGTTGT
>NZ_WVUG01000540.1 GCF_017614965.1 Streptomyces griseorubiginosus | reverse complement strand
CCCTCCGAGGAGCCGTACCCCTCCACCAGCCGCACCCCGAACCGCCGCCGGAAGGCCGCCGCGTCCACCGCCCCCGCCTCGGTGCCGAAGCCGAGCCGCAGCGGGTTGTCGGCGTCGTCGGCACGCTCCTCGGTGGCCAGGATGTACTGCACGGCCCGGCCCACATAGGTGAAGTACGTCGCCCCGAACCCCCGTACGTCCGCCAGGAACCCGGACGCCGAGAACCGCCGCCTGAGCGCCACCCCCGCCCCGGCCGCCAGCGCGGGCGCCCAGTCGGCGATCACCGCGTTGCCGTGGAACATCGGCATGCAGACGTAGTGCACGTCCTCGCGCCGCACCCCGAACTGCCCGACCAGCGAAGCCCCGGCGGCGGCCAGCCGGCCCTGACTGCAGATCGCCGCCTTGGGGGCGCCCGTCGAACCCGAGGTGAAGTACAGCAGCAGACGGTCGTCGGGCGTGGCCCGGGAGGCGTCCGGCACGGCACCCGAGTACGGCGCGAGCAGGTCGGCGTACTCCACTGTGTCGGTCGACAGCAGGCGCACCTTGGGGAGTTCGAGGTCCTTGAGGAGCGGGAGGTGGGTGTGGCTGGTGACCAGGAGACGGCACTCGGTGTGCAGGATGTCCCGGGCCAGCTCGGGGCCGCGGCGGGTGGGGTTGATCCCGGCGACGGCCGCTCCCGCGAGGGCCGCCGCGCTCAACCACAGCGGGTATTCGGGGGTGTTGTCGAGCAGCACGCCCACATGCGGCTCCGCGCCGGGCGGCAGGAGGTCCGCCAGCAGGGCCGCACGGGCGGCGGCACCGGCCGCCACCTCGTGATGGGTGAGCACCTGGTCCTCGAACCACAGCCCCGGACGGTGGTCGCCCCACCGCCCGGCCACCAGCTCCGCGACCGTGCGCCTCCTGGAGTCCATGGAGCCGCAGGGTAGTTGACGGTCCGTCAGATGTGGAGCGCTACGGCATGACCTCGTCGATGATGCTGAAGCCCAGATGCACGACGACCATGAACCCGACACAGAAGGCGATGAACACACCGAAGAAGGCCAGCAGACAGCCCTGTTCCGCCATGAGCCGCCCGGGTGCGGGCGGCTTCGCCGTGGCCCGCTCCGGATGCTCGGCCGCGTAGCGCACCATGACGACGTCACCGGTGACGATCGTGCTCGGCCCGTCGCTCTCCTCGAAGCGGACGGGACGGCCCTCGCGGGTCGTGAACTCGTAGACGTGGTGCAGTGTCGTGCTCACGGAGGTCTCACCGCCCCCGCTGGTCGTGGTGTAGGTGTTCAGGCACCGCGCCTCGGCGGTGAGCCCGCTGTTCCAGGCGCTGCTGATGTGCCGGGCGCGGCGGAGCAGTGCGACCAGGGCGGTGACCGCGAAGGCGATCATGAGCCCGGGCACGAGGTAGAAGAACGCTTCCATGGCATCCCCCGAGGTCGTACGCCGGCCCCGTTCGGCCGGCGTGGCAGGAACCTACCCACGCCGGCCGGGCCACGGACTCAAGAGAACCTCAGAACGTGACGTCCGAGCAGGCGTAGAACGCGTTGCCGGTGTCCGCGATCGTCCAGACGGCGACGATCACATGGTGACCGCTGAGCCCGGACGGCAGGGTGCCGCTGTGGGAGAGCGTGGCCGGGGGGCGCTGACCGTTGTAGGGGACGGTGAGGAAGGGGGTGGTGTTGAGGTCGGAGCGGGCCAGGTTGTGGTTCTGGTTCCAGCCCTGCCGGGTGACGTAGTACTTGAAGTCCGTCGTGGCGTGCATGGCCGTGAACTGCCAGCGGAAGGTGTAGCTCTGACCGCCCGTCACCCGGGTGGTGGGCCAGGCTCCGCCGGAGGGGGTCTTCGGCTTGTCGAGCTGCGAGAAGCGGGCGTTGCCGCCGGAACAGATGGAACCGTCGGCGGGTCCCGCGGCCGGGAAGCCCTTGGGACCCTCGACGCTCTGCGGCTCGTACTGGATATCGCCGCAGTTCGTCACCGTGCCGTTGGCGCAGAGCTTCTGCCTGCTGATGGGGAGGTCGGTGTAGCCGTGGCTGCTCGCGCTGCCGGCCGAGAGCACGAAGGCCCCGGCCGTGGTGAGCCCGAGCGCGGCGGCGTACCACTTGGTCTTTCCGCGCATGCTGCCGCTCCTGGAGACGTGGGGGAAGTTCCGTGAGAGGTGCAGGTCTAGACCAAGTCCCAGATTATTGCCGCACCTTGAGCATGTCCATACCAATGCTGGACTGGGTTACCTCCCCTGGGTCCGGCCCGACCGGTCACGGCCCCTGGTCCCCGCGCCCCGCGCAGAACGCCACCGTGAGGTCCTTCACCAGGGCCTTGCGTTCGTAGTCGTCCAGCTCCACCAGCCCCCGCACGGTCAGCCGGGTCACCGTGTCCTCCACCGAGTCGACGACCGAGGCGAGCATGCCGGCCCGCTGCTGTGCGTCCAGCGCGGCGATCCGGCGGCGGTTCATCGCGGCGGCGACCTCGGGCGCGTACTCGGTGCGCACCGGCCGGACGGAGAACACCTCGAGCCCGACCGGTGCCGCGTCCGCCGCGACCAGCCGGGTCAGCGTGTCACCGGCCGCCTCGGCCGAGCCCCGCGTGCCGCCCGGCATCTCCACCGGCACCCGCGCGAGCCCCGCCTCCACGCACTCGCGCAGATAGGTCTCGTGGTCCTCGACACCCAGCACGGCCCGTGCGGTGTCCCGCACCCGCCACACCACCAGCACGGCCACCCTGAGCGCGACCCCGTTCCCGTCGGCCGCCGGCATCGGCTCGCTCCGCCAGTGCCGCAGCCGTACATCCACCCGGCGGCGCAGCAGCAGCGGGTTGACCCACAACAGCCCGGTACGCCGGACCGTCCCCCGGTACCGCCCGAACAGACCGAGCACCCAGGCCCGCCCGGTCCGCCCCCGCGCGAGCCCGCCGAAACCGAACAGCCCGAGAGCACCGGCCCCCGCG
>NZ_WVUG01000053.1 GCF_017614965.1 Streptomyces griseorubiginosus | reverse complement strand
GTTCCGAAGTCGGGGGTGGGAGGGGGGAGTTCGAGGTGTGGCAGGAGTGGCCGTGGCCGTGCAGGACCCGGCCCTCAAGGCCCCAGGCGGGGTCGACGGGGACGCCGAGCCGGTCCAGGACGGTGGGGGCGATGTCGACGAGGCGGGGTGTGTCGAGCCGGGTGCCGCCGGGCATGCCGGGCTCGGCGAGGACGACGAACACCTCGCGCTCGGCACGGGTGTCGCCGCCGTGGCCGCCGGTGTCGAGGTGCCCGTGGTCCGTGGTGACCAGGACCGTCCAGCGCTCCCGGGCGCGGGCGGGGTCGGCTCGTCTGGTCTCGATGGCGGCCAGCAGCCACCCGAGGTGGATGTCCTGGGTGAGCAGGGCCTGTTCGTAGGCGAGGCTGTGCGGGCCCGTGGCATGGGCGGCCTCGTCGGTGGCGCCGAAGTACACGAACACGGCGTCGGGGTCGTCCTGGGTGAGCCAGCGCACCGCGGTGCGGGCGACGAGGCGGTCCGCGGTGGCGTAGCCGTCCGACTCGCCGTCGTAGCGGACCCGGCGGCCGATGGCCGGGCCCAGGGTGCCGCGCCGGATCAGCTCCGGCCAGGACACCACGGCGGCGGTGCGCAGCCGGCGCCGGGCCGTGACGGCCCGGGTCAGGAAGTCGGGGTAGCGGGCGTAGTCGGCGCCGGCGAAGTCGTTGCCGCGCACGCCGTGCCGGTCGGGCCACACCCCGGTCAGCACGCTCGACCAGCCGGGCCCGGAGTCGGTGTAGGCCATGCTGGTGGACGGCCCGTCAGGGGCCTGGCCGTCCACCTCGCCGTAGGGCAGCAGGCTGCTGCCATGGGCGCCCGTGGCCATCAGGGCGTGCAGCACGGGCGCAGCCTCCGGCGAACCGGCCAGCAGGTCGTAGCGCAGACCGTCCATGCCCACCACGAGCACCCGGCCGCGTCCGCCGATCGCGTACGTCACCGCCCACCCCCTTTCTCACGGCACCGGCTCAGGTGCCCTGGACGGCTCCCTCGGTGGCGCCCGCGATGAACCCGCGGGCGAAGACGGCGAACACCACGACCAGCGGCAGCGCGGCCATCAGCACTCCGGCCATGACCATGCTGTAGTCGGTGGTGTGGCCGACGTTGAGCTGGGCGAGCTCCACCTGCAGCGTCACGTGGGCGGGGTTGGTGAGCACGACCAGCGGCCAGACGTAGTCGTTCCAGGCACCCACGAAGGCGTAGATGGCCAGGAAGGACAGGGCGGGCCTGATCATCGGCAGCGCGATGTTCCAGTACTGGCGGAAGAACCCGGCGCCGTCGATGCGGGCGGCGTCGAGCAGTTCGTCGGGCACGCCGTTCTCGATGTACTGGCGCAGCCAGAAGATGCCGAAGGCGTTGGCGAGCGCGGGCGGGATCAGCGCCTTGAGCATGCCGACCCAGCCGATCTTGGACATCAGGATGAACTGGGGCAGGATCGCCAGCTGCAGCGGCAGCATCATGAACAGCAGCAGCAGGCCGAAGAGCACCTTGCGCCCGGGGAAGTCGAACTTGGCGAAGGTGAAGGCCGCCAGGGAGTCGACGAACAGCACCAGAACGGTGGTCGCGCAGGCGACGATGATCGTGTTGAACATCGACCCGAAGAAATCGATGGTGTGCAGCACGTGCCGGATGTTCTCCAGCAGGTGCGAGCCGAAGGTCAGCTTCGGCGGGCTCTTGTAGATGTCCTGGGTGGTGTTGGTCGCCATGACGATCGTCCACAGGAACGGGAAGATCGAGATGACGACGGAGAGCATGAGGACGATGTGGGCGGTCAGGCCCTTGGGGCGGCGCAGCCGCCTCGCGCGCGGGGCGCGGTGCGTGGTGTCGTCCACCGCGGTCATCCCTTCCTCCCTCGTGTGGTGATGCGCCAGTTGACGACGACGAGGACGACGATCAGCAGGAAGAAGGCCCACACGATGGCCGCGCCGTAGCCGTAGTCGTTGTTGAGGAAGGCCGACTGGTAGAAGTACAGCAGCGTGGTCAGACCCGCCTGGCCCGGGCCGCCGAGGTTGGCGTTGGCGGCGTTGCTGGCGAACAGGACCTGCGGTTCGCTGAAGCTCTGCAGGCCGTTGATGGTCGAGATGATGACCGTGAACAGGATGATCGGCCGCATGATCGGGACGGTGATCTGGAAGAAGGTGCGGACGGGGCCCGCGCCGTCCATCTTCGCGGCCTCGTAGATCGAGGTCGGGATCGCCTGGAGGCCGGCCAGGTAGATGATCATGTTGTAGCCGGTCCACATCCAGGTCATCAGCAGCGCGATGACGACCTTGATCAGCCACGGGTTGCTCAGCCACGGCACGGGCGAGATGCCGACCGTGCCCAGGATCGCGTTGACCAGGCCGAAGTTGTTGCTGAACACCGCGCCGAAGAAGATCGCCACCGCGACGATCGAGGTCACGTTCGGCACGTACAGCGCGATGCGGTAGAAGCCCTTGAAGCGGCGCACCGAGTGCAGCAGCGTCGCCAGCACCAGGGCGCCCAGCAGCGTCGGCACGGTGGACAGCACCCAGATCACCAGGGTGTTGCGGATCGAGAGCCAGAAGACCGGGTCGTCCCACAGGAACCGGAACTGCTGCAGGCCCACGAACTGCATGGTGCCCATGCCGTCCCAGCGCTGGAACGCCAGGTAGAGCGAGTAGAAGACGGGGAAGAAGGAGAACGCGGCGAAGATCAGGTAGAACGGCGAGATCGCCAGGTACTGCCGCCAGTACTTCAGCAGTCCGCGCCGCTTGGGCCGTGCGGTGCCCGCGGGCGTGGCGCGCCGCGGGCGGAACCGGGCCGGGCCCGGCCCGCCGCGGTGCTCCGGCACCGCGGCGGGACCGGTGACCGGAGGTGACGTCACCTCAGTTCACCCCCTGGCGCCGGGCGATCTGCTTGGCCTGGCTGACCGCGTCCTTCCAGGCGTCGTCGGGCTTCTTGCCCTTGGCCTCGATGTTGGTCAGCTCCGTCATGTACGGGGCCATGACGGCGGCGTCGGCGGGCGCCTCGTAGCTGTCCGGGATGGCCTTGGCGGCCGGGCCGAAGACCTCGATGATCTTCTGTCCGCCGAAGAAGGCGTCGGGGCCGGTCATGGCGGGCATCGCGTAGGCGGCCGGCGCGGCCGGGAAGATCGCGGCGTCGGTGAAGCCGCGGGCGTCGTTGGTGGGGCTCAGGATCCAGCTGATGATCTTGAACGCCTCTTCGGGGTTGCGGCACTGCTTGGGCAGGGCCAGATAGGAGCCGCCCTGGTTGGCCGGTCCGACCGGGTTGGCGCACACCCGCCACTTGCCCTTGGTCTGCGGGGCGGCCTGCTCGATGTCCAGCGCGTGCCAGGCCGCGCCGAGCTCGGTGAGCAGGTTCTTGCCGACGGCGGCGTTCCAGGTCTGGTCGTTGATCTTGGCGTCGATGCCCAGCGTGTAGGGGCGGATCGCCGTGGTCCACGCCGCGTGGATGTGGTCCTGGTCGCCGATGAAGTGGTTGTCCTTGTCGATGAACCGCTGGGTGCCCTGACCGACCGCGATGTTGAACACGGAGCTGATGTTGTTGACCAGGTAGGTGCCGGGGTTCTTCTTCTGCAGCTCGGTGCCGAGCTGGAAGTAGTCGTCCCAGGTCTTGACCAGCGCGGCGACCTTGGCGGGGTCGGTGTCCACGCCGGCCTTGGCGAAGAAGTCCTCGCGGTAGAAGAGCGCGGTGGGGCCTATGTCGATCGGGAAGCCGATCTGCTTGCCGTCCTTGGTCTGGGCGAGCTTGGTCTTCCAGCCCAGGTACTGGGAGGAGAGCTTCTTGAAGCCCAGGTCGTTCAGGTCCAGGAAGCGGCTCGCGTTGGGCAGGAAGGACGCGATGTCCTCGCCCTTGATGCCGGTGATGTCCGGCACGGAGGTGCCCGCGGCGAGGGTGGTGGTGAGCTTCTGCTTGAAGTCGCCGCCGATGGACGCGGTGGTCAGCGTGACCGCCGAGGCGAAGTGGGTCTTCGCCTCCGCGACCACCTTGTCGCTGAGCGCGCCGCCCCAGTACCACAAGGTGAGGTTCTTGCCGTTCTTGGTGCCGCCCGAACCGGAGCTGCCGCCGCAGGCGACGGTCAGTCCGGACGCGGCCGCGGTCAGCGCGGCGGCCTGGAGGAAGCCTCTACGTGAAAGGTCCACGGGTCACTCCTGTTGTTCCTGTTCGTGGTGCTGAGGGGCGTTGGACTGTGGGGGCGTTGTGAGGGTCAGTGCTGCCGGGGCGGGGTGACCGGGGCGTGGCGCACCGGCGGCCCGACGTCCGCCGGCAGACGGTCCGCGAGGAAGCCGTACGTCTTGCGCAGGCCGGGGTCGGTCAGCGAGCGCCACCAGCGGTCGACGCCGTACCAGCCTGGGGCGGCGAGGGCGCCGCCGTGGTGCTGGACGGACAGTCCGGCCGCGAGGACGGCGAAGCGCAGCCGTTCCTCCAGCGGCCAGCCGCCGAGGGAGGCGGCGACGAAGCTCGCGCCGAAGACGTCTCCGGCGCCCGTCGCGTCCAGGACGTCGACGTCGAGGGCCGGCACCTCGGCGTACTCGCCGGTGGTCTGGTCGACGGCCACCGCGCCGTCCCCGCCGCGGGTGACGACCGCGACCGGCACCAGCTCGGAGAGCGTGCCGAGGGCCGCGACCGCGCTGTCGGTGCGGGTGTAGGCCATCGCCTCGGCCTCGTTCGGGACGAAGGCGTGGCACAGCGCCAGCTGGTCCAGAAGGTCCTTCGACCACTCCTGGGTGGGGTCCCACCCGACGTCGGCGAAGATCTGCGTGCCGTTCGCGGCGGCCTTGGCGAGCCATTCGCGGGGCTCGGCCTCGAGATGCACGAGGGCGGTGCGCGCCTCGGGCGGGTCGCCCATCAGCACGTCCTGCGAGTACGGAGGCTCCTGGCCGTGGGTGACCAGGGCCCGGTCGTGACCGGCGGCCAGCGAGACGGTGACCGGGGTGGGCCAGCCGTCCGCGGTGCGGGAGAGCGAGAGGTCGATGTCCTCCTGGTCGCACAGCACGTCCCGGCAGTGCTCGCCGTAGAAGTCGTCGCCGAAGACCGCGGCGAGCGAGGTGCGCAGACCGAAGCGGGACGCGGCCACCGCGAGGTTCGCGATGCCGCCGGGGCCGCAGCCCATGCCGGCCGTCCAGATCTCCTCACCCGGGGTCGGCGGCTTCCCGAGCCCGGTGAGGACGAGGTCGTAGAAGAGCAGCCCGGTCAGGAGCACGTCGGGCCTGTCGTCGTCCACGCGAAGTGCCTCTCGTCAAAACTCGTCAATTTCGATGACGGGAATCGTGCGCTGATCCGCGAGATTGGTCAATACCCGAGCAGAACTGAGCATGGATTTGATTGAAGATGACGAGTAGTGTGCACGCCGTGCTGGCAGAACGACGACACCAACTCATCCTGCGGGCCCTGCGCTCCGGTGGCCCCGCGTCCGTGACCGATCTCTCCGAGCAGCTGGGTGTGAGCCCCGCCACGATCAGGCGCGACCTGGTCAAGCTCGAGGAGGACGGCATGCTCACGCGTGTGCACGGCGGCGCCGTCGTGGAGGAGGGCGACCAGCCCTTCGCCGAGGTCGCCGAGGTGCGCGTGGCCGAGAAGGACGCCATAGCCGAGCGCGCCGCCGCCATGGTCGCCGACGGCCAGTCGGTGCTGCTGGACATCGGCACCACCGCCTTCCGGCTCGCCCGCCAGCTGCACGGCCGCCGCCTCACGGTGATCACCAGCAACCTGGTGGTCTACGAGGAGCTCGCCGACGACGAGGGCATCGAGCTGGTGCTGCTCGGTGGCATGCTCCGCCGCGAGTACCGCTCCCTGGTCGGTTTCCTCACCGAGGACAACCTGCGCCAGCTCCACGCCGACTGGCTCTTCCTCGGCACCAGTGGAGTGCGTCCGGGTGGGCAGGTGATGGATACGACGGTCGTCGAGGTGCCGGTGAAGCGGGCCATGATCAAGGCCAGCGACAAGGTCGTCCTGCTCGCCGACGCCGCCAAGTTCCCGGGTACGGGCATGGCGAAGGTCTGTGGTCCCGAGGACCTGGACGTGGTGGTCACGAACGCCCCGGCCGACCCGGCGACCCGCGCCTCCCTGGAGGAGGCGGGCGTCGAGGTGGTCGAGGCAGGAAAGGTGCAAGAGTGAAGCTGACGATTCTGGGCGGCGGCGGGTTCCGCGTGCCGCTCGTGTACGGCGCCCTCCTGGGCGACCGCGGCGAGGGCAGGGTCACCGAGGTCGTGCTGCACGACCTGGACGCCGGCCGGCTGTCCGCCGTGACCCGGGTCCTCGCCGAGCAGGCCGCCCGCGTCGAGGACGCCCCCGCGGTGACCGCCACGACCGACCTCGACGACGCCCTGCGCGGCGCCGACTTCGTGTTCTCGGCGATCCGGGTCGGCGGCCTGGAGGGGCGGGCGGACGACGAGCGCGTCGCCCTCGCGGAAGGCGTCCTCGGCCAGGAGACGGTCGGCGCGGGCGGCATCGCCTACGGCCTCAGGACGGTCCCGGTCGCCGTGGACATCGCCCGTCGGGTGGCCCGGCTCGCCCCGGACGCCTGGGTCATCAACTTCACCAACCCGGCCGGTCTGGTCACCGAGGCCATGTCCCGCCACCTCGGCGACCACGTCATCGGCATCTGCGACTCGCCGGTCGGCCTCGGCCGCCGTATCGCCCGGGTGCTGGGCGCCGACCCGGGGGAGGCGTGGATCGACTACGTCGGCCTCAACCACCTCGGCTGGGTGCGCGGCCTGCACATCGCGGGCCGCGACGAGCTGCCCCGGCTGCTCGCCGACCCCGACCTGCTCGGCTCCTTCGAGGAGGGCAAGCTCTTCGGCACCGACTGGCTGCAGTCCCTCGGCGCGATCCCGAACGAGTACCTGCACTACTACTACTTCAACCGCGAGGCCGTCCGCGCCTACCAGCAGGCCGAGAAGACCCGCGGAGCCTTCCTGCGCGACCAGCAGGCCCACTTCTACGAGGAGATGCGCGACCCCGGAGCCCAGGCCCTCGCCGCCTGGGACCGCACCCGGGCCGAGCGCGAGGCGACGTACATGGCCGAGAACCGGGAGACCGCGGGCGCCGGCGAGCGCGAGCCCGACGACCTCTCCGGCGGCTACGAGAAGGTCGCCCTCGCCCTGATGCGGGCCATCGCCCGCGACGAGCGCACCACCCTGATCCTCAACGTCCGCAACCGCACCACGCTCTCCGTCCTCGACACCGACGCCGTCATCGAGGTGCCCTGCCTGGTCGACGCCAACGGCGCGCACCCGGTCTCCGTGGCCCCGCTGCCCGACCACGCCACCGGGCTGGTCTGCGCGGTCAAGGCCGTCGAGCGGGAGGTGCTCGCCGCCGCCGAGTCCGGCTCCCGGACGACGGCCGTCAAGGCCTTCGCCCTCCATCCCCTGGTCGACTCCGTCAACGTGGCGCGACGATTGGTCGAGGGCTACACGGCCGTTCACCCCGGCCTGGCCTACCTCAAGTAAGCTCCCGCGCGGAAAGCGCTTTCTCCTCGCTTTCTCCCCGCCTTCCCCCTGGAGACCTTCCATGCACGACGAACGCCGCCGGATCGAAGAGCGCGCCGAGCGCCTCCACACCCAGCGCATCCAGCCCGCGGTCTACGCGGCCACCGTCCCCTTCGAGGTGGAGGCCTGGCAGGCCCCCGGAGAGCCGGTCTCCTTCGAGGAGGCCGCGGCCGCGCCGTACGCCCCCTTCGCCATGGACACTCCCTGGGGTCCGCCGTGGGGCACCACCTGGTTCCGGATGCGCGGGCAGGTGCCCGCCGAGTTCGCGGGGCGGCGCGTCGAGGCCGTCATCGACCTCGGCTTCGTCGGCGACTGGCCCGGCAACCAGGCCGAGGCCCTGGTCCACCTCACCGACGGCACCCCGCTGAAGGCGGTCAACCCGCTCAACCAGTACGTGCCGATCGCCAACCCGGCCTCGGGCGGCGAGGAGATCCACTACCTGGTCGAGGCCGCCTCCAACCCGGACATCCTCGCGGGCAACTTCGCCGAGCCCACCCCGCTGGGCGACGTCCTCACCGCCGGCGACAAGCCCCTCTACACCTTCAAGCGGGCCGACATCGCCGTCCTCGACGAGGAGGTCTGGCACCTCGACCTGGACCTGCAGGTGCTGCGCGAGCTGATGGCGGAGCTCGGCGAGCACGACCCGCGCCGGCACGAGATCCTGCACGCCCTGGACCGCGCGCTGGACCTGCTGGACCTGGACGACGTCTCCGGCTCGGCCACCGCCGTGCGCGAGGCGCTGCAGCCGGTGCTGGCCAAGCCCGCCAACGCCAGCGCCCACATCGTCTCCGGCGTCGGCCACGCGCACATCGACTCCGCGTGGCTGTGGCCCATCCGCGAGACCAAGCGCAAGACCTCCCGCACCTTCTCCAACGTCACCTCGCTGGCCGACGAGTACGAGGAGTTCGTCTTCGCCTGCTCCCAGGCCCAGCAGTACGAGTGGGTGCGCGACAACTACCCGAAGGTCTGGGCCCGCATCCAGGAGTCCGTGAAGAAGGGCCAGTGGGCGCCGGTCGGCGGCATGTGGGTCGAGTCCGACGGCAACCTGCCCGGCGGCGAGGCCATCGCCCGCCAGCTGATCCACGGCAAGCGGTTCTTCATCGAGCACTTCGGCGTCGAGACCAAGGGCGTCTGGCTGCCCGACTCCTTCGGCTACAACGCGGCCTACCCGCAGCTCGCCAAGCTCGCCGGCAACGAGTGGTTCCTCACCCAGAAGATCTCCTGGAACCAGACCAACACCTTCCCCCACCACACCTTCTGGTGGGAGGGCATCGACGGCACCCGCATCTTCACCCACTTCCCGCCCGTCGACACCTACAACGCCCGCTTCAGCGGCGAGGAGATGTCCCGCGCGGTCCGCAACTACGCCGAGAAGGGCAACGCCACCCGTTCCCTCGCCCCCTTCGGCTGGGGCGACGGCGGTGGCGGCCCCACCCGCGAGATCATGGAACGCGCGCGCAGGCTGGCCGACCTGGAGGGCTCACCCAAGGTCGTCGTCGAGCACCCGGACGAGTTCTTCGCCAAGGCCCGCGAGGAGTACCCGGACGCCCCCGTGTGGGTCGGTGAGCTCTACCTGGAGCTGCACCGCGCCACCTACACCTCCCAGGCCCGCACCAAGCAGGGCAACCGCCGCTCCGAACACCGCCTGCGCGAGGCCGAGTTGTGGGCGACGACAGCCGCGCTGCACGCGCCGGGCTACGCCTACCCGTACGAGAAGCTGGACCGGCTGTGGAAGACGGTGCTGCTGCACCAGTTCCACGACATCCTGCCGGGTTCCTCGATCGCCTGGGTGCACCGCGAGGCGGAGGCCGAATACGCGCGCGTGGCCGAGGAGTTGGAGGCGCTGACCGCCGAGGCGGTGGCCGCGCTGGGCGCGGGCGGCACCCGGGTGTTCAACACCAGCCCCTTCGACCGCGCCGAGGTCATCCGCACGGCGACGGGCTTCCCGACCTTCGTCGAGGTACCGGCGAACGGCAGCGCGCCGGTCGCGGCGGCCGAACCCCCGGCTCCCGTCACGGTGAACGGCCGCGTGCTCGACAACGGCCTGGTGCGCGTCGAGGTCGCCGAGGACGGCACCCTCGCCTCCGTCCGCGACCTGCGCGCCGGGGGCCGCGAGGTCCTCGCCGAGGCGGGCAACCTGCTCCGCCTGCACACCGACCTGCCCAACTACTGGGACGCCTGGGACGTCGACAAGCACTACAAGAACCGCTACACGGACCTGCTCGACGCCGACTCGGTGGAGATCGTCGACGAGGACCCGCTGCTCGGCTCGATCCGCGTCACGCGGTCCTTCGGCAAGGGCTCGACGATCGTCCAGACGATCACGCTGCGCGCCGGCAGCCCCCGTATCGACTTCGAGACGGACATCGACTGGCACGAGGCGGAGAAGTTCCTGAAGGCCGGCTTCCCCGTCGACATCCGCGCCCCGCACTCCTCCGCGGAGATCCAGTTCGGCCACATCCAGCGGCCCACGCACACCAACACCAGCTGGGAGGCGGCCCGTTTCGAGGTCTCCGGCCACCGCTGGGTGCACGTCGGCGAACCCGGCTACGGCGTCGCGGTCATCAACGACTCCACCTACGGCCACGACGTCTCCCGCACGGTCCGCGAGGACGGCGGTACGACCACCACGGTCCGCCTCAGCCTGGTCCGCGCCCCGCGCATCCCGGACCCGGGCGCCGACCAGGGCCGCCACCGCCTCACCTACTCCCTGCTGCCCGGCGCGAGCATCGACGACGCGGTGGCCGAGGGCTACGCCCTCAACCTCCCGCTGCGCGTGGCCGATTCGGCGGGCGAGCCGGAGCCGGTGGTGTCCGTTGCCGGCGAGGGCGTCACCGTCGAGGCGGTCAAGCTGGCCGACGACGAGTCCGGTGACGTGGTGGTACGGCTCTACGAGTCCCGCGGCGGCCGCGCGAGCGGCGTCCTGCGCACCGGCTTCCCGCTGACCGGCGCCCAGGTGACCGACCTGCTGGAGCGGCCCCTGGAGGACGCGGAGGTCGTGGACGGTGGCGTCCCGGTCTCCCTGCGCCCCTTCCAGATCCTGACGCTCAGGCTGCGCAGGGGCTGAGCGATGGCCATGCAACCGTGGTTCACCGACGCCAAGCTGGGGATCTTCGTGCACTGGGGCATCTATGCCGTCGACGGCGTCCAGGAGTCCTGGTCGTTCTACGACGACATCGTGCCGCACGAGCAGTACATGTCCCAGCTCCAGCGGTTCACCGGCGCGAACTACGACCCGAGGGCGTGGGCGGACCTGTTCGCCCGCGCCGGGGCCAGGTACGCGGTCCTGACGAGCCGTCACCACGACGGTGTGGCCCTGTGGGACACCGCGTACGGGGACCTCAACCTCGGCAAGGACTACATCGGCCCCTACGCCGACGCCCTGCGCGAGAAGGGCCTGAAGGTCGGCCTGTACTACTCCCACTCCGACTGGAACCACCCCGACTACGCCTCCACGCGCAAGCCGGGCCGCCCGCCGGAGCTGGAGGACAACCGCTACTCCGAAGTGGCGGCCGAGGACGAGGACCTGGCGGCGTGGGAGAGGTTCATCGCCTACCGCGACGGCCAGATCACCGAGCTGGCCTCCCGCTACCGGCCCGACCTGATGTGGTTCGACGGCGAGTGGGACCGCAGCGAGGAGCAGTGGCGCATCCCCGAACTGGCCGCGCTCATCAGGTCGTACGTCCCGCACGTCGTCTTCAACGCCCGCATGCTCAGCGAGGGCGACTACGCGACGCCGGAACAGGGCGCCCCGATCGTGCCGCCGGACGGCCCCTGGGAGCTGTGCCTGACGATCAACGACTCGTGGGGGTACCAGCACCAGGACCACAACCACAAGTCGCTCGCCCAGCTGATCCGCTACTTCACCGAGACCATCGGCGGGGGCGGCAACCTGCTGCTCGACGTCGGCCCGATGGAGGACGGCACCATCCCGCAGCCGCAGGTCGAGCGGCTGGAGGGCCTGGGGGAGTGGATCCGCCGGCACGCGGAGGCGGTGTACGGGACGGTGCGCGGGCTGCCCGCCGGGCACCACTACGGTCCGAGCACCCTCTCCGCCGACCGCCGCACCCTCTATCTCACCCTGTTCGACATCCCGCGGGCGGAGATCGGCGTCCGGGGCCTGGCGACGGGGGTCCGCCGGGTGACCGTCCTGGGCACCGGCACCGAACTCGGCCACCGGGTCGTGGGCGGACTGCACGAGGCGGTCGGCGTGCTGTGGATCGACCCGCCGGGACAGGCGGACCTCGACCCTTACGCCACGGTGCTGGCCGTGGAGCTGGAGGGGGAGCTGGAGCTGTACCGGGGGTCGGGCCGCTTCTGACGACCGCTCACAGATAGCCGTCCCGGCTCTCGTCACGCTGCTTCCGGGCTTCCCGCCGTCCTCGCACGAGTTCGGCCAGGGGAGACCGGAGCGCGTAAATTCCCGCCAGGGCACCGGCGATGCCCGCCGCCGTGAACAGCCAGTCCCGCATCGAGGCGAAGCGGTGCGACCAGGTGTCGCGCACCGTCAGACGCACGTCGATCGGCGGGTTGAGCGTCTCCAGGGCGCGGTCCGTGTCGCTCTGGTACGTGATGACGGTGAGGCCGAGTTCGTAGTCGCCCGGCTCGTCGGCGGACACGCTCCACTGCCACACCGCGGACTCTCCCGGCCCGGCGATGGGCTGCCTCGCCTCGGACAGCAGGACCGCCCGCACCTCCTGGCTGTCCGCCGTCAGCCGGGCGCCCTGCATCCCGCCCACCCGGAAGACGCGTGTCTGAACGGCGGTCCGCACGGCGCGCCGCGACTTCTCGCCGCGTGCGGTGAGGACGACGTCGTACCGCAGGCTGCCACCGACGGGCACCGAGACGGAGGGGGCGTAGGAGAGGGAGCCGTCGAGGAGGTGTTTGCGGTCGTTGACGATCGAGGCCCGTAAGTCGGCCTGGCTCAGGTCCGGCCCCAGGTCCTTCTCGTCGCCGGGCGCCCCGCAGGCGGCCAGAAGCAGCAGCAGACACCCACAGGCAGCGATGCTTCTTCTCACCCCTGAGCAGCCCCCGAATCCGCCGTCACCCCGGACCACGGGAAAACCCCCGCGGCGGGGAAGGATTCTTCCCGCCACGGGGGCCCGGGCGCCAGCCCTGCTTCCAGCCGTCGTCAGCCGGTGAAACCGGCCGTGATCGAGGTGAACTGCCAGGTGTTCTGGCTGATTCCGGAGCAGTTGCTCACCACGCCGCCGCCCGGGCACGGCCGGTCGCGGTTGACCGCCCAGAACGCGAGCCGGGCGATGTGGTGGGAGTTGGCCCAGTCCTTGATCTGGGTCCAGATCGCCGGAGTGGTGTTCTCCTGCTGGTCGGACAGCCCGTTCATGCCGGAGATGCCGATGTGCGCGTAGGCGGTGGCGTCGTCCCAGCCGAAGGTCGACTTCAGCTTGGCCTTCAGCCCCTCGGCCGCGTTCACCGTGTTGCCGTACATGTCCGAGCCGCCGCCGAAGTCGAACGGCATGATCGTGAAGACGTCGATGTTGGCGCCGAGCGACTGGGCCTGCTCGATGAGCCGGTTGCCGTAGTACGTCGGCCCGGTGGTGGACGTGCCGAAGGTGACGATCGTCCTGAGGCCGGGGTTGTTGGCCTTGACGGTCTTCAGCGCGGTCAGGATCCTCGCCTGCACGGCCTCGTTCTCGAACTCGTCGGTGTTCTCGATGTCCATGTCGACGGCCTTGAGGCCGTAGGCGTCGATCACCTTCTGGATGGCACCGGCGAGGGCGCTCGCGGAGGAGCAGTTGGCGCCGAGCTTGCTGCCCTGCCAGCCGCCGAACGAGGGCACGATGTCACCGCCCGCGGACCGGACGGCGTTGATCGCGCTCTGGTCGGCGCCCCCGGTCAGCGGTCGGCTGCCGTCCCAGGCCGGGGTGCAGCCGCCGGAGTCCAGCACGAAGGCCATCGTGAACCACTTGATGCCGGTCGCGCTCATCACCGTGCTCGGGCTCGGCGGATCCCCCCAGCCCTCGTACAGATAGGGCGCGGCCTGTTTGAACCCGCCTCCGCCGCCGGTCCCGGCGTCCGTCGTGACACTCACGGAGTTGGAGGCCCCCGAGACGTTCCCGGCCGCGTCCCGCGCCTTCACGGTGAAGGTGTAGGAGGTGCTGGGCGAGAGCCCGCTGACGGTCGCGGAGGTACCGGAGACGCTGAGCACGTTGTTCGAGCCGCTGTAGACGTCGTACGCCGTGACGCCCACGTTGTCACTCGAGGCGTTCCACTTCAGCGACACGCTCGAGGAGGTCTTGCCGGTGGAGGTCAGGCCCGTCGGCGCGGAGGGCGCCTGGGTGTCCGAGCCGCCGCCACCGCCGCCGGGTCCGTCGAGGCTGATGTCGTCGGCGTAGTAGGTCCCTTGCGCGTACCAGCCGTGGACGTAGATCGTCGCGCTGGTCTGCGAGGCGCCGGTCGTGAAGGACACGGACAGCTGGCTGTACGCCGAGGGCGAGGTGGTCCACGTCGAGGCCCCGCCGTTCACGCCGAGGTAGACGTAGGAGCCGCGAACCCAACCGCTGAGACTGTACGTCGTGTTGGGCTGGACCGAGACGGTCTGGCTGCACTGCGCGTTGTCGCTCGCCGACACCGCGCCCTGCAGGGCCTTGGACCCGCCGTGCACGGGGGAGGAGACGACCGAGCCGAGGTTGCCGGTGCAGGTCCAGGGGGAGAGACCGCCCGACTCGAAGCCGGGGTTGGCCAGGATGTTGGCCGCTTGGGCCGTGCCGGGAAGGGCGATGGCTCCGGCGAGCGCGAGAGCCGCGGAACCGACCAGTGCGAGGAGCCGACGCCGGGAACGTCTGAGTGTGTTGCGCACGCGATCTCCCTGAAGGAATGGGGGTGTTCGGGAGTGCAGAGAGCGGTACAGAGAGAACTGCAGGGGGTGCGCAACAAAGTTGGTATGGACCAATCCTCTTGTCAAGGCGAACGACAGAATTGGTCCATACCTGTGGGTGGGGCTTTCAGCTCAGGACGGAAGCCGCGGCCTCAACCGGCTCGACGGGCGCGGGCAACGCCGGCAGCAGGGTCTCCGTCTCCTCCATCCGCTGCTGGGGAATCGACACCGGCCGCAGCGGCCGCGGCCCGGAGACCACCGTGTAGTCCTGACCGAGGAACGGCGGCGCCATCTCCCCGGGATCCTCACCGAGCGCCAACTGCACAGCCGCCCAAGGGGCGTTGACCCCGCACAGCGACAGCTGGTGCAGGCCGCCGGCCGGCCGAGTGTTGACGTCCATGAGGACCGGACGGTCGCCGAACAGCCGGAACTGGATGTTGGACAGATAGTGCAGCCCGAACCCCTCGGCGATCCGCCGCGCCGGCTCCAGCCACTGCTCGTGCAAGGTGAACCCGCGCCGACGGCCGTTCTTCGTCCGCCCCACGGCCAGCCGCACCCGGTTGTCGGGCCCGGTGAGGCAGTCCACCGAGACCTCCGGCTGCTCCAGCCGCGGCATCACGATCCAGTCGACCGGCTCCTCGGCCTGCTCGAGTGCTCCCACCACCAGATCGAGCGGCACATAGGGGCTGGGGAACCCGTTGAGGTGCGCCATCGAGAAGGGCGCCCGGGTGACGACCCGGAAGCCCACCCCGCCCGCGCCGGACGCGGGCTTGAAGCACGCCTTGTGCCCGGCGGCCTCCAACTCCTCGACAGCGGCGAGGAGTTCGTCCGCCGTGCGCACCCGCCACCAGGACGGCACCGGCACCCCGATCGCCTGCACGGCCTCGTAGGCGGTCACCTTGTCCTCGAACACGGCGACGGCCTCGGGCGGCGGCGCGAGCAGGGCCGTACCCACGGCCTCGAAGTCGGCGCGGTGCGCCACGATCGCGGACTGGTGCAGACGCGGCACGAAGACGTCGATGTTCCGCCTGGCGCACTGGTCGAGGGCGAACTCCACGTACGCGGCCGGGGACAGCCCCTCCGGCTCCAGGTCGGCCGTGTCGGCGGCGGCCAGCACCGGCGAGTCGGCGTCACCGTGGGTCGCGTGGATCTCGACCGCCCGGTCACTGGGATTTCGCCGCAGCTGATCCATGAAGAACACGTTCTCCGCGTACGTGCGGTTGAGCCAGACGCGTACGCGAGAGACCATGCAGGGCCGTCCTTTCACGGTTCGCGGGCACGGCTGAGCAGCCCGTGCCCGGGCAGGGGAGTTGGAGGGTCACCAAACGCCCCTGTGAAGGGAGTCCGTGGCGTTGGTGTTGGGGCGATCATACGGCTTTCCCGGGGCCCCGCGTGCAACGTACGTGTTACGGATTCGGCGGACCTGTGGACGGACCGGTGCCGCCTTGTCCACGCGCCGTGAATGTGCTCTGGTGGGACTCCCGGGCGTGGGGTGTCCCGGGCGTGCGATGTGCGGAGGGGGCGAGCGGTGACGTCGAGGGCCGGTGGTGCCGGACGGCTGCTGGCCATCAGCGATCTGCACATCGGATACGCCGAGAACCGCGCCCTGGTCGAGGCCATGCGCCCGGAGAGGGACGAGGACTGGCTGCTGGTCGCCGGTGACGTCGCGGAGACCGTCTCCGACATCCGCTGGGCCCTGAAGACCCCCGCCGGCCGCTTCGCCAAGGTCGTCTGGGCGCCCGGCAACCACGAGCTGTGGACCCACCCCCGCGACCCGGTCACCCTGCGCGGTGTCGCCCGCTACGAGCACCTCGTCGAGATGTGCCGCGACATCGGCGTCACCACGCCGGAGGACCCCTACCCCGTCTGGGAGGGCCCGGACGGGCCCGTGGCCGTCGCCCCGCTCTTCCTCCTGTACGACTACAGCTTCCTGCCGGCCGGCTGCGCCACCAAGGAGGAGGGCCTGCGGTACGCGCACGGCACCGGCATCGTCTGCAACGACGAGTACCTCCTGCACCCCGACCCCCACCCGACCCGTGAGGACTGGTGCCGGGCCAGGGTCGCCGAGACCGGGCGCAGGCTCGCCGAACTCCCCGCCGACCTGCCCACGGTCCTGGTCAACCACTACCCGCTGGACCGGCACCCCTGTGACGTGCTGTGGTACCCCGAGTTCGCCATGTGGTGCGGCACGGAGCTGACCGCCGACTGGCATCGCCGCTTCCGCGTCGAGACCATGGTCTACGGTCATCTCCACATCCCGCGGACCACCTGGCACGAGGGGGTCCGCTTCGAGGAGGTGTCCGTCGGCTACCCCCGCGAGTGGCGGGGGCGGCCGCACCCGCCGGGCGGACCGCGCCGCGTACTGCCGAGGGAGGTCGGGGCCGGGTGATCGAGGAGCTGCTGCCGCACGAGGCCGTGGTCGTGGAGGTGCACGGCGACGACGGCACCGAGCCCGCCCCGCTGTACCCCGAGGAGGCGGCCGTCGTCGCGCAGGCCGTGCCCAAGCGCCGGCGCGAGTTCGCCCTGGTGCGCGCCTGCGCGCGGCGCGCCATGGAGAAGCTCGGTGTGCCCCCGCAGCCCGTGCTGCCCGGCGAACGCGGCGCGCCGCTCTGGCCCGCCGGCCTGGTGGGCAGCATGACCCACTGCGAGGGCTACAGCGCGGCGGCCCTGGTCCGCGCCGCCGACCTGGCCTCCCTCGGCATCGACGCCGAACCCCACGGGCCCCTGCCGGACGGTGTCCTGGACGCCGTGTCGCTGCCCGGCGAGGCGGACCGGCTGCGCCGGCTGGCCGAGGAGCATCCGGAAGTCCACTGGGACCGGCTGCTGTTCAGCGCCAAGGAGTCCGTCTACAAGGCGTGGTTCCCCCTCACCGGGCGGTGGCTGGAGTTCACCGAGGCCGACCTCGAGGTCTCCGTGGACGCGGGCGACGGGCCGCCGCAGGGCGGTTTCCGCGCCGAACTCCTCGTCGCCGGGCCCCTGGTGGGCGGCCGACGGATCAACCGCTTCCAGGGCCGCTGGAGCGTCCGGCGGGGGCTGGTGGCGACGACGGTCACGGTCCCGCACACCGACGACTGACACGGAGCGAGCCCGTCACGGTTCAGGGCACCAGCTCTGCAACAGCCGGAAGAACTCCTCCTCGTTGCCCGTCAGGCCCGCGTCCGCCAGCGCCTGCTCCGCCTCGGCCAGCACCGAGGGCGGAACCACGGGTGGTCGGGCCTCGCCGGGAGGACCGTCGAAGGCGGCTCGTACGGTGTGCAGCAGCCGCAGATAGGCCTGTACTGCGGTGCGCTCGCGGTCGGTCAGTACAGCGGTGGGCATCGTCGGCTCTCCCCGTGTCGCGTCTCGGCTCGGTCGCTGCGCACCCCGGTATGGAGGGGGGCGACTCCAGCTTGCCGCCCACCACTGACAATCGGGTCCGGCGACGGGCCCGTTCGCTCGCTTAGCGGAGCCGAAACCTCCTCGAAACCCCTGGTGGGAATGGGGATCTACGCTGGAGGACAGGGGCTTTCGGGCCGCTTGCGGGCGGCCGTGACACGGGAGGCGAGGCATGGTCGACGTCTCGGGAAGGCGCCCGGCGCGGGCCGTGCGGCTGCGCCCGGTCGGCGAGGGCGAACTGGAGCTGCGGTACCGCGTGGTGCACGGATACCGGCGCGCCTTCCGGATGGCCGGCGAGGGCCCCGCCCTGGTCCTCGTCCACGGCATCGGCGACTCCTCGGCGACCTGGGCCGAGCTGATCCCCGACCTGGCCCGCACCCACACCGTCATCGCCCCCGACCTGCTCGGCCACGGCGCCTCCGACAAACCGCGCGCCGACTACTCCGTGGCCGCGTACGCCAACGGCGTCCGGGACCTGCTCACCACGCTCGGCATCGAGTCGGCGACCCTGGTGGGGCACTCGCTGGGCGGGGGTGTGGCGATGCAGTTCGCCTACCAGTTCCCGGAGCGGACCGAGCGGCTGATCCTGGTCAGTGCCGGTGGGGTGGGGCGGGAGGTCAACCCCGTGCTGCGGCTGGTCTCGCTGCCGGGCGCCCATGTGATGCTGTCCGCGCTGCGGCTGCCGGGGATGCGGACGCAAGTGGGGCTCGCGGTGCGGCTGATGAAGCTCATGGACACCGATCTCGGGCAGGACGCCGCCGAGTTGGTCGACCTCGTCGACGCCCTCCCGGACGAGACCTCCCGCAACGCCTTCATCCGTACGCTGCGGGCGGTGGTGGACTGGCGGGGACAGGTCGTGACCATGCTCGACCGCTGCTATCTGACCGAGGGCATGCCGACCATGCTGATGTGGGGGGACCGGGACAGCGTGGTGCCGGTGCGGCACGCGTACGGGGCGCACGAGGCGATGCCGGGCAGCCGACTGGAGATCTTCGAGGGCGCGGGCCACTTCCCCTTCCACAGCGACCCGGCACGTTTCGTCTCCCTGGTCGAGGAGTTCACGGCCACGACCGCGCCGGCCGACTGGAGCCGCGAGCACTGGCGGGACCTGCTCGTCGAGGGCCGCCGCCTCCACGAGGGCAGGGAGCGCACCGCGGACCGGAACCTGCGGGAGGCCAGCGAACGCAGCGCGACGTGACGCACGGCTGCGGGGCGGCGCCCCTTCGAGACGCCGCCGAACCGCGGCGGACGTCACCCGGCCCGCTCAGCCCTGCGGGCCCAGGTAGCCGAGCGAGGCCTCGATGCGGCCCGCCAGGTGGTCGCGCTGCACCGGCGCCCGGTGGCCCGAACCGGCGAGCAGACTGCGGCACTTGCTCGCCAGCAGCAGGCCGAAGGTCTCGGCCTCCTGCTCGTCGGCCTGGTCGAAGTGGCTGCGCGCGGCCACCCCGCGCACAGCGGTCCGCAGATCACTGCCGTCGTCCAGGAGTCGGGCGGCGACCCTCGCGCCGTCGACGTGGTGGCCGCCGTGGCCGGCCCGCATGTGCCACAGTTCGTGGCCCAGGATCACCAACTGGTGGCCGGGGGCGGTGCGTTCCTCGACGACGACCAGGTCCCGGTCCGTCATGTCCAGCCACAGGCCGCTCGCCGTGCCGGGCGGGAAGACGGACGTACGGAAGTGGACCGGGCGGCCGCGGCGCCGGCTCATCGCCTCGCACAGGGCGGTGTGCAGGCCGGTGGGGGAAGCGGGGACGGGCAGGGTGAGTGCCGAGACCAGTTCGCCGCACAGGCGGCGCATGTCCTTGCCGATGCCCACGCGCTGCCCTCGGCTCACGACTCGGGCCGCTTCACGCTCTCCAGGAGCATGTCCAGCCACTCCGCCACCTTGTCGCGGTGCTGGTCGGTGGGCAGCTGGGCGGCCCGCCAGGCGATCCCGCGCACTCCGTGGTCCTGCAGCAGCTTCTCCAGCGGGTCCTCGTCCGCCGACGCCGACTCCCGCTCCGCGAGCCGCTGCAGCAGCTCCTGCTCGGTGCCCTGCAGGGCGACCGTGAGGGCCTCGGGGTCCTCGGCCGTGAGGAAACCGGCGTGCACGCGGAAGAAGCGCTGCAGGGCGTCGCAGTGCTCCATCGTGGGGCGGCGGTCGCCGTTGATCAGGGCGCCGGCCTGCTGACGGGACATGCCTGCGCCGTCGGCGATCTCCTGCTGGGTGTACTTGCGGCCGTTGGGCTTCAGCCGGGTGCGGCGCAGCAGGTCGAGCCGCTGCAGGAAGCGGGCCTGGACGTCGGGTTCGCCCGCGGGCCGGCCGGCGAGGAGGGCCTGGACGACCGGTTCGGGAACGCCCGAGGCGCTGGACAGGCGGCCGGTGTGGAAGACCTCCGCGTGCGGTACGCCGAGCCGGTCGGCGAGCGTGCCGACGCGAGCGACGACGGCCGTGAGCGCGACGGTCGCCGGCGTGGTGCCCGGAGCCTCGAAGCCTTCCGTCACCGACAGATCTCCTACGTTTCGCACAGGCTGCTCACAAGCGGATGCCGTGAACTTGACGGAGATTACCGGGTCGTTCGAACTCACATCCAGGTGTCGCCACAACTGTGGCCAATTTCAGCCGTCAACAGGCATGGAATGCCACGATAGTTGACATGGCTCCTGCCGGGGCCGCAGGATCAAGGCGCCGCGTGAAGGCCGCAGAGGCAAGAGGGGTGACCTCCCGATGGCGTATCAGGCAGGAGGGCAGCGGCCGGCACCGCGGCCCGTCCCCGAGAGTCCCGAGGCCCAGGCGTATCTGCACGACTACGCCACCCTCCTGGAGGCCGTGCCCTTCCCCTCCGTCGTGGTCGACCACCGCTGGGACGTCGTTCTGGCGAACAGCGCTTTCGCGTCACTTTTCCGTGAGGTGGGCCCGCACCCGACGGCCATGCCGGGCGACAACCTCCTGAGGTTCGTGCTCTTCCATCCCGACGCGGCGAGCGTCCTCGGTGAGCACGAGTCGAGCTGGTGCCTGCCGATGCTCGCCCATTTCGCCGCCGCCGTCGAGTGCCACACCCACGACCACGGGCTGCAGGCCATCCGCCGGGAGATCGCCCAGGACCCGATCATGGAGGCCGCCTACCGCCAGGGCCTGCCGCACTGGCTGAGGGTCATGGGGGAGCGGGCCGCCGCGAACGACGGCGCCGTACGGCCGCTGCTGCATCCCGATCCGCGCTGGGGCGCCACCGACTGCCGCGTGGTGGACGAGACGCCCGAGACGCTGCGGGAGATGGGGTACACGCGCATGACGTTCGTCCTGCGGGAGGCCCGGCGCGAGCGCCCCCGCCCGCGCACCGCCCGGCGCACGGCGGCGCACCTGAGGGTGGTGCCGGACACCGAGACCTGACCGGGCCCCGCCGGCGTTCAGGTCGCCGACGGTGCCGGGTCGGAGAGGGGGGTGGCCCGCGTCAGCGCGGGGAGGTGACCAGCACGAGCGGGACGCCTCGGCACGGGATCAGGCGCATGCCGTCGTGCCGGGCCGGGCGCGCGCTCTCCAGCACGGCGGCGAAGTCCGGCCCCTTGGTGAGCGAGCCGGCCAGATGGGCGGGGTCGGCGGAGGCCGCGACCCGTCCGCGCGCGTTCACCAGGTGCGCCGGGCCCGGCAGCCGGCGCAGCAGCGGCAGCACGGCGGCCTCGAAGTGACGCAGGTACACGTCGGCCGCGGCCACACCGGCGAAACGGCCCTCCGTCTCCACCGGCGCGGACAGGGTGAGGCTGTACTCGTCGGAGCAGAGGTAGTCGACATAGGGTCCCGCCACCGCCCGCTCGCCGGTGTCCCGGGGCAGGGCGAACCAGTCCCAGTGCGTGTAGTCGGCGTACGCCGAGTGGTCCGGGTCGAGGTCGAGCAGCAGCGGCCGTACGTCCCCCTCCGCGCCCGACTGCCACCACTCCAGCCAGGCCGGTACGTCGCCCAGCAGGCCCGGCGCGGCGACGAAGCCGACCCCGGACACCAGCGCGTTCCGGGCCAGCCGCAGGTGCAGGCCCGGGCGCAGGGCGGCGAGGTCCACGGTGGCGGGGCGGCGGTGGTCGGCGGCCACCCGGGCGAGCAGGGCCGTGGTCTCGGCGCGGGTGGCGGACACGGCGTCGAACACGCTCTCCAGCGCGGACCCCACCTCGGCCGCGACCGACTCCTCCGGCGCCGTGCCGAGCGCTGCCGTCGCCAGCTTCATGCCACCCTCCCCCGGACGGGACCGGACGCGGTGCGCGGCTAGAGCGTCAGACGCAGGGCGATGAGCCGTGCCGTCGACTCCTGCACGCACCGCTCGGCCAGTTCCCTGGCCGTTCGGTGAGCCCCATCCTGCACGGCCGAGATTACGGAGCGGTGACGGTCCGCCACCTCTTCACGATATTCGTCGTCCGCGAGCACAAGACACAGCAGCGCCCCCACCTCCGTCTGCAGGGCCACCTGTTCACGGGTGAGCCGGGCCGACTGGGCGGCCGCCGCCAGCTCCACATGGAAGCGCCCGTACACCCGCCCACGCGCGGCCGCGTCCTCGGCCCGTGCCAACTCCTCTGCTGTACGCCGTAGTTGCAGAAGGTCCTCGGGTTCCGTGCGCTCGGCGGCGAGGCGGGCCGCCGTACCGGACAGGGCGGCCCAGTGGTCGCCGAGGTCGCGCAGCTCCTCGGTGCCCCAGCCGCGCAGGCGCGCCTTCAGGCGTTCCTCGCCCGGGACTTCGGGCAGGGAGACGAAGGAGCCGCCGCCGCGGCCCCTGCGGGTGGTGAGCAGGCCCTGCTGGCGAAGGGCCATCAGCGCCTCCCGCAGGGTCACCGTGGACACGCCGAGCTGCCCGGCCAGTTCGCTCTCGCCGGGCAACTGCTCGCCGTCGGCGAGCAGGCCCAGTTCGATGGCGTCACCGATCCTGCGGACGACCGCGTCCACGCGTGCCCGGTTGTCCACCGGGGTGAAGACGGCCCTGCGGGCACCGCCGTTCATCTGCTGTCGGTTCACGGCCACCACCTTGCACGTTGACTCAAGCTTTACTCTGAGGGGGCCTTGAGCTTTGAACTATGACTTCATATCTTTCCGTACGACGTACGCGTGCGCCAGAAAGGTTCCCGTCCATGGAGGGAAGTGCGATCCGGCTGCAGGATCTGCGGAAGTCCTTCGGGGAGACGACCGCCGTGGCCGGGATCGATCTGGAGATCCAGGACGGTGAGTTCTTCTCCCTGCTCGGCCCCTCCGGCTCCGGCAAGACCACCGTCCTGCGCATGATCGCCGGGTTCGAGAGCCCCACCGGCGGACGGATCGAACTCGCCGGGCAGGAGGTCACCGGCCTCGCGCCCTTCGAACGGGACGTGCACACCGTCTTCCAGGACTACGCCCTCTTCCCGCACATGACCGTCGAACAGAACGTCGCCTACTCCCTCAAGGTCCGCGGGGTCCCCAAGGCCGAACGGCTGGTACGGGCCCGCAAGGCGCTCAGCGAGGTCCGCCTGGAGGGCTTCGGCAAGCGGCGACCCGCCCAGCTCTCCGGCGGCCAGCGCCAGCGCGTCGCCCTCGCCCGCGCCCTCGTCGGCCGCCCCGGCGTGCTGCTCCTCGACGAACCCCTGGGCGCCCTCGACCTCAAACTGCGCGAGCAGATGCAGGTCGAACTCAAGGCGCTGCAGCGCGAGGTGGGGATCACCTTCGTGTTCGTCACCCACGACCAGGAGGAGGCCCTGACGATGAGCGACCGCATCGCCGTCTTCAACCAGGGCCGCGTCGAACAGGTCGGCACCCCCGCCGAGATCTACGAGCGCCCCGCGACCGCCTTCGTGGCTTCCTTCGTCGGCACCTCCAACCTGCTGGAGGGCGAGTCCGCTCAGCGCGTCGTCGGCACCCCCGGCGTCTACAGCGTCCGCCCCGAGAAGATCCGCGTCCTGAAGGAGCACGCCGAGGCCGACGAGCCCGAGCACGCGAGCGCCGTCGGCACCGTCGCCGAGGTCGTCTACCTCGGGGACGCCACCCGCTTCCTCGTCGACCTCGACGCCGGCGGCCGCCTCACCGCCCTCCAGCAGAACCTGGAGACCTCCGCCGAGGACGTCGCCGCCTACCGCGGCACCCGGGTGCGACTGAGCTGGCACCGCCGCCACACCGTCCACGTCCCCGACTGACCCCCGACCCATGGAGAACGTCGTGCGCCTCACCCGAACTCTCCACCTCGCGGCCGCCACCGCGCTGCTGCTCGCCGCCACCGCCTGCGGCTCCGGATCCGGCGGTTCGTCCTCCACCGGCCTCAACCCCCCTGACCTCAAACCCCTGTCGAAGCTCGGCAAGTCCGAGGGGCAGGTCAACCTGATCGCCTGGGCCGGCTATGTCGAGAACGGCTCCGACGACCCCAAGGTCGACTGGGTGACCCCCTTCGAGAAGCAGACCGGCTGCAAGGTCAACTCCAAGGTCGCCGCCAGCTCCGACGAGATGGTCAAACTGATGAAGACCGGCGAGTACGACGCCGTCTCCGCCTCCGGCGACGCCTCCCTGCGCCTGATCGCCTCCGGCGACGCCGCCCCCGTCAACACCAAGCTCGTCCCGAACTACAAGGACGTCTTCAGCGGCCTGAAGAACGGTGCCTGGAACTCCGTCAAGGGCCAGATGTACGGCATCCCGCACGGCCGCGGCGCCAACCTGCTGATGTACAACACCCAGAAGGTCACCCCCGCGCCGACCTCCTGGGCCGCCGTCTTCGACGACGCCGCCAAGTACAAGGGCCACGTCACCGCGTACGACTCCCCGATCTACATCGCCGACGCCGCGCTCTATCTCAAGTCCACCAGGCCGGAGTTGAAGATCAAGGACCCCTACGCCCTGGACCAGAAGCAGTTCGACGCCGCGGTGAGCCTGCTGAAGAAGCAGAACGCGAGCATCGGCGAGTACTGGAGCGACTACCTGAAGGAGATCTCCGCCTTCAAGAGCGGTGACTCCGTCGTCGGCACCACCTGGCAGGTCATAGCGAACCTCGCCGCCGGCGAGGGCGCCAAGGTCAAGGCCTTCGTGCCCAAGGAGGGTTCGACCGGCTGGTCCGACACCTGGATGATCTACTCCAAGGCCAAGCACCCCGACTGCGCCTACCAGTGGATGAACTGGATCGTCTCCCCGAAGGTCAACGCCCAGGTAGCCGAGTACTTCGGCGAGGCACCCGCCAACTCCAAGGCCTGCGAACTCACCAGCGACAAGAACTTCTGCACCACCTTCCACGCCGCCGACGAGGACTACTGGAAGAACATCGCCTTCTGGAACACCCCCATCGAGCAGTGCCTCGACGGCCGCACCGACGTCAAGTGCGTGCCCTACGCCAAGTGGGTCCAGGCCTGGACCGAGATTAAGGGCTGAGGCATGGCCCTGCTGACGCGGACCGCGGGGGCGCTGCACCGCCGCCCCCGCCTCAGGCTGGCCCTTCTGCTGACCGCCCCGCTGCTGTGGCTGGCCGTGCTCTACCTCGGCTCCCTGTCGGTGCTGTTCGTCTCCGCCTTCTGGACGACGAACTCCTTCACCTCCGAAGTGGTGAAGGTCTGGTCGACCGACAACTTCCACGAGCTGTTCACCACGCCGGTCTACCGGGAGGTGATCCTGCGGAGCGTCGGCGTGGCCCTCGCCGTGACCGCCCTGTGCGCGGTGATCGCCTTCCCGCTCGCCTTCTACACCGCCCGGGTGGCCCGGCCGAGGTGGCGTCCGCTGCTGGTCGTCGCCATCCTCACGCCGCTGTGGGCGAGTTACCTCGTGAAGGTGTACGCCTGGCGGCTGATCCTGTCCGAGGGCGGGCTCGCCGACTGGATGCTCAGGCCGTTCGGGCTCGGCGGCCCGGGCTTCGGCCTGCCCGCCGCCGTACTGACCCTGACGTACCTGTGGCTGCCGTACATGATCCTGCCGATCCACACCGCGCTGGAGCAGCTGCCGGCGGGCCTCCTCGACGCCTCGGCCGACCTGGGCGCCCGCAGCTGGCGGACGTTCCGGTCGGTGGTGCTGCCGATGGTGCTGCCCTCCGTCGCCGCCGGCTCGATCTTCACTTTCTCGCTGAGTCTCGGTGACTACATCACCGTGCAGATCGTCGGCGGCAAGACCCAGCTGATCGGCAATCTCGTCTACTCCAACATCGAACTCAACCTGCCCATGGCCGCCGCGCTCGGCACGGTCCCGGTCGTCGTCATCGTGCTGTACCTGCTGGCGATGCGCCGCACGGGCGCGTTGAGCAGCCTGTAGAGGAGCCACGCCGTGCAACTCTCCCGTCCCGCGCGCATCGCGCTGCGCGTCGCCGCCGGGCTCGGATTCGCCGTGATCTACGTGCCGTTGCTGCTCGTGGTCGTCAACTCCCTGAACCCCGACCGCAGCGCGAGCTGGCCGCCGCCGAGTCTCACCACGCACTGGTGGTCGGTCGCCTGGCACAACTCCGGTGCGCGCGCGGCCCTTTGGGTCTCGGTGAAGGCCGGTCTCGGGGCGAGTGCGATCGCCCTGGTCCTCGGCACGCTGATCGCCTTCGCCGTCGCCCGGCACCGGTTCTTCGGCCGCGACACCGTCTCCTTCGTGGTCGTCCTGCCGATCGCCCTGCCCGGCATCGTCACGGGCATCGCCCTCAACTCGGCGTTCAGCACGGTGCTCGCGCCCCTCGGGGTGGGCCTCGGACTGTTCACTGTCATCGTCGGGCACGCCACCTTCTGCATCGTCGTGGTCTTCAACAACGTGGTCGCGCGGCTGCGCCGCACCTCCGGGTCGTACGAGGAGGCGGCGATGGATCTGGGGGCCGACACCTTCCGTGCCTTCGTCGACGTGACCTTTCCCCTGGTGCGGTCCGCGTTGCTGGCCGGTGGGCTGCTGGCCTTCGCGCTGTCCTTCGACGAGATCGTGGTCACCACCTTCACCGCGGGACCGGGGATCGAGACGCTGCCGATCTGGATCTTCGAGAACATGACCCGGCCGCAGCAGGCGCCGGTGGTGAGCGTGGTGGCGGCGGTACTGGTGCTGGTGTCGGTCGTGCCCATCTACGCGGCTCAGCGGCTGGCGGGGGACACCGCTGGGGGGAGTCGGGTCTGAGGGTGCGCGCACCATTCCCCCCGCCCAGTGGTATGTGACATAGTACTGGCGTGAGTCAGCCACTGACCTGCGATGTCGTGGTCGTCGGCGCCGGCATGACGGGCGCCGCATGCGCCCTGTACGCGGCCCGGGCGGGCCTGGACGTCGTCGTGGTGGACCGCGGTCCGGTGGCGGGCGGCACCACCGGCGCCGGGGAGGGCAACCTCCTCGTCTCCGACAAGGAGCCCGGACCGGAACTGGACCTGGCCCTCCTCTCGCTCCGCCTCTGGGGCCGACTCGCCGAGGAACTCGGGCGGTTGATCGAGTACGAGGCCAAGGGCGGTGTCGTGGTGGCCACGTCCCCCGGCGGCCTCACCGCCCTGGAGCGCTTCGCCGCCGGACAGCGCGCGGCCGGGGTCGTCGCGGAGCCGGTCGCGGGGGACGACCTCTACGCCCTCGAACCCCACCTCGCCCCCGGCCTGCCCGGTGCCGTGCACTACCCCCAGGACAGCCAGGTCATGCCCGCCCTGGCCGCCGCCCATCTGCTACGGGCCTCGGGCGCCCGCCTCTACACCGGCCGCACCGTGACGGACGTACTGCGCCGCCCCGACGGCACGGTCCTCGGCGTCCGCACCGACCGGGGCGACATCCACGCCCCCTCCCTCGTCAACGCGGCCGGCACCTGGGGAGCCGACATCGCCGCCCTGGCCGGCACCACCCTGCCCGTCCTTCCGCGCCGCGGCTTCGTCCTCGTCACCGAGCCCCTTCCGCGCCGGGTCCGGCACAAGGTGTATGCCGCCGACTACGTGGCCGACGTGGCCAGCGACTCGGCCGCGCTGCAGACCTCGCCGGTCGTGGAGGGAACGGCGGCCGGGCCCGTCCTGATCGGCGCGAGCCGTGAACGCGTCGGCTTCGACCGGTCGTTCTCCCTCCCCGCCCTGCGCTCCCTCGCCGCGGGCGCCACCCGGCTGTTCCCCTTCCTCGCCGAGGTCCGGGCCCTGCGCGCCTACACCGGATTCCGCCCGTACATGCCCGACCATCTGCCCGCCATCGGCCCCGACCCGCGCGTCCCCGGTCTCTACCACGCCTGCGGTCACGAGGGCGCCGGCATCGGCCTGTCCACCGGCACCGGACATCTGATCGCGCAGTTGCTGACCGCGAAGACCCCCGACCTGGACCTCGCGCCGTTCCGGCCCGACCGGTTCGCCGAGGAGGCCCTGTGAGTTCGCCGCTCGACCTGGCCGACGCCCGCCCGGGGCCGCCCTTCACGGTCACCCTCGACGGGCGGGAGATCGAGGCCCTGCCCGGCCAGACCGTCGCCGCCGCGCTGTGGACGGCGGGTGTGACCTCCTGGCGCGCCACCCGCGGCGACGGCCGCCCACGCGGCGTCTTCTGCGGGATCGGCGTCTGCTTCGACTGCCTGGTGACCGTCAACGACCGCCCCAACCAACGGGCTTGTCTGGTGCCGGTGGCTCCGGGCGACGTGATCCGTACCCAGGAGGGGACCGGCCACGATGACTGACCGACCGCACCTCGCGGTGATCGGCGCGGGCCCCGCGGGCCTCGCCGCGACCCTGGCCGCCGCCGCGCACGGAGTCCGGGTGACGCTGATCGACTCGGCCGCCGAGGCTGGCGGCCAGTTCTACCGCCAGCCGGCCCGCGAACTGCGCGCGCGCCGCCCCCAGGCCCTGCACCACCAGTGGCGCACCTGGGAGGGACTGCGGGACGGACTGCGCGGTCACGTCGGGACCGGCTCCGTACGTCACTTGACGGACCACCACGTCTGGTTCGTCGAGCGGCTGACCGAGGGTTTCGCCGTGCACGCCCTGCTCGGCCCCGAGCAGGAGGACCCCGTCACCGTGCGCGCCGACGCCGTGCTCCTGGCCACCGGCGGGTACGAGCAGGTGCTGCCCTTCCCCGGCTGGACCCTTCCCGGCGTCGTCACCGCGGGCGGCGCGCAGGCCATGCTGAAAGGCACGCTGGCCGTCCCCGGCCGGGTCGCCGTGGTCGCCGGGACCGGACCCCTTCTTCTGCCGGTCGCCACCGGACTCGCCGACGCGGCGACGGAGGTGGTGGCCCTCGTGGAGTCCGCCGACCCCCGGACGTTCGTACGACGGCCCCGCGCGCTGGCGGCCCAGCCCGGCAAGCTCGCCGAAGGCGCCCTGTACGCGGGCCGGTTGCTCCGGCGCCGGGTACGCCCGCTCTTCCGGCATGCCGTGATCGAGGCGCACGGCACCGACCGGGTGGAGGGCGTCACCGTCGCCGCCCTCGACGCGACGGGGCGTGTCCGACCCGGTACCGCACGCCGCATCGCCTGCGACACCCTCGCCGTCAGCCACGGCCTGCTCCCGCACACCGACCTCGCGGAGAGCCTCGGATGCCGTCTCGACGGCAACAGCGTCCGCGTCGACGACGAGCAACGCACCGACGTCCCCGGCGTCTGGGCGGCGGGGGAGGCCACCGGCGTCGGGGGCTCCGCGCTCGCGCTCGTCGAGGGACACATCGCGGGAGCCTCGGCCGCCGCACACCTGACCGGCACCGCGCCCGCCCCGGACGTCGCAGCCCTCAAGTCCCGCAGGAAACTACGGCAGTTCGCCGCAGCCCTGGACGACGTGTACCGGCCGCCTGCCCACTGGATGGACCAGGTCACCGACGACACCGTGGTCTGCCGCTGCGAGGAGGTGACCGCGGGCGCCGTCCGTGAGGCCGTCGGCGAACTGGGCGCGGGGGATCCACGCACCGTGAAACTGCTGACCCGGGCCGGCATGGGCTGGTGCCAGGGCCGGATGTGCACACCCGCCGTCGCCGGGCTCGCAGGCTGCGAACCCACCCCGTCCAGAAGGCCGTTCGCCCGGCCCGTGCCGCTCGGCGTCCTGGCCCGGGAATCCGACCACCCCACCGAGGAAGGGCCCTCATGACCGACCACCGCCCCTGGCGCGGCGTCCTCGTCGCCACGGCGCTCCCGCTCACCGACGACCTGTCCGTCGACTACGACAAGTACGCCGAACACTGCGTGTGGCTCGTCGAGAACGGCTGCGACGGTGTCGTCCCCAACGGCTCGCTCGGCGAATACCAGGTGCTCACGCCCGAGGAGCGCGCCAAGGTCGTGGAGACCGCCGTGGCCGCGATCGGCGGCGCACGCGTGATGCCCGGCGTGGCCGCCTACGGCTCGGCGGAGTCACGGCGCTGGGCCGAGCAGGCGCGTGACGCGGGCTGCGCCTGCGTGATGCTGCTGCCGCCCAACGCCTACCGCGCCGACGAGCGTTCGGTGCTCGCCCACTATGCCGAGGTCGCGAAGGCGGGCGTGCCGATCGTGGCGTACAACAACCCGATCGACACCAAGGTCGACCTCGTCCCGGAGCTGCTCGCGAAACTGCACGGCGAGGGGTACGTCCAGGCCGTCAAGGAGTTCTCCGGCGATGTCCGCCGGGCCTGGCGGCTGGCCGAACTCGCCCCGGAACTGGACCTGTTGATCGGCGCCGACGACGTCCTGCTGGAGCTCGCGATCGCCGGCGCCAAGGGCTGGGTGGCGGGCTACCCCAACGCGCTGCCCGCCGCGAGCACCCGGCTGTACCGGGCGGCCGTGGACGGCGACCTGGCCACCGCCAAGAAGCTCTACGAGCAGCTGCACCCGCTGCTGCGCTGGGACTCCCGGGTCGAGTTCGTGCAGGCCATCAAAATGTCCATGGACATCGTCGGCCGGTACGGCGGCCCGGTGCGGCCGCCACGCATGCCGCTGCTGCCCGAGCAGGAGACCGAGGTCCGGGCCGCCACCGAACAGGCCGTCGCAGCGGGCCTCGCGTAGGGAGACGTCATGCGCAGCAAACTCGTCCTGCACGCCGTCGACTCCCACACCGAGGGCATGCCCACCCGTGTGATCACCGGGGGGATCGGCACCATCCCCGGCGCCACCATGAACGAGCGGCGGCTGTACTTCCGCGAACACCGCGACGACATCAAGCAGTTGCTGATGAACGAGCCGCGCGGCCACTCCGCGATGAGCGGCGCGATCCTCCAGCCGCCGACCCGGCCGGACTGCGACTGGGGCGTGGTCTACATCGAGGTCTCCGGCTATCTGCCGATGTGCGGACACGGCACGATCGGGGTGGCGACGGTCCTGGTGGAGACCGGCATGGTCGAGGTCGTCGAGCCGGTGACCACGATCCGCCTCGACACTCCCGCAGGGCTGGTGATCGCCGAGGTGGCGGTGGAGGGAGGGGCGGCGAAGGCGGTGACGCTGCGGAACGTGCCGTCGTTCGCGGTGGGGCTGGACCGGAAGGTGGAGTTGGCTGACGGGTCAGTGACATATGACATGGCATACGGCGGGAACTTCTACGCCATCCTCCCCATCGACCAGCTCGGCCTCCCCTTCGACCGCGCCCACAAGGACGCCATCCTCGCGGCCGGCCTGGAACTCATGGACGCCATCAACGCCGTCGACGAACCCGTCCACCCCGAGGACCCCTCCATCCGGGGCTGCCACCACGTCCACCTCCACGCCCCGGGCTCCGACGCCCGTCACTCGCGGCACGCGATGGTCATCCACCCCGGCTGGTTCGACCGCTCGCCCTGCGGCACCGGCACCAGCGCACGCATGGCGCAGCTGCACGCGCGCGGCGAACTGCCCCTGCACACCGAGTTCGTCAACGAGTCGTTCATCGGCACCCGCTTCACCGGCCGGCTGCTGGGCACCACCGAGGTGGCCGGCCGTCCGGCCGTCCTGCCCAGCTTCACCGGCCGCGCCTGGATCACCGGAACCGCGCAGTACCTGCTGGACCCGGAAGACCCCTTCCCCGCGGGATTCGTGCTGTAGGCGAGCCCCATAATGTCCGGTGACCCGAGGAGGACGATCACCATGGCCCCGCAGCGCCGCCGCCCCGCCCTGCCGTCGCTCGGCGGCAGGAAGCCCAACTTCCGGGAGAAGGTCGTGGACGTGCTGCGTGCCGCCCTGATCTCGGGTGAACTCCGCCCCGGCCAGGTCTACTCGGCACCGGCTCTCGCCCCGCGTCTCGGTGTCTCCGCGACCCCGGTGCGCGAGGCGATGCTGGAGCTGGTCAAGGAGGGCATGGTCGAGATCGTCCCCAACAAGGGCTTCCGGGTCACCGAGGTCTCCGACAAGCAGCTCGACGAGTACACCCACGTCCGGTCCCTGATCGAGATCCCGGTGACGGTCGGCCTGGCGACCACCGCCGAGCCGGCGGACGTCGAGGCACTCCGCCCCGAGGCGATGGAGATCGTCACCTCCGCCACCAAGGGCGACCTCATCGCCTACGTCGAGGCCGACCTGCGGTTCCATCTGGGACTGCTGGCGCTGGCGGGGAACGACCATCTCGTGGAGGTCGTACGGGACTTGCGCCAGCGTTCGCGCCTGTACGGGCTGACGGCTCTCGTCGAGGCGGGGCGCCTCGAGGCCTCCGCGCAGGAGCACCTCGAACTCCTCGACGCCCTGCTCGCCCGGGACCCCGAGCGCACCCGCGAGGTGATGACCCGCCACCTCGGGCACGTCCGGGGCCTGTGGGCCGCCCGCTGAACCGCTGTCGCCGACAGCCGGCACGGTTACGCAAGCCGTTTGCGTTCCTTGCGCTATTCTTGCGTTCATGACGCGACGACTTGCTGAGGTGGCGAAGAAGGTCGGGGTCAGCGAGGCCACGGTCAGCCGGGTGCTCAACGGCAAACCGGGTGTCTCCGAGGCCACCCGGCAGGCGGTGCTCAGCGCCCTGGACGTCCTCGGCTACGAGCGGCCCACCCAGCTGCGGGGTGAGCGCGCCCGGCTCGTCGGTCTCGTCCTGCCCGAGCTGCAGAACCCCATCTTCCCGGCCTTCGCCGAGGTGATCGGCGGGGCGCTCGCCCAGCTGGGCCTGACTCCGGTGCTGTGCACCCAGACCAAGGGCGGCGTCTCCGAGGCCGACTACGTGGACCTGTTGCTGCAACAGCAGGTCTCCGGCGTCGTCTTCGCCGGCGGCCTGTACGCCCAGGCCGACGCCCCGCACGACCACTACCGCCGGCTCGCCGAGCGCAACATCCCGGTGGTGCTGGTCAACGCGTCCATCGACGACCTCGGCTTCCCGGGCGTCTCCTGCGACGACGCGGTGGCCGTGGAGCAGGCCTGGCGGCATCTCGCCTCGCTCGGGCACGAGCGGATCGGGCTGGTGCTGGGGCCCGCCGACCATGTGCCGTCGGCCCGCAAACTGGCCGCCGCGCATACCCTTGGCGACCTCCCCGAGGAGCGTGTCGCACGGGCCATGTTCTCCATCGAGGGCGGTCACGCGGCCGCCTCCCGGCTGATCGACCGCGGTGTCACCGGCTTCATCTGCGCCAGCGACCCGCTCGCCCTCGGCGTCATCCGGGCCGCCCGCCGCAAGGGGCTGGACGTGCCGGGCCGCATCTCCGTCGTCGGGTACGACGACTCCGCGCTGATGAACTGCACCGAGCCGCCTCTGACCACCGTCCGCCAGCCCATCGAGGCCATGGGGCGAGCGGCCGTGGAGCTGCTGAACGCGCAGGTCGGCGGCGGCTCCGTACCCGCCGAAGAGCTCTTGTTCGAGCCGGAGCTGGTGGTGCGAGGCTCGACCGCGCAAGCTCCTCGTCCCTGAGATCCCATCAGCTGTCGAATAATTACAGATTCTGCGCGACATCTTGCGGACGGATGTCGGCGGTGCTTGAGTGTGCGGCGCCCACCGCTCCTGCCACGAGGGGTCCACCGATGAGAAGCACCGGGTTCCGCCGTACGTTCGTCGCGCTCAGCGTCTGTTCCTCCCTCGCCCTCGCCGCCACCGCCTGCGCCTCCGGTGACGACGGCACGGCGAGCGGGAAGACCCGCATCACCGTCAACTGCGAGCCGCCCAAGAGCGCCAAGGTCGACCGCGGTTTCTTCGAGCAGGACGTCGCGTCCTTCGAGAAACAGCACCCGGACATCGACGTCGTCGCGCACGACGCCTTCCCCTGCCAGGACCCCAAGACCTTCGACGCCAAGCTCGCCGGCGGGCAGATGGAGGACGTCTTCTACACCTACTTCACCGACGCCAGGCACGTCGTCGACATCCGTCAGGCGGCCGATCTGACGCCGTACATCAAGGAGTTGAAGAGCTACGACTCCATCCAGAAGCAGCTGCGCGACATCTACACCGTCGGCGGGAAGATCTACGGCGTCCCGCGCACCGGCTACTCCATGGGCCTGATCTACAACCGCAAGCTCTTCCAGAAGGCCGGCCTGGACCCCGACCGGCCGCCCACGACCTGGGACGAGGTCCGCGCCGACGCCAAGAAGATCGCCGCCCTCGGCGACGGCACCGTCGGATACGCCGACTACAGCGCCCAGAACCAGGGCGGCTGGCACTTCACCGCCGAGCTGTACTCCCAGGGCGGCGACGTCGTCAGCCCCGACGGCAAGAAGGCCACCGTCGACACCCCCGAGGGCCACGCCGTCCTGCAGAACCTGCACGACATGCGCTGGACCGACGACTCCATGGGCAGCAAGCAGCTCCTGGTCATCAACGACGTGCAGCAGATGATGGGTTCGGGCAAGCTCGGCATGTACCTCTCCGCCCCCGACAACATCCCGATCCTCGTCAAGGAGAAGGGCGGCAACTACAAGGACCTCGCGCTCGGCCCGATGCCCGGCGGCAAGGGCACGCTCATCGGCGGCGACGGCTACATGTTCAACAAGCACGACACGCCCGCCCAGATCCGCGCGGGCCTGAAGTGGCTCGACCACATGTTCCTCACCCCGGGCACCGGCTTCCTCGGCGACTACGCCCGCGCCAAGAAGGCGAACGCCCCCGTCGGACTGCCCGAGCCGCGCCTGTTCACCGGCGCCGCCGACGCCAAGGACCAGCAGGTCAAGAAGGCCAACGCCAATGTGCCGGTGGAGAATTACCAGGCCTTCCTCGACGGCAACCACAGTCTCCAGCTGAAGATCGAGCCGCCGGACGCCCAGCAGATCTACTCCGTCCTCGACTCCGCCGTCTCCGCCGTCCTGACCAAGAAGGACGCCGACATCGACCAGCTCCTCAAGGACGCCTCCGGCAAGATCGACGGCATCCTGGCCCGGGGCTGACGGCCATGACGAAGACGGCCGAGCGGCAGCGGACCAGGACGGCCGCCGCCCCCACGGTCCCGGCGCCGTCCCCGGCAGGGGACCGGGGACGGCGCCGCCTCGCCGACCAGGCCCGCGCCTACGCCTTCCTCCTCGGCGGCCTGATCTGCTTCGCCCTGTTCTCCTGGTACCCGGCGATCCGCGCCGTCGTGATCGCCTTCCAGAAGTACACCCCGGGCTCCTCGCCGCAGTGGGTCGGCACCGCCAACTTCACCCGCGTCTGGCACGACCCCGAGTTCTCCGCGGCCTGGCGCAACACCCTGACCTTCACGCTCCTCGCCCTGCTGATCGGCTTCGCGATCCCCTTCGTGATGGCCCTCGTCCTCAACGAACTCCGGCACGCGAGGGCGTTCTTCAGGATCGTGGTCTATCTGCCGGTGATGATCCCGCCCGTGGTCAGCGCCCTGCTGTGGAAGTGGTTCTACGATCCCGGGGCCGGCCTCGCCAACGAGGCGCTGCGCTTCCTGCACCTGCCCACCTCGAACTGGTCCAACGGCGCCGACACCGCGCTGGTCTCCCTGGTGCTCGTCGCCACCTGGGCCAACATGGGCGGCACGGTCCTGATCTACCTCGCCGCCCTGCAGTCCATCCCCGGCGAGCTGTACGAGGCGGCCGAGCTGGACGGAGCCAACCTGCTGCAGCGTGTTCGCCACGTGACGATCCCTCAGACACGTTTCGTGATCCTGATGCTGATGCTCCTTCAGATCATCGCCACCATGCAGGTCTTCACCGAACCGTTCGTGATCACGGGTGGCGGCCCCGAGAACGCCACCGTCACCGTGCTCTACCTGATCTACAAGTACGCCTTCCTCTACAACGACTTCGGCGGTGCCTGCGCCCTCAGCGTCATGCTCCTGGCGCTGCTCGGCGCCTTCTCCGCCGTCTATCTGCGCCTGACCCGCTCCGGGGAGGAGGACGCGTGAGCACCCGGACCCTGATCTCCCCGGCGACCCTGGCCCGCCCCCGCGGCAAGGCCCTCTACTGGACGGTCTTCACCGCCGTCGTCCTGCTCTTCGCCCTCGCCTTCCTCTTCCCCGTGTACTGGATGGTGACCGGCGCGATGAAGTCGCCGGACGAGATCGCGCGGACCCCGCCGACCCTCGTCCCCGACCACTGGCACCTCGGCGGCTACACCGACGCCTGGGACCTGATGCAGCTCCCGCGGCACCTGTGGAACACGGTCGTCCAGGCGGCCGGCGCCTGGGCCTGCCAGCTGGTGTTCTGCACCGCGGCCGCCTACGCCCTCTCCCGGCTCCGGCCCGCCTTCGGCAGGCTGATCCTCGGCGGCATCCTCGCCACCCTCATGGTCCCGGCGCAGGCCCTGGTCGTACCGAAGTACCTCACCGTCGCGGACCTGGGACTGCTCAACAAACCCCTCGCCATCTGGCTGCCGGCCGTCGCCAACGCCTTCAACCTCTATCTGCTCAAGCGGTTCTTCGACCAGCTTCCCCGCGATGTGCTGGAGGCCGCCGAGATGGACGGCGCCGGAAAACTGCGCACGCTCTGGTCGATCGTGCTGCCCATGTCGCGGCCGGTGCTGGGGGTGGTGTCGATCTTCGCCCTCGTCGCCGTCTGGCAGGACTTCCTCTGGCCGCTGATGGTCTTCTCCGACACCGACCGGCAGCCCATCAGTGTGGCCCTCGTCCAGCTGTCGCAGAACATCCAGCTCACCGTGCTCATCGCCGCGATGGTCATCGCCAGCATCCCGATGGTCGCGCTCTTCCTGGTCTTCCAGCGGCACATCATCGCCGGGATCAGCGCGGGCGGCACCAAGGGCTGACGCCCTCCCTCCGACAGAAAGGCACGCACAGTGGGACCGTCCCGCCATGCCCGCAAGGAGTGGTGGCGCTCCGCCGTCATCTACCAGGTCTACGTCCGCAGCTTCGCCGACGGCGACGGAGACGGCACCGGCGACCTCGCGGGCGTCCGCGCCAGACTGCCGTACCTCGCCGAACTCGGCGTGGACGCCCTGTGGTTCAACCCCTGGTACCTGTCGCCGATGAAGGACGGCGGCTACGACGTCGCCGACTACCGTGCCGTCGACCCGGCCTTCGGCACCCTCGCCGAGGCCGAGAAGCTGATCGCCGAGGCCCGGGAGCTCGGCATCCGCACCATCGTCGACATCGTGCCCAACCACGTCTCCGACCAGCACCCGTGGTTCCGGGCCGCGCTCGCCGCCGGACCCGGCAGCCCCGAACGGGAGCTGTTCCACTTCCGGCGCGGACGCGGCGAGCACGGCGAACTGCCGCCCAACGACTGGCCGTCGCAGTTCGTCGGCTCCACCGAGCCGGTGTGGAAGCGGCTGCCCGACGGCGACTGGTACCTGCACCTGTTCACACCCGAGCAGCCCGACCTCAACTGGGCCCACCCGGCCGTCCGTCAGGAGCACGAGGACATCCTGCGCTTCTGGTTCGAGCGGGGTGTCGCGGGCGTCCGCATCGACTCCGCCGCCCTGCTCGCCAAGGACCCCTCCCTCCCCGACCTCGCCGACGC
>NZ_WVUG01000539.1 GCF_017614965.1 Streptomyces griseorubiginosus | reverse complement strand
GTGGGGTGGGGGGCGGGAGCGTCCGAGGGATCTCCCCGAGTCCGCGCCCGCGCCGCGCCCGCGCAGAAGGGATCGCTGACGGCGATGCAGATCCGGCTGACCGTCGTGGACCCGCTGGGCCCGCCCGACCGGGCGCGAGGCCGCGCCGCGAGCTGCGACGTGCTGGTCACCGCACCGGCCGGCACCGCCCTGGCGGCGGTCGCCTCCGCGCTGGCCGCGGCGGTCTCCGGGGAGGCCGCCGCGGGCGGCTCCGTCGTGCTGTACGCCGACGGGGAGCGCCTCGACGACCGGCGCTGCACGCTGGGCGAGCCCCCGCTGATCGACGGCGCGGTGCTGGCGCTGGGCGCGCCCGCCGAGCCCGAGCCGCACCCCGAACTGGACGAGGCCCCGACCCAACTGCACGTGGTCGCGGGCCCGGACGCGGGCGGCGTCCATCTGCTGCACGGCGGCGAGATCCGCATCGGCCGCTCCGCCGACGCCGACGTCCCGCTCGACGACCCGGACGTCTCCCGCGTCCACTGCGCCGTGACGGTGGCCGCCGACGGCCGCGTCTCGGTCGCCGACCTCGGCTCCACCAACGGCACGACCCTGAACGGCGGCCGGGTGAGCACCCGCCCGGTGCGCTTCACCCCGGGCGCGCTGCTGCGGATCGGCGAGTCGGCCCTGCGGCTGGCACCGGCGGGCGGACCGGGAGCGCGGGTACCCACGACACCGGACGGCGAGGGCTGCGTACGGGTTCCCTCCGGGGGCGCCGCGGACGGCACGGGCCGGGCGGCCGGGGGCACCTCGGTGGGCTTGGGCGGTTCGGTACCGGGCGGCGGTGCGGGCGGCACGGGCGGCATGAGCGGGGCGCCGGCGGTGCCGCACGCACGCGTGGCCGACGGGAGCGGCACGGCCACTCCGTCGCGCGGTGTACGCGCGGGTACCGGTGAGCCCGTCGTGGTGCCGGGCCAGGGCGGAGCACCGCGGATCGAGAACACGGGTGCGGGCGACGGCGACGCGACGGAGTACGGCACAGCGGGGCCGTACGGCACGGGGGACACGCACGCGGGTCGGCTCGGGGCGGTCGAGTGGGACCCCGGTGCCGCCACGCACGGCCCGGCGAGTGACGGCGGACCGTCCGGGACGCGCCCGCGAGGTGGCGTCGACGCGCCGTCGGGCCGCCCCGGCACGCGCCCGCTCGAAGGCGCCGACGCGCACTCCCGCGCCGAAGGCGGCTCCTTCATCGACGGCACCCCCGCGCCCGCCCGCCGCAAGGGCACTCCCCTACGGGGCACCGACATTCCGCAGGGGGTGCGCAAGCGCGGCGGGCTGTCGGCGTGGGCCCGGCGGCTGACCGGAAGCCGTGCGGAGCAGGCGGTGCCCGAGCAGGCGTACGACGAGGAAAGCGCGCCCCCCGTCACCTCGGACGAGCCCGCCCCGGTCGCCGTCGGTCCCCAGGCTCCGGAGACCTGGCCCGACCCGGCGGCGCTGCTGCTGACGGCGCTCGGGCCGGGACCCCGGCTGTGGGAGCGCGGCCCCGCCCACCCCGAGGCGCTCACGGTGCGGCTCGGCACGGCGGACCGGGCCGCGCCCGACGGCTCCGGGCTGCTGCCCGCCGTACCGGTGACGGCGGATCTGCGCGAGGTCGGTGCCCTGGGCCTGGCCGGCCCCCGCAACCGCCTCTCCGGGCTGGCCCGCGCGGTGGTGGCCCAGCTCGCCGCGCTGCACTCCCCGCAGACCCTGGAGATCGTCCTGATCAGCGCGGACCGCGCGCGGCCCCTGGAGGAGCGCACCGCCGAGTGGTCCTGGCTGGGCTGGCTCCCCCACCTCCGTCCCGGCCACGGCCAGGACTGCCGCCTCCTGCTCGCCTACGACCGCGAACAGGCCACGGCCCGCACCGACGAACTCCTGCGCCGACTGGAGGACCAGCTCGCGGAGGCAGGCCACGCCCCGCTGCGTCCGTCCCGGCAGGAACCCGTCCGCCGGCCCTCCTGGGCGCGGACCGACGACGAGGACGGCGACGCCTTCGCCGGGCCGTACACCGTGCTCGTGGTGGACGGCGACCCCGGAGGCGCCACGGTGCGGGAGGCGGTGGCACGGCTCGCCCTGCGGGGCCCCGAGGCCGGCATCCACGTCGTCTGTCTCGCCGAGACGGCACCCGCGTCGCCCGCGTCCCCGGTCACCGACACGTACGAGGCGGCCTGCGCGGTCGCCCCGACGTTCCGTGCGTGCGGAGCGGTGGCCCTGCTCAGCGGCGACGTGGCGACGGCACTGCGGCTGATGCGGGTCGCCAGGAGCGGGGCGGCGACGGGGAACGGGCCGGGCGAGGCGGCCACGGTCGCCGCCGCAGGGGCACGCACCGGCTCGACGACCTCCGCCGACCGTCTCATCACCGCCGACGCCACCACCGGCTCGCGCGCCGGGTCCGGCATCTCGGCCGCCGACTCAGCGGCACGGTCCGGCACTTCGGCCACCGGCTCAGGTGCCGGGTCCGCCACATCGGCCACCGGCTCAGGCGCCGGGTCCGCCACATCGGCCACCGGCTCAGGCGCCGGGTCCGCCACATCGGCCACCGGCTCAGGCGCCGGGTCCGCCACCTCGGCCACCGGCTCAGGCGCCGGGTCCGCCACCTCGGCCACCGGCTCAGGCGCCGGGCCCGCCGCCTCGGCCACCGGCTCACGCACAGAGCCCGCCACCTCGGCCGCCGCCCCGGGCGCAGGCTCCGCAGCCCCCTCTCCCGGCGTCGGCACGGCGGCCCCGAGCCGCGGCACGAGCAGCGCCACGTCAGTCCCCGGCCATGGCAGGCGCACCGACACCGCCACCTCGACCACGGGCCACGACACCGGTCACGACACCGGCACCGGCACCGGCACCGGCACCACCGCCTCACCCCCCGGCGCAGGCGCGGGTACCGACCCCGCCGCTGCCGTCGGTGCGGGCAGCCCCCGCACCTCCCCGAGCCCGGCCGTGACACCCCCTCAC
>NZ_WVUG01000538.1 GCF_017614965.1 Streptomyces griseorubiginosus | reverse complement strand
GGCCGAGGCCGAGCAGGCCGCGAAGGCCCCGCCCCTCCGGCCGTACGACGCCACCGCCATCCCCCTCTTCACGATCGACCCACCCGCCTCCACCGACCTCGACCAGGCCATGCACCTCTCCCGCCGGAACACCGGCGGCTACCGCGTCCGGTACGCCATCGCAGACGTAGCCGCCTTCGCTATCCCCGGCGGAGCACTGGACGCGGAGACCCACCGACGGGTGACGACCCTCTACTTCCCCGACGAGAAGGTTCCCCTGCACCCGCCCGTCCTCAGCGAGGGCGCCGCGAGCCTCCTCCCTGGCCAGGACCGCCCTGCCGCCCTCTGGACGATCGACCTCGACGCGGAGGGCCGTACCGTAGCCGCCGACGTCCGCCGAGCGATGATCCGGAGCCGCGCCAAGCTCGACTACGAGGGCGTGCAGCGGCAGATCGACGAGGGGACGGCCGAGGAGCCACTGGCGCTCCTGAAAGTGATCGGCGAGCTGCGGGAGCGCCTGGAGGTGGAGCGAGGCGGCATCTCCCTGAACGTGCCCGAGCAGGAGATCGTGGAGCGGAACGGCGCGTACGAGCTGACGTACCGCGCCCCGCTCCCGGCGGACGGCTGGAACGCGCAGATCTCCCTACTGACCGGAATGGCGGCCGCCGACCTGATGCTGGCGCACGGCACCGGCATCCTGCGCACCCTCCCGGCCGCCCCGGACGGCGCCGTCGGCCGCCTCCGCCGTACCGCACGCGCCCTGCACATCGACTGGCCGCACCACGTCTCCTACGCCCACCTGATCCGCTCCCTGGACCCCCACAACTCCCACCACGCGGCCTTCCTCCAGGAGTGCACGACGCTCCTCCGCGGCGCCGGCTACACCGTCTTCCGCGACGGCCACCTCCCCGCCATCACCACCCACGCCGCAGTGGCCGCCCCCTACGCCCACTGCACGGCCCCCCTCAGACGCCTGGCCGACCGCTACGCGTCGGAGATCTGCCTGGCCGCGGCGGCAGGCGCTCCCGCGCCGGACTGGGTCCTCACGGCCCTTGACGCGCTGCCGCACGAGATGGCGGACGGCAACCGGCGCGCGGGCGCCGTCGAGCGCGAGTGCGTGGACATCGTGGAGGCGGCGCTGCTGAAGGACCGGGTGGGGGAGGAGTTCGACGGCTGCGTGGTGGAGGTCGAGGAACGTCAACCGACCGTGGGAGTGGTGCAGTTGACGTCCCCCGCAGTCATAGGCCGCATCGACGGCGATCACCTTCCCCTCGGCGAACCCCTCCGAGTCCGCCTCACCCAGGCCGACCCGGCAACGGCGAAGGTACGTTTCGCGCCCGCGTGACCTGGTGTACGAGGGCCTCGGCGTCGTCGGCGTGGAAGCGGACGAGACGAACGTCCCGTCGACGGCCGAGAAAGGTGAAGTGGGGGACGGGCTGGGTGAGTTCGAGGGTGAGTCCTTCGGCCGGCAGCCCGCCCTGGGCCTCCAGCAGCACCCGAAGCCGTACCCTCCGCTCCCGGATCGCCGCCTCCTGCCGCGCCAGATCCTCGTCCAGCTCGGCGAGCACTTCGGCGAGGTCCTTCCCGGCGTCGTCGGCGAGCACGTCCCGCACTTCCGCCAACCCGAGCCCCAGCTCGGTCAGCCGCCGAATACGCGCCAGCACGACGGCGTCCCGAAGCGTGTAGTCCCGATAGCCGTTGGTCAGCCGCCCGGGCTCCGACAGCAGCCTCTGATGGTGGGAGTGCCGCACGGCCCGCGTGGTGACACGGACGGTGGCGGCGAGTTCTCCGATCCGCATGGCACCAGTAGAGAGGTTGACGTCGCGGCAGGGTCAAGGGAGGGCCTCGCCGTCTGACGGCACCGGTGATCGTGTGCCACGATCGAGGGAACGGGTCCCGATCTCATGGACAGGTGATCTTCCGATGTCCCAGTCTGGCGAGCGACCGAAGGAGGGGCGTGACGTGACTGCCGTGGCGCATGAGCCCACCACGCCGGCCGAAGGCCTGCTGGACATCTTCCTGTCCCTCGAGACCCCGGAGGGCTTCCGGGCCGAACTGATCGAGGGGGAGATCGTCGTGACGCCGCCGCCGGACGGGGACCACGAGGATTACATCGGGCTGATCGTGAACCAGGTGATCAGGCGGTCCAGGACCGACATGCAGTTCTCGGGGAACAAGGGACTGAAGCTGCGGAGCGGTGGCGGATGCCCGAAAGACCACGTGATCCCGGACGGCACTTTCGCTCCCACGGAGCTGCGGCTCTATCGCGGCGCCGACTCCTGGATGCCCTGCGAGGGCGTCGCCATGGTGCTTGAGGTGACCTCCACCAAGCCACAGACCGACCGGGAGGCGAAGCGCCGTTGCTACGCCCGCGCCGCCATCCCGCTCTACCTGCTCATCGACCGCGAGGCCTCTTCCGCCACGCTGTTCAGCGACCCCGAGAACGACGACTACCGCGAGCACTGCACCCGCCCCCTTGGCAAGCCCCTCACCCTCCCCGAGCCGTTCGCCTTCGACTTGGAGACAGCGGACTTTCTCTGACCCTCCCGGCGTTGCACCCTAGGCACGACGCGAAAGGGGGCGACGCATGGAACAGGCGCTGTGGACGAGGGCGAGGCTGGGCCGCTGCGGCCCCTCCCTCGACCTCCTGACCGCTCGCTTCGACAAGCACGTCTACTCGCCGCATGCCCACGACGAGTTCACGGTCGGGGTCTGCGTAGGCGGTTCCGAGGTCATCGACTACCGAGGCGGCCACATCCGCACGGGCCCGGGTTCGATCGTCGTCCTGGCCCCCGACGAGGTCCACACCGGCGGCCCGGGAAACGCAACCGACGGCTACGCCTACCGCGCTCTCTACGCCGACACCACCCTCCTCACCGAAGGCACCCTCGGCGGCCTCCCCCACTTCCGCGAGCCCCTGATAGACGACCCGGAACTGGCCGCAGCCATCCTCTCCACCCACACCGAACTGAGCGCCTGCCCCGACCCCCTCGAGACGGAGTCCCGC
>NZ_WVUG01000537.1 GCF_017614965.1 Streptomyces griseorubiginosus | reverse complement strand
GCGCCGCCCTCCTCCGCGCCGTCTCCGGCCGCGACACCCTCGACGGGACCCACCCCCTCGTGGAACTCACCGGCCGCCTGCCCCTGGCCCTGCGCATCGTCGCCGCCCGCCTGGCCGCCCGCCGCGCCCTGACCCCCGACACCCTGGCGGGCCAACTCGCCGCCACGGGAAGCAGGTTGTCCCATCTGGAGTACGACGACCTCAGCGTCCGCCGCTCCCTCTCCGTGGCCCACGACTCCCTCGCCGCCTCCGACCGCGAGGCGGACCGCGACGCCGCCCTGCTCCTGTGCGGTGTCGGCGTCCTGGACCTGCCCACCTACGGCGCCCCGATCCTCGCCCGGCTGTCCGGCATCGACGATCACCGGGCCGAGGCTGCCCTGGACCGCCTGGTCGACGTGGCCCTCCTCGAGGAGACGACGTACGGCCGCTACGCCCCCCACGACCTGGTCCGCGACTACGCCCGCGAACTCTCCTCCGGCACCCCGCGAGAGAACCCCGCCGACTTCGCGCTCCGCTGGTACGCAGCCGTGGCGGAACGTGCCCTGACCGCCATCGTCCCCGCGGGCCCGGACCAGGACGACCGCCGCCTCCCGACGGAGACCCAGCCCGCGGACCACGCCCCCTACGTCGACACCCTCCCCGTCTTCGAGTCCTCCGGACAGGCCTTCGCCTGGGCCGACACGGAGCTGGAGAACGTCGTGACGCTGGTACGGCGCCACGCCGAGGACTCCGACCCGCGCCGGGCCGCGTACGTCTCCACCCTCGTCCGCCTCCTCTTCCCCTACGTCCACCGCAGCGGCCGCGTAGCCGAGATGGAGGTGCTCGGCCGGGCGGCCCTCGGGGTGGCCCGCCGGCTCGGCGACACCGCGGCGGAGGCCTACGCGCTGGGCGACCTGGCGGGCCTGCACTTCCTGACGGGACGCCAGCAACGGGCCCTGGCCCTCACCGACCAGGCGCTCGCCCTGTGGCGCCGGCTGAACCGCCCTTCCTTGATCCGCCGCTGCCTCAACAACCGCGGTCTGCTCCTCGAAGGCCTCGGCCGCTACGAGGAGTCCGGCAGCGCCCTGCGCCAGAGCCTTGAGTACTCACGGCGGTTGAACGACCCGCACGGCGAGGCCGTCACCCACAGCCACCTCGGCAACCTCTACGAGCACACCGACCCCCGTGCCGCCATCGAGCAGCACCGGCGCTCCCTCGCCATCGGCGACGAGATCGGGGCCGTGATCGTGCGCCACTCCGCCCACTGCAACATCGGCTACGCCCACCTCACGCTCGGCGAACCGGCCGCCGCCCTGCCGCACTTCGAGGAGAGCCTGCGCATCCTCGGCGGTCACGGCGACTGGCACGGCGAGTCCCAGTCCCGCCTCGGCCTGGTCCGCGCCCTGCGCCTGCTCGGCCGTACCGAGCGGGCCGCCGAGGAGTGCGAGCGGCTCCTGCGCCACGCCGACTCCCGCGCCGACCGCTACACCGGAGGTCTCGCCCGCCACCAACACGGTCTGCTTCTCCGTGCGTCGGGCCACCATGACGAGGCCCGCGAGCAGTGGCGGGCCGCCCTCGACGCCCTGGAGGGAACGGACGAGAAGGCGACCGTGGCCGAACTCGGTGAGCTGCTGGCCGGCCTGAGCTGATCACTTCGCGTCGGCATAGCACTCCACAACCGCCGTCGTGAACGGAAACCGCACCGGTGTCTCGCCGAACGTCAGCCGCCCCGCCAGCGCGGACGCCTCCCGGATCGCGTCGACCACCGCCCGCGACTCCTCCTCCGGGCAGTGCACGATCACCTCGTCGTGCTGGAAGAAGACCAGCTCGGCCGCCATGCCCGCACAGGACTGGCGCAACGCGGCCAGTAACAGCAGCGCCCAGTCCGCCGCGCTGCCCTGGACGACGAAGTTGCGGGTGAACCGGCCGCGCGCCCGCGCGTTGGTGGAGGCGTAGCCCGGCACCCACTCGGACCCGCCGCCCGACTCGGCCGGTTCGTCCTGCGGGATGCCCGCCTCCTCCGCGCCCTCGCCCGCCCCGACGGCCGGCGGACAGGTCCGCCCCAGCCAGGTGCGCACCAGCCGCCCCTCCTCGCCCGCGCGCGCCGCGTCGTCGACGTACGCCACCGCCTTGGGGAAGCGGCGTCTGAGCGCGGCGAGGTTCTTCAGTCCGTCGCCGGAGGTCTGCCCGTACACCGCGCCGAGCACGGCGAGCTTGGCCTGCGCCCGGTCGCCGGAGAAGGCCCGGTCGGACACCGACTGGTAGAGGTCGCTCTCCCGCCCGGCCACCTCCATCAGCCCGGGGTCGCGCGAGATGGCCGCCAGCACCCGCGGCTCCATCTGGTCGGCGTCGGCCACGACCAGCCGCCAGCCCGGGTCGGCGACGACGGCCCGTCGGATCACCTTGGGGATCTGCAGCGCCCCGCCGCCGTTGGTCACCCATCGGCCGGTGACCGTCCCGCCCGCCTGGAACTCCGGCCGGAACCGCCCCTCCCGCACCCAGTCCTGCAGCCAGGACCAGCCGTGGGCGACCCAGATCCGGTAGAGCTTCTTGTACTCGACGAGGGGCTTCACCGCCGGATGGTCGACGGACTCGATCTCCCACCGCCGGGTGGAGCGCACCTTGATCCCGGCCCGCGCGAAGGCCTTGATGACGTCGGCGGGCAGATCGGGGCGGACGCGGCGTCCGAAGGCGGCGGACACCTCGTCGGCCAGTTCCGCCAGGCGCCGGGGCTCGCCCCCGCCCGCGTAGCGCTCGCCGAGCAGTTCGTGCAGCACCTGCCGGTGCACCTCGGCGCTCCAGGGCAGTCCGGCGTGGTTCATCTCGGTGGCGATCAGCATGCCCGCCGACTCGGCCGCGGTGAGCAGCCGCATCCGCTCCGGGTGTGCGGTGGCCTCGTGCCGGCGCTGCTGCTCGGCGTACACCTCGGCCAGGTCGGCGAGCGGCACCTGGACGGCCCGGGGTTCGAACAGGGAGGACTGGGAGCCCGGTTCGGCGGACCGGTGGGG
>NZ_WVUG01000536.1 GCF_017614965.1 Streptomyces griseorubiginosus | reverse complement strand
CCCGGTAACCCACCCCCGACCTACCGGCCAGTACCTTGTGCACGATGTACTCGCGTGCACTTGATGTGGGGGGCCAGCCATGAGTGACGACACCGCCGTCGGCACAGCCGTCGACACCCGTCCGACGAAGATCATGTACGTCGCCGAGGCGACCGCGCACGGCGGCCGGGACGGCTATGTCACCAGTCAGGACGGCCAGATCGAGCTGAAGGTCGCGATGCCGCCGCAGCTCGGCGGGGACGGCAACGGCACCAACCCCGAACAGCTCTTCGCGGCCGGCTACAGCTCCTGCTTCCACAACGCGCTGATCCTCGTCGGCAACCGCGAGGGCTACGACCTGACCGGTTCGACCGTCGCCGCGAAGGTCGGCATCGGCCCGAACAAGCACCGCGGCTACGGCCTCGCGGTCGCCCTCAGCGTCTCGCTGCCCGTCCTGGACCCCGACATCGCCGCGAAGCTGGTGGACGCGGCGCACGAGGTGTGCCCGTACTCGAACGCGACGCGCGGCAACATCGACGTAACGATCCTGTTGGGGTAGCGACACCCGGGAATCGCAGGCTGTGCGGGAGCGTTGACCCCACAGTCGCAGGTGATCCGGAGGAGAGTGCGGGCGTGGACGTGAACGGCGCGGTCGCCGAGGGCTTCGAGCCGGTCCGGGACGCCTTCGTCCGGAACTTCGAGGTGCTCGGGGACCGGGGCGCGGCGGTGGCCGTGTACCGGGACGGGCACAAGGTCGTCGACCTGTGGGGCGGCACGAAGGACGTCGACGGCGTCGAGCCGTGGGAGCACGGCACCGCGCAGATCGTGCGCTCGGCGACCAAGGGCGTCGCCGCCGCCGTACTCCTGCTGCTGCGCCAGCGCGGAGAGCTGGACCTGGACGCGCCCGTCGGGGAGTACTGGCCGGAGTTCAAGGCCGCCGGGAAGGAGCGCACGCGTGTGTGGCACCTTCTGGCGCACCGGGCCGGCGTTCCCGTGCTGGACCGCCCGCTGACGCCCGCCCAGGCCGCGGACCCGGCGCTCGGCGCGGAGGCGGTCGCGGCGCAGGCGCCGGTGTGGGAGCCGGGGGCAGAGCACGGCTATCACGCGCAGACGTACAGCTGGCTGACCGGTGAGCTGGTGCGGCGGGTCACCGGCCGGGAGATCGGCGAGTGGATCGCCGCCGAGATCGCGGGCCCGGTCGGCGCGGACCTCTGGCTCGGCCTGCCCGCCGGTGAGGAGGCCAGGGTGGGCCGCGTGGGCGAGGCCCAGCCCCCTGCCGAAGCGTCCGGTGTGCTGCGGACCCGCCCCAAGCGGGCCGTCGCCGACGCCTACGCCGACCCCGACTCCCTGACACGCCGCGCCTTCGCCGCCATCACCCCGCTCCCCGACGAGAACGACCCCGCCTACCGCGCCGCCGCCCTCCCCGCCTCCAACGGCATCGCGACGGCGGAGGGGCTGGCCCGTTTCTACGCGTCGCTGACCGGTGAAGTGGACGGCGGCACACGGCTGTTCACCCCGGAGACGACGGAACTCGCCCGCGCCGCGCGCAGCGCCGGGCCCGACCGTGTGCTGGTCGTGAACACCCGCTTCGGCCTCGGCTACATGCTGCACGGCGCCGCGTCCCCGCTCCTGACCCCCTCCTCCTTCGGTCACCCCGGCCGCGGCGGCGCCCTCGGCTTCGTCGACCCGGAGACCGGCATCGCCTTCGGCTATGTGACCAACGGCTTCAGGAAGAGCGTGACGGCCGACCCCAGGGCGCAGGCGCTGGTACGGGCGGTACGGGACGTCGTAACGGCGTAGGGGCCAGGAAGCTCACGGCCGGCGAGCCGTCACACATCGCCCCTCACACATGGATCGGATGCGACGTCCGCCCCGAAGCCGAGTCGATCTCCCCGTGCGCCTTGGTCAGCAGCTGCATCGCGATCTCGTTCAACGCCCGCGCGCCGGCGATCTCCTCACCCACCCTCGGTTGATGGGAGTCGGTGTGGTGGCGGGTCGCGTGTCCGTGGGCCCGTACCTCGCTCCCGTCCGGCAGCCGGACCAGCGCGACCGCCTCGGTGTGCAGACCGTCCTCCCGGAACTCCAGCTCGACATGCCATCCCACAGTGGTGTGCATCATGACGATCACCTCCGGAACACCTGCTACCAGAGTGCTCCTCGCGGGGCCCGAACGCACCACACTCCGCCATTCCCCGCCGGCACCGCTCCCCCGCTAACCGGCCCGCAGCATCAACCCGATCCCCGCCACCAGCAGCACCGCCGCCGCCACCCGGGGCGCACCGAAGCGTTCCTTGAAGAACACCGCGCCGATGGCGGCGCCCACGATGATCGACGACTCGCGCAGGGCCGCGATCGGGGCCAGTTCCGCCTTCGTCTGGGCCCACAGGACCAGCCCGTACGCGAGGACGGACAGCGCGGCGCCGAGGAGGCCGACGGCGGCGAACGGCCGTAGGACGGTGGTGAACTGATCCCGCCAGCGGTACAGGGCGTACGCCGGGATCGCCACGCCCTCCACCGCCATCAGCCAGGCGATGTAACCGAGGGAGGAGCCGGAGGCGCGGACGCCGAGGCCGTCGACGACCGTGTACCCGGCGATGGTCAGACCGGTCGCGAGGGCCGCGCCGATCGCCGCCCAGTTGGGCCGGCTGCCGCGCAGGCCCCACAGGGCGACCCCGGTCAGGCCCGCGCTGGAGAGGGCGACGCCGGCCGCGGCCCAGCCGTCCGGCACCTCGTGCGCGAAGACGGCCGCGAGCAGCGTGACCACCAGGGGCGCGGTGCCGCGGGCGATCGGGTACGCCTGGCCGAAGTCGCCGAGGCGGAAGGACTTCATCAGCAGCATGTAGTAGGCGAGGTGGATGGCGGCCGAGACGGCCAGGTAGGGCCAGGCGGCTGCCGCCGGGACCGGGACGAACGGCATCATCGCCAGCCCGATCAGCGATCCGCCGCCCGCGATCAGGGTGAAGCCGACCAGCTTGTCGGTGATGCGGTGGGCGATCGCGTTCCAGCTGGCGTG
>NZ_WVUG01000535.1 GCF_017614965.1 Streptomyces griseorubiginosus | reverse complement strand
ACCCGAAGTGGTGTGAGCCCCTCGTCGCCCGACCCGACCGGCGATCCCCCCTCACCCTCGCCTCACCGGACCCGCCGATGCCCCATCGCCCCTCGCCCAATCCGGCCCAAGCCGAGCGCAGCGGCTACGCGTCGATGCGGGAGCGGTCCAGCGTCGCCGCCGAGCTGGAGATGAACTCCTTGCGCGGTGCCACGTCGTTGCCCATCAGTAGATCGAAGACCTGCTCGGCCGAGTCCAGGTCGGAGAGGTTGATCCGGCGCAGGGTGCGGTGGCGCGGGTCCATGGTCGTCTCGGCCAGCTGGTCGGCGTCCATCTCACCGAGACCCTTGTAGCGCTGGATGGAGTCCTTGTACCGGATGCCCTTGCTCTGGAGCTCGAGGAGCTTGTCGCGCAGCTCACGGTCGGAGTACGTGTAGACGTACTTGTCCTGCCCCTTCTTCGGCTGCACGATCTCGATCCGGTGCAGCGGCGGCACCGCGGCGAAGACCCGCCCCGCCTCGACCATCGGCCGCATGTAGCGGTGGAAGAGGGTCAGCAGCAGGGTCCGGATGTGCGAACCGTCGACGTCGGCGTCGGTCATCATGATGATCTTGCCGTAGCGGGCCGCGTCGATGTCGAAGGTCCGTCCGGAACCCGCTCCTATGACCTGGATGATCGCGCCGCACTCGGCGTTCTTCAGCATGTCCGTCACGGACGACTTCTGGACGTTGAGGATCTTGCCGCGGATCGGCAGCAGCGCCTGGAACTCGGAGTTCCGGGCGAGCTTGGCGGTACCGAGCGCGGAGTCGCCCTCGACGATGAACAGCTCGCTGCGGTCCACGTCGTCGCTGCGGCAGTCCGCGAGCTTCGCGGGCAGCGAGGAGGACTCCAGGGCCGTCTTGCGGCGCTGCGCGTCCTTGTGCTGGCGGGCCGCGATGCGCGTACGAGCGGCGGCGACGACCTTCTCCATCACAACCCGCGCCTGCGCGGCCGCGTCCCGCTTGGTGGAGGTCAGGAAGGCCTTGAGCTCCCTCGTGATCACGGTGTTCACAATGCGGCGGGCCGCCGAGGTGCCGAGGACCTCCTTGGTCTGGCCCTCGAACTGGGGCTCGGCCAGCCGGACGGTGACGACCGCGGTCAGCCCTTCCAGGGCGTCATCCTTGACGATGTCGTCCTCAGCGACACGCAGCAGCTTCTTGGTACGCAGCACCTCGTTGAGCGTGCTGGTGACGGCCGTCTCGAAGCCGGCGACGTGGGTGCCGCCCTTGGGAGTGGCGATGATGTTCACGAACGACTTCAGGGTCGTGTCGTATCCCGTGCCCCACCGCATGGCCACGTCGACGTCGAGTTCACGGGTGACCTGGGTCGGGGTCATCTGACCATGCTCGTCGAGGACCGGCACGGTCTCCTTGAAGGTGCCCTGGCCGGAGAAGCGGAGGACGTCGCAGACCGGCTTGTCGGTGGCCAGGTACTCGCAGAACTCGCTGATGCCGCCGTCGAAGCGGAAGGACTCCTCGCCCTTGCTGCCGCCCTCGCCGAGACCGAACTGGTCCCGGACGACGATGGTCAGGCCGGGCACCAGGAAGGCCGTCTGGCGGGCGCGCTGGTGGAGGTTCTCGAGGGAGAGCTTGGCGTCCTTGAGGAAGATCTGGCGGTCGGCCCAGTAACGCACGCGCGTGCCGCTGCGGGTCTTGGGGATCCGCTTGGCCTTGCGCAGGCCACTGGTGGCCTCGAACTTGGCGTCCGGACCAGCCCCGGCGAAGGCGCCGGGCACACCGCGGCGGAAGCTGATCGCGTGCGTGTGGCCGCCGCGGTCGACCTCGACGTCCAGGCGCGCCGAGAGGGCGTTCACCACGGAGGCGCCGACGCCGTGCAGGCCACCGGACGCCGCGTAGGAGCCGCCGCCGAACTTGCCGCCGGCGTGCAGCTTGGTCATGACGACCTCGACACCGGAGAGGCCGGTCTTGGGCTCGACGTCGACCGGGATGCCCCGGCCGTTGTCCCGGACCTCCACCGAGGCGTCCTCGTGGAGGATCACCTCGATGTGGTCGCAGTAGCCTCCGAGGGCCTCGTCCACGGAGTTGTCGATGATCTCCCACAGACAGTGCATCAAGCCGCGGCTGTCGGTGGACCCGATGTACATGCCCGGGCGCTTGCGTACGGCCTCGAGCCCCTCGAGGACGAGCAGGTGCCGCGCGGTGTAGTTGGAACCGTCCCGCTCTGCTCCTGCCAGCAGAGCTGTGGACGACACGGACGTTTCGGCGGTCACGCGGTTCGCTCCTCGCTGAATTTCAGGTGAGGCCCTTCTGGGTAAGGGCGCGGCCTCTGTTGCCGTGAAGAGGGTACCGAGGCCTGGTAGAGCCGTTGTAGCGCCACCCTTCGTCGGAACACAGGGTAGTCCACAGTCGTATGCGTGTTCGATCCCTCGTTGGAGTGAAGCACATATCACGTTCCCTTCGAGGCATGAACCATTTAGGCTCCGGGCACGTCCTCATGAACAACCGGCAAGCCAGCCGGGAGGACCTGACATCGAACGACAGCGCGAAACCGTACGACACACAGACACGCAATACGGCACATTCGCCGCCAACCGGCAACAGACAGCCGGACTCGAAAGATTTTTTCGAGAAGAAGCCCCGGGCGGGAACGTTTTAGGGCTGGTTGGATGTTGACCCTGGTACGACAGCTCGTCGAGCTAGAGAAGAGGCGACGTGACTACTGTTCTGACCCCCGCGAGCCCGCTGACGGCCGCCGATCGCTGCGACCGCTGCGGTGCGCAGGCATACGTTCGCGTTGTCCTGCTCAGCGGCGGAGAACTGCTCTTCTGTGCCCACCACGGGCGCAAGTTCGAGCCGGAACTCAAGAAGATCGCCGCTGAGATACAGGACGAGACGGAGCGGCTGACCTCCGTTCCCGCGTCCGCGTCCGAAGAAGAGCGCTGACACTTCGCGTCCACGACGAGCCAACTCCGGCACAGGCCGGCACACGGGCGGCGCGGCCCCTGCTTCCAGGGGC
>NZ_WVUG01000534.1 GCF_017614965.1 Streptomyces griseorubiginosus | reverse complement strand
AGGCGAGCCAGGGCCGGCGGGGGAGTGATTGGGCACGTCGTCGGTCCACAGCGCGGTGTCCGTCGCCAACTCGTTCATGACGTTCCGAACGACCCCGCGCGCGGCCAACCTTTGGAGTCGGTCATCCGGTGGAACCGCCACCGTTCGCTACGAGACCGTTCGCGATGCGAGTGGCTGGTTTGTGCGCGGTGGCGTGCCGCTACGCCTGGGCCTGGCCTAGTCCTCCGGTTCCCAGGCGCGGAGCAGGTCGAGCAGCTGCGGGTCCCCGTCGAGTTGCAGGGAGTCCGCCGGAATACGGTCGTACAGGTAGAGGACCAGGTCACTGGCCGTGCCGCGAACGGAGACGCCTGCCGCGTCGGGGTCCTCGGCGGCAGCGGGCAGCCGGGTGGTCCGCGCACCGTCACCGTCGGCCGTCAGGCGCCAGGAGCGACCCTCGGTGGCGTGGAAGTCGAAGGCGGTTGGCTTGTGCGGCCAGGCGCTCGTCGTATAGCAGGTGATGAACAGGGTCTCCTCGACGCCGTCGAGGGCCACCTCGACCGGCAGCGCGGCCGGCTCGCCCACGGTGAGCTGGGCGTCGTAGGTGTGCACCGCGAGCTCCTGGACCTGGTGCCGGGCGACGCCACCGGCGGTGTGCGGCGTCTGCGTGTTGCCCCAGCCGGTGAAGCATCCCTGGTCCGGACCGGCCTGTCGCAGGGCCGCCAGCAACAGCTCGGTCGAGGCGGTCAGCCAGGCCAGTACGGCCTCGCGTCCCTGCGGCGCGACCGCGTCCCCCTGCGCCGGGGTCCTGGACGTGGCGTCCGGCCCGGCGGCGACCGTGGCGGCCCAGCGGCGGCGGCCCTCGCCGATGTGCTGCACCAGGTCGGACAGCGTCCAGCCGGGGCAGGTCGGCACGGGCAGGTCGAGCCTGGGCGCGGCGGCGATCGCGGCGCGGAAGGCGCTTGCCCGTTCGTCGATCAGCCGCAGCAGGTCGGGAAACTCCAGAGTCTTGTGCACGGCGGTAGTTCTATCATCTTGATCCTTTTGTCCGTCAACGGAACCCGTGGGGTTAATCGTCCAGGTACCGGTGTCTGATGTCGGCCGGTCCGATGAAGAGTTGACCCTCGCGGACCTGCCATTCGGTTGCCCCATCAACTTCGTGGCTGACAAGGAAGAGCCCCCGTACGAGGTCATCGTCGTCGTCGGAAGCTGGGATCCCGGCGATCTCTCTGATCTGATCGGTGAACCAGTCCAGGGCCGACTCACGGATGTCGGCGCCGTAGAAGATGTAGTGGTTCCAGTTGATGTGCCGGCGGGGTGAACTCCACCCGTTGGTGTAGTGGTGGTCTCCGTGTGAGGAGATGATCTCTTGGATGGCGGCGAGTTGGGTCTCGTCGCACTCCAGCCAGCCCCTGATCGACACGAAAACGCCCACGGGGATGTCCTCCCTGTCATCGCCAGTTCCGACACGACAGCTTTCGGTTCACGTCGTGGCAGCGGGTCGCCGCCGGAGCGCCAGGGTGACTCTATCCGCCAAGAACGGCGTGGCCTCCTGGTCATGGCCATGACCATGGAGGAGAGGCCCCGGTAGTGCCCGACAGGAGCGAGCGGTGAACACCGACACCTCTCCTGCCGGGCGCATCAGCACGCGCCCGGTGCCGCCATAACCCATGTGACACTGCCGGCCGCTTGGGTACGGAGACACACCTGGGCTTCGCTGGTCTTGCTGACCCAGCCGGGGCGGTCAGGCTCCGCTGGTGTCGGTCGGTGTCGCCTCGCCGAGCACGGCGAGGGTCAGCACGTTGCCGGAGATGCCCCAGCCGCCGTCGGCGACCTCTTCGACCAGAACCATGGTGTTGTTGCGGGCGCGCTCGCCATAGATCTCGACATACAGCTCGGTAGTGCGGCTGACGATCTCCTCCTTCTGCTTCGGGGTGAGGGTCTTCTCGGGGACCTTGAAGTTCGCGAAAGGCATGGTTGGTTGTTCCTTCTCTCAGCCGGGTGTTGCAGGGAGCTGCCTGCGGTGAGCAGGCTGTCCAGTCCGAGGCGGCGGAAGAAGTCCGCGCGGAGGCAGTAGGCCACCGCGGAGACGACTTCGCTGCCGTCTCGGCTGGGGTCTATTCGATGCGCTCGTCCAAATCGCCCATAAGGATGGGTCGTTGAGGGCGGCTCAGATGATTCCGCCGTTGGCGCGGACGATTTGCCCGTTGATCCAGTGGCCGGCGGGGGAGTCCAGGAACGCGACGACCTCGGCGATGTCGGCCGGGGTGCCGAGCCGTTCCAGCGGGGGCTGGGCGGCGAGGCGGGCGATGGTCTCCTCGTCCTTGCCGTCCAGGAACATGTCCGTGGCCGTGGGGCCGGGTGCCACGGTGTTCGCGGTGACGTCCCGTCCCCGCAGTTCCCGGGCCAGGATCGGCGTCAGCGCCTCGACCGCGCCTTTGCTGGCGGAGTACGCGCCGTAGTTCGGGAACGCCAGCCCCACCACGGAGGTGGAGAACAGCACGATCGCACCGCCGGGACGCACCCGACGGGCGGCCTGCTGAACGACGACGAAGGTGCCGCGAACGTTGGTGCGATGCAGGTCGTCCAGGACGGCCAGGTCCAGCTCGGCGATCGGCGCCATCTGGGCCCGCCCGGCCGCGTGCACGACGACGTCGACACCACCGAACTCCGCTTCGGCCAGATCGAACAGGGCCGCGACGGCGTGTTCGTCGGCGACGTCGGCGCGCACGGCGATCGCCTGGGCGCCGCCCTCGACGGCCTCCTTCACGGCGGCTTCGGCCTGCTCCTGGTTGCCGGCATGGCCGACCACGACCGTGTACCCGTCGGCGGCCAGCCGGCCGACGGTCTGGCGGCCGATGCCGCGCGAGCCGCCGGTGACGATCGCGACACGGGGTCGGTTGGCGGTCCGGTCGAGGGACGTGCGGGTGGGCATGGCTGACTCCTGTGATGTCGCGAGGGGGTGATGGAGGCCAGGGGGCGGCGAGGTGCTCGCCGGTCATCCCCGCTGCGTCCTCCACGATCGCCCCCTTCCCCAC
>NZ_WVUG01000533.1 GCF_017614965.1 Streptomyces griseorubiginosus | reverse complement strand
GGTTAGCTGCAGTCTCGTGGGCTCGGAGATTTGTATAGGAGACAGGTGCCTGTCTGCTCAAGTGCGCCGCCCGGCCCGGCCGCTCGGACGCATCCTGGGGAATGCGGCCGTTCTTGCGAAAGGGCGACCGGGTCGGGGTGGCGCGTTCCTACCTGACACCCGTCGCCCAGTGGCACACCATCTGGCGCACCCTGGCGAACCCTGGCGAATAGTCGCCCGGCAACTCTCCCCCGGGCTACTGTCAACTCAGCCGAGAACCTGGGGGCTTGACGTGAGCGGACAACCCAACACCCGCCTTGCGGACCTGTTCGGCCTGGCCGGCTGGTCCAAGGGTGAACTCGCGAGGATGGTCAACCGGCAGGCGGCGGCCATGGGCCACCCCCAGCTGTCGACCGACACCTCCCGGGTGCGGCGTTGGATCGACATGGGGGAGATCCCCCGCGATCCGGTGCCGCGGGTGCTGGCGGCTCTGTTCACCGAGCGTCTCGGCCGTGTCGTGACCATCGAGGACCTCGGTCTGGTCCGGCACGGGCGTACGGGGAAACGGCAGGACGGCGGGAGTGTGGAGCATCCCGACGGTGTGCCGTGGGCGCCCGAGCGGACAGCGGCGGTCCTCACCGAATTCACGGGAATGGACCTCATGCTCAACCGACGCGGCTTGGTGGGTGCGGGTGTCGCGCTCACCGCGGGATCCGCACTCAGCAGCGCCATGCACGACTGGCTGCACACCGACCCGGCCCTCAAGGCCGACGCCCCCCAGTTCGACGACCCCCTGCACGCCGACCCCGCTGGGTTCGACCGCTACGAGGCCGCCCCCATCGGGTCGCAGGAGATCGAGGAACTGGAGCGCTCGGTCGAGGTGTTCCGGGCCTGGGACGCCGCCCGCGGCGGCGGGCTGCAGCGCAAGGCAGTCGTGGGCCAGCTCAACGAGGTGGGCGGCATGCTCGCCTACCGTCACCCCGACCATCTGCAGCGGCGCCTGTGGGGCGTCGCCGCCAACCTCGCCGTCCTCGCGGGCTGGATGTCGCACGACGTCGGCCTGGAGCCCACGGCCCAGAAGTACTTCGTCATCGCCGCCCACGCGGCCAGGGAAGGCGGCGACCGGCCCCGCGCGGGGGAGGCGCTCTCCCGGGCGGCGCGCCAGATGGTGCACCTGGGCCGGCCCGACGACGCGCTCGACCTGATGAAGCTCGCCCGGTCCGGGTCCGGCGAGGAGGTGCTGCCGCGCACCCGGGCCATGCTCTACACCATCGAGGCCTGGGCGCAGGCCTCGATGGGCAAGGGCCAGGCGATGCGCCGCACCCTCGGCCAGGCGGAGGACCTCTTCGTCTCCGACAAGGGGGACGTGCCGCCGCCGAGCTGGATGCAGATGTTCCGCGAGGAGGACCTCTACGGCATGCAGGCCCTGGCCTACCGCACGCTGGCCGAGCACGAGCCGGGCGCGGCCGTGCACGCCCAGCACTATGCGGAGAAGGCCCTGGCGCTCAGGGTCGACGGACGTCAGCGGTCGAAGATCTTCGACTTCCTGTCCATGGCGTCGGCCTGCTTCATCGCCGACGACCCCGAGCAGGCCGACCGCTACGCACGGCTGGCCCTGATGTCGATGGGTTCCAACTCCTCCCATCGCACCTGGGACCGGCTGCGCCAGATGTACCGGCTGACCGCCGAGTACTCCAGCTACCCGAAGATCCACGAGCTGCGTGAGGAGATCAAACTGGCCCTGCCCAAGCCGGCGAAGGGCGACGGCAGCGCACGGGTGTAGCGGGACGATCGCTTCGTACTAGATCAAAGCTTCGTACTGGATCAAACTAGATCACCCGGGCGACGAGCACGCACGCGTCGTCCTCGCGCTCGGTCTCACCACCGAACTCCTCCACGACCGTCCGCACGCAGTCCTGTGCGGTGCGCGCCTCGCCGAAGCGCGGGGCCAGGTCGAGGAGGCGGTCCACGGCCTCGTCACGGCTGCCTGCGGGTACCAGCCCGTCGGTGTGCAGCAGTAACAGGTCGCCTGGTTCGAGGGTCTGTTCGGTCTGCTCGTAGGAGGCACCGGCGGTCGCGCCGAGCAGGACACCGTCCGGTGCCCGCAGCCTGCGCCCCGTCCCGTCGCGGAACAGCAGCGGGGCGGGGTGTCCGGCCTGCGCCCAGGTCAGGGTGCGGGTCTCGGGCCGGTAGCGGCAGCAGACGGCACTGCCGAGGGCGGGTTGCACGGTGGCGTCGAGTAACTGGTTGAGCAGGGACAGCAGGTGGCCCGGATCGGTGCCGGCCATCGCCATGCCCCGCAGGGCGCCGAGCAGCATCGCCATGCCGGAGGTGACGGTGACGCCGTGCCCGGTGAGGTCGCCGACGCTCAACAGGGTCTGGCCGTCGGGCAGTTCGAGGGCGTCGTACCAGTCGCCGCCGATGAGCGCGGTGCGGGACGCCGGCAGATAGTGGGCCGCGAGGTCCAGGGTCTCGGGGCCCTGGTGCGGGAGCCGCAGGGAGCCACGCCATGGCGGCAGCACGGCTTCCTGCAGCTCCACCGCGAGCCGGTGCTCGGTCTGCGCGCGCTGCTGGTGGCGGTGGAGCGAGTCACGGGTCTCGCTCACCGCCCGCTGGCTGCGGCGCAGTTCGCTGACGTCCCGCAGCACGGCCCACATGGAGGCGGTGCTGCCGTCGGCGTCGAGCACGGGCTCGCCCATCATGTGCACGGTCCGCGCCTCGCCGTCCGGGCGTACGACGCGGAACTCCCCGTCGATGGGCTTGGCGTCCACGAGACAGTCGGTGACCATCGCCGTCAGCTTCGCGCGGTCCTCGTCCAGCACCAGGGACGGCAGTTCGTCGAGGGTGAGCGGAGGAGCGGCGGGGTCGCGGCCCAGGATCTGGTACAGCTCGCCGGACCAACTGGCCTCGTCGGTGAGCAGATTCCATTCGGCGCTGCCGACCCTGCTGAGCAGCGAGCCGCGCCGGGGAGCGGGCGGCACGGCAGCGGCGGGGGAGGCCGTCTCCTGGACGG
>NZ_WVUG01000532.1 GCF_017614965.1 Streptomyces griseorubiginosus | reverse complement strand
GCCCCCTCCGCCGCGACGCGCACCCAACTCCCCTCGGCCCGTCCGTCCAAGACCCGTTCGGACGTCCGGGCGACCCCGACGAGCGTGCCCTCCGCCGTGGAGGGCCGCTGACCAAATCGAAGCCGAAGCCCCAGCCCTCGCCCTCACCAGATTGGTTTTGAACACGTTCAATTACAGGCGTACGCTGCCGTCATGAGCGACAGAGCCGCCCTTCTCAAGGGCATCCGCGTCTGGCTGGTCCTGTTCGTCGTCTGCCTGGTGCTCAGCGGCGCCACGGCCTTCCCCCTGGTGCACGAACTGCGCTGGACCGAGGACGTGTTGCGGTCCCTGCCCACGCCGGACCCGCTCATGGACTGGATCGCCCGCGTCCGGCGCGGACTCGACGCCGCCGACACCGACTACCCGTTCCTGCTCTACGGCACGGACTGGCTGGCCTTCGCCCACCTCGTCATCGCCGTCGCCTTCTACGGGCCCTACCGCGACCCCGTACGCAACATCTGGGTCGTGGAGTTCGCGATGATCGCCTGCGCCGGCATCATCCCGCTCGCCCTGATCTGCGGGCCGATCCGGGGCATCCCCTTCTGGTGGTCGGTGATCGACATGTCCTTCGGGGTGTTCGGGGTGATCCCGCTGTACATCCTGCGCAGAAAGATCAAGCGCCTCGAAGCGCTCACCCCGAACCCTGGCCCCACCCCCGCGCTCGCTACCTGAGCGCGGCCAGCGCGACGCGTTCGGCGACCGGGTTCATCGACTCCCCCTTGGCGTCGGTCGAGTTGACCGAGTAGACGAGGGTACGGCTCAGGTCCCGGGTCGCCGCCACGAACGTGCTGTAGCCGTACCGCGCCCCCGATTTCAGCCAGTACACCCGTCCCCCGTGCTCGAACCGCTGGAGCCCCGCGGTGTAAGTGGCGCCCTTGATGCCCGCCGGAACCGTGAACATCTCCTCCAACTGCGGCCCGGGCACGATCCGGCCCCGGAACAGTGCTGTGATCAGCCGCTCCAGGTCGGCGGTGGTCGAGATCATGTCCCCGGCCGCCGTCCGGTCCGCCTGGTTCCAGTCGGTGACGTCGACGAACTCGGTGCCGCCGTCGGCCCGTCGGACCACCTGGTAGCCGTGGTTGTGCGGTCCGCGGATGCGGGGATCGGCGCCCGGGAAGTACGTGTCCCGCATCCCGGCCGGCCGCAGCACGAGCCGTGTGGCCTCCTCGGCGTACGAGTGCCCGGTCACCTTCTCGATCAGCAGCCCCAGGATCGTGTAGTTGATGTTCAGGTACTCCTGCCGGGTGCCCGGCCGGAACTCCGGTCCCTTCGCCACCGCCGACGCCACCACCTCCCGCGCTGTGAGCGTGTCGAAGCGGTGCGCGTACTGCGCCTCGAAGGAGTCGCCCCAGCCGTCCCCCGCCTGGATGCCGCTGGTGTGGTTCAGCAACTGCCGTACCGTGACCGGCTCGAAGGCGGACGTCAGCAGCCCCGGCAGATACCGCTGGACCGGCCTGTCCAGATCGACCCTGCCCTGCGCCGCGAGCCTCAGCACGGCCGCCGCCGTCACGACCTTCGTCGTGGATCCGGCGCGGAAGCGGGCGTCCGGGTCCGCCGCCCGGCCGCTCGCCAGATCGTGCACGCCCGCGCTGCCGCGCCAGGTGCCGTCGCGACCGCCGACCCGGACCAGCGCGGCGGTCGCGTCCGCGTCCGGTAGTCCGGCGATCGCGGCCCGCAGGGCGTCGGCGTCGGGTCCCGAGCCGGCGTGCGCCGAGCTCGCCGAGGTGACGGCGAGGGCGGGCGCGGCGAGTGGACCGGCGGACAGGGCGAGGACGAGACAGGCGGCGAGGATCGGGGTGCGGGCGCGCATGGGCTGCTCCGGGGCCTTGGCGGTGAGTGTCGTCGATCATCCTGGCCGTGGGCGAGGCTCCGCGGATCGTCGGCGGGGAGGGCCCGCGCCCCTGACCGATCCCGGAGCAAATGCCGTACGTGGTAAGGGAGTTGCCGGGGTCTTCCCCTACGGGGACCGACAGCGGGGTGACGGGCGCCGAAAAACTGTTATCGCGGGCGGGCCCGGACCGTCCCCAGGGTGTGATCTCCGACATTGCGAACAGCAGGGGCCCGGCTGAGAAGGTGCGGGCATGAGGACGCGCGCCGACGCCGGGACGACCGGCCGGCCCTGGCGCGCCACCATCGCCGCCGCGCAGGCCGGAGACCGGCAGGCGCTGGACGAGCTGGTGGCGGGCTGGCTGCCGCTGGTCTACAACGTCGTCGGACGGGCCCTGAACGGACACGCGGACGTCGACGACGTCGTCCAGGAGACCATGCTGCGCGCCGTCGACAACCTCGGCTCACTGCGCGACCCGGACAGCTTCCGGTCCTGGCTGATGGCGATCGCCATGCGCCAGATACGGGATCGGGCGCGCCGCAGGACGCCTCGGCACCTGGACGAGAACGCGGCCCAGGAGGCCACCGACTTCGCCGAACTCACCGTGCTGCGCCTGCACCTGGAGGGACAGCGGCGCGAGGTCGCGGAGGCGGTGCGCTGGCTGGACGACGAGGACCGGCAGCTGCTGTCGCTGTGGTGGCTGGAGGTCGCCGGCGAACTGACCCGCCGCGAGCTGGCTGCGGCCGTCGGCATCAGCAGACAGCACGCCGCCGTGCGCGTCCAGCGGATGAAGGAGCGCCTGGAGACCTCGCGCGGGATCGTCCGCGCCCTCGACGGCGCCTGCCCCGAACTGCGCGAGCTGACCGGCCGCTTCGACGGCCGTCCCGGCTCGGTCTGGCGCAAGCGGCTGGCCCGGCACATCAGGGGCTGCGCCTACTGCGGTGACGCCCGCGAGTCCGTCGTACCGGCGGAACGCCTGCTCGTCGGCATCGCGCTCGTACCGCTCCCCGTAGGCTTCACGCTGTCGCTCGCGCTCGGCGGCAAGACGGCCGCCGCCGCGACCTCCGTCGGCTGGTCCGCCAAGCTCCTCGGCGTCCTGACCAAGCCCGCGATCGCCGTGACGGCGGGCGCCACGATCATCGCGGGCGGCACCTACGTCGTCACCCGGCCCGCGCCCGGCCCACCCCCGCGGGCGACCGCGACCG
>NZ_WVUG01000531.1 GCF_017614965.1 Streptomyces griseorubiginosus | reverse complement strand
CGGGTGGACGACGGGGCAGACGTGGCCGGTTTTCGGCCATGGGGGCGTCCGTCGACCTCCCAGGCTCTATCTCTGCCACCGGCCCGTGGTGCCGAAACCCGATGCGAACGTTGTCCTCGGCGCCGACCTGCGGTGATACCCAGGACGACATACGGCGTAGATGAATCAATCATCCAACCAAGGGTTGACTTCCGGCTGAGCGAGTCAGAAGAATCCTAGAGGTGACCTCCCCGCACGTCCGCGAGACCCAGCCCCCGTCTCCCGTCTCCTCCGACCTGGACGAGGCCGTCCACCGCTGTCTCGTCGCCGGATTCGAGGGCACCACCACCTTCCCCGACACCCTCAAACGCCTGATCGACCGGGGTCTCGGCGGCGTCATCCTGTTCACCCGCAACGTGCGCGACGCCGAGCAGGTCCGCGAGCTGACCGACGCGCTGCGCGCGATCCGCCCCGACCTGCTGGTGGCCATCGACAACGAGGGCGGCGGCATCGGACACCTCGTCGCCGCCGGTGCCCCCGAGGTCCCCGGCAGCTACGCCCTCGGCGTCGTCGACGACCCGAACCTCACCGCCCGCTGCGCCGACGCGCTCGCCGGGCACCTCGCCACCCTCGGCATCACCGCCTCGTACGCCCCGGTCGCCGACCTCCAGCACCAGTCGCTGAACCCGATCGTGCGCACCCGGTCCTTCGGGGCCGAACCCGAGCTCGCCGCCCGCCATCTGCGGGCCTGGATCGGCGCCACCGAGGCCCGTGGCATCGCCTCCTGCGCCAAGCACTTCCCCGGCCACGGCGGCACCGAGACCGACAGCCACCACGACATGGCCGTCGACCCGAGGCCGGGTGAGGAACTGCGCGCCGACCTCGAACCGTTCCGCGCGGCCGTCGCCGCCGGTGTGCCGATGCTGATGAGCGCGCACGTCGTCTACCCGGCGCTGGACGCCAACCGTCCCGCCACCCTCAGCCGCCGCATCCTGGGTGATGTCCTCCGCCTGGACCTCGGTTTCGAAGGCGTCCTGGTCAGTGACGCCCTGGAGATGAAGGCGATCGCGGGCCGCTACGGCGAGGCCGCCGGTGCCCGCATCGCCCTCGCCGCGGGCGCCGACCAGGTCATCGTCGCCGTACCGGACCTGGAGGTCACGCTCGCCTGCCGGGACGAGGTCCTGGATGCCCTGCACTCCCGGCGGCTGCCAGAGGAACGCGTCTGGGAGGCGGCCGGACGGGTGCGGCGGCTCGCCGAGCGGTACGCGGCCCCCGGCGCCGGGCCGGTCGCCGGCTGGGACTCCGGGGCCGGGCTCGAGGCGGCCCGCCGCGCGGTGCGCGCCCGGCCCGTGCCTGCGCCCGTGCGCGGCGCCCATGTCGTCGACCTCTTCCCGCCCCCGCACCCCGCCCTCAACTGGGGTGGCGAGGACCTGCTCACCGAGGTGCGCGCCCTCGACCCCACCGCCTCCGGTACGGCCGTCAGCGGCGAGCCCAGTGACTCCGCCCCCCTCGCCGACGGCATCCTGCGCGTGTCCGAGGGCGCTCCGCTGGTCGTGGCCACCTGCGACGCCGGACTGCACCCCTGGCAGGCCCGGCTCCGCGACGCCCTGCTGGCCCGGCGCCCGGACGCGGTACGCGTGGACACCGGGCTGCCGGAGGGCGGGGACGTCCTCTCCTACGGACGGGGCCGGGTCAATCTGCGGGCGGTCGCGGAGGTGCTGGCCGCCGAGTGCTGAGGCCGAGCGGCTACGGCCGTACGGTCCGCACGATCCCGCGCGCCGCCAAGTGCGCGGCGTCGTCGGCCCGTTCGGCCAGCACCACGGCCGGGCGCTCGCCCTGCGCGCGCAGCCGCATCCACGCCTCGAAGTACGCGCCTCCCGGACCGGAGACGGAACGGGTGCCGGGCGTGCAGTCCAACACCAGGGCGGTGCCGCGTGCTTGGGGGGACGGGGGCTGGGCGCGCAGTTCCGCGACGGTCTGAGCCAGGGCCTCGGCGATCGGCTTGGGCCGGCCCGCCGAGTCGAACAGGCCCAGGGTGTACTCCAGTTCCGGGTAGTCGGCCAGGGACCGGTCCACGTCGTGGGAGCACCACCACGTCACGCCCCAGAGCCCCTGGCAGTCGGCCGCGTTGAGCACGGTGGCGCGGGCGAAGCGCGGGGCGTCGGCGGCCGGGATGTGCGGCTCGGGGGCGCCCGTCTCCTGGACCCACACCGGACGGGACGGATCCTCGGCGTACGCCTTGGCCAACTCCGTTCCGTACTCGGCGAGATGCAGCACCTCGAAGGAGCCGGAGCCGTAACGTCCGGCGCAGTTCGCGGAGAACACCCAGGGGTGGACGGTCGTCAGGTCGCCCTTGCGGGCCGAGGCCTGCGGTGTGAAGGGGTGGTCGTCGCCGTACCAGGCGGCGTCGTAGGCGGAGTGGGTGGCGAGCAGGCCCGGACGCAGACCGTCCCGGGCCGCCGTCAGCAGCATGTCGAGGTAGCGGTCGACCTCCCCGGCCGTCACCGGGTTGTGCTCGACCAGGTTGTTGAGCTCGTTGCCGAGCTGGAGGCCGAGGAGGTTCGGCCGGTCGGCGAGGGCGCGGCCGAGGGTGCGCAGCAGCTCGGCCTGCGCCTCGAGGGCCTCCGGGTCGGTGAAGACGTTGCGGTGGTGCCAGCTGCGGGTCCACTCCGGATAGAAGTCGAAGCTCGACAGGTGGCCCTGCACGCCGTCGACCATGACGTCCAGACCGGCCTCGGCCGCGAGGTCCACGAGGTGGACCAGCTGGTCGACGGCGGCCGTCCGGATGAGCGTGCGGTTGGGCTGGAGCAGCGGCCACAGGTGGAAGACGCGGACGTGGTCCAGGCCGAGGCCGGCTATCTGGGCCAGGTCCTCGCGGGCGTGGTCCGGGTCGAAGTCGTACCAGGAGTGGAACCAGCCGCGGCGGGGCGTGTAGTTGACGCCGAAGCGGAGTGCGGGGATGGGATCCTCCTCGGGTCGGGGCCGGTCCCCGGGGCGGGACTCGTCCGTGGGACGGGGCTTGTCCTCGCTGAATGTATCAACCACCATGGTCGGTAATGAATAGCGATTTGAACCAAGCTTTCGGTGAGGCGGGGCCGCGGTCGGCTCCGG
>NZ_WVUG01000530.1 GCF_017614965.1 Streptomyces griseorubiginosus | reverse complement strand
ACCTCACCGCGGCCGTCGGCCAAGCCCTCCACACCCCGCCCCGCGCCCCGGAAGTCCGGGCCGCGTCCCCTCTACATCGGCACCTACACCTCCGTCGAGGGCGGCGGCAGGGGCGTCGGACTCGCCACCTACGACCCCACCAGCGGTCGTGTCACCGGCGCCGGCACCCTCACCGGAGTGCCCGATCCGTCCTATCTGGCCGCGCATCCCGACGGCCGCACGCTGTACGCGGTGGACGAGCGGGACGACGGCGCCGTGACCGCCGTACGCCTCGCCGACCGCAAGGTCCTGGGCAGCCGCGCCACCGGCGGGGCCGGGCCCTGCCATCTGTCGGTGCATCCGAGCGGCCGCTGGCTGCTGAGCGCCAACTACGGTTCCGGCAGCGTGGCGGTGCACCCCATCGACGGCTCGGGTGCCCTGGGCAAGCGCGCCGACCTGGTCGTGCACTCCGATCCCGCACCGGGACCCGGCCAACAGGGGCCGCACGCCCACCAGTTCATCACCAGCCCCGACGGCGGCCATGTCCTCGCGGTCGACCTGGGCACGGACACCGTCTACACCTACCGCCTCGACGAGCGCACGGGCCGGCTCACCGAGGCCGCGCAGGCGCACACCCGGCCGGGCGCCGGTCCGCGCCATCTCACCTTCCACCCGGGCGGCCGTTACGCCTATCTGGCCAACGAGGTCGACGACACGATCGCGGTCTGCGCCTACGACCGGTCCAGCGGGCGGCTCAAAATCGGCGCACCGCAGTCCACGGGCTCCGGTCCTGGCACCAACTACCCGGCGCAGATCCTGGTGACCCGCAACGGCTCGTACGCCTTCCTCGCCAACCGCGGCGACAACACCCTGGCGCGCTACGCCGTCGAGGCGGACGGCGCCCGGCTGCGGCTGCTCGGCACGGTCCCGGTGTCGGGGGACTTCCCCCGGCAGATCGCCTTCTCACCGGACGGCGGGCTGCTGTTCGCGGCGAACCAGAAGTCCGGCACGGTCAGCGTGTTCCACGTCGACGACCACAGCGGTGAACTGCGGCTCGCGGGCGAGCCGTTCGCCTCACCGGTCGCGGTCTGTGCGCTGCCGCTGTAGGGCACGCGGGCAGGAGGAGGCGCTCGCCTGGGAGAGCAGGGCGTGCATGCGCTCCGTGAGCTGACCGACGTCGTCGGCGGGGGTGTGGAAGGGCAGGCGTACGTCGCCGTGGGCGCGGTTGCGTTCGATGCGCAGGGTCAGCCCGTGCCGGTCGACGGCGAGGGGCCGGACGCGGACGGCGCCGTGCAGACTGGCGTGGTCGACGAGGCGGGTGAGCCGTTCGACCGCTTCGGGGTGGCAGTCGGCGAGGTGGGTCAGCAGATGCGCCTCGGCGAGGGCGAGCGGGTCGGGCGCCGCGGCGGCGAACTCGTCGAGGTCGACCACCACCGCGCCGGACGGCTGCCGCAGCACGATCCGGGTGGGACGGAAGGCAAGTCGGTCGTCGTCGGGGATGAGGCATCCCGCGAGCCAGAGCCGGGCGCGGATCCGGCTGCGCACCGGGACGGGTGCCACGTCGGCGAACTCCAGCACGGCGGACGGCTCACCACGGGGTGCGCAGATCGCGGCCGTGAGCAGCGCGCTGTCCTCGGGCACGCTCAGCAGGACCCCGCCGTCCTCGGCCACGGTGTGCGCGCCGACGAACTCCTCGCGCCCGCCCTCGGCGGTCACCGCGCAGGACCACGCGGTGGCGAGCACCGAACGGGCCCGTTCGGCCGCGGCAGGCGCGGCCGTCCAGCTCTGGCTGTCACCCATCCCAGAACAACCTCCTTAGGTAAGCCTTGCCTAACCTATCGAAGATCGGGGCGCACGCCAACCGATCGGGACGCACGCCAACCACGGGAGGGCCGGAGCAGCACATCCTCAGGGCGCGATGACGCCCAGCAACGCCCGGGCGCACAGATCACGGATCTGCTCGCGCCCCAGCTCCGAGCCGCGCAGCCACTCCAGGCAGACGGCCGTGGTGAAGGCCAGCCAGCCCCGGACCGCGAGCCGCAGGTCGGGACGCGCGCCGGCGACCGGGCCGAACTCGGGGTCCGCCTCCAGCGCCGCGAGGATCTGACGCTCCTGCGCGGCGAGCGCCCGCTGGTAGACCCGGCGTACGGCCTGGTCCCCGGCGGCGTCGGCGCGGTGGAAGGCCCGGAAGCCGTGCGCATGGGCCTCGACGTACTCGAGGTACGTCTCCAGCCCCGCCGTGAGCTGCTCGCGCACCGGGACGCCGGGCACCGCCGCCGTCATCCGCAGCATGCGCTCGCTCTCCCGCTCGACGACGGCCGCGAAGAACTCCCGCTTGGTCGGGAAGTAGTGGTAGAGCAGCCCCCGGGAGACACCGGCGATCTCGGCGACCTGCTCGATCCAGACGTCGTCGTACGGACTCTCCGAGAACAGCCGCGCCCCCACCGACAGCAGCTGCTCCCGACGCTCACCGGTGCTGAGCCGGCGGCGCGCGCGCTCGCCCTGGTTCGCGGCCATGACCGCACTTTACTTGACGCCGGTTCAACAGCGGGACCAGACTGGGCACGCTATTGAACCCACGTACAACGACCACGTACAACGAGCTCAATCGCCGCCGGATCAAGGGAGATCACGTCATGGCGCAGACCACGACAGGGGCGGCGCTGCCGGGCGGGTTCCGCAGTGCCGAGCAGGGCTGGCCGGAGCTGCACCGCATCCCGCATCCGCCGCGCCGGCTCCCGCTGCTCGGTGACGTGCTGGGCGCCAACCGCGCCACGCCGCTGCAGGACTCCCTGCGCTTCGCCCGCCAACTGGGGCCGATCTACCGGCGCAAGGCCTTCAACCGGGAGTTCGTGTTCGTCTGGGGCGCCGATCTGGTGGCCGACCTCGCGGACGAGTCGCGGTTCGCCAAGCACGTGGGCCTCGGCGTCGCCAATCTGCGGCCCGTCGCCGGGGACGGGCTGTTCACGGCGTACAACCACGAGCCGAACTGGCAGCTGGCCCACGACGTGCTGGCCCCGGGGTTCAGCCGTGAGGCCATGGAGGCGTACCACCCGATGATGCTGGCCGTCGCCGGGCGGCTGACGGACCACTGGGACCGGGAGCAGGCGGCGGGGCGGGCGGTGGGCGTGC
>NZ_WVUG01000052.1 GCF_017614965.1 Streptomyces griseorubiginosus | reverse complement strand
ACCTGGAGAGTGCTTCTTTCATGCGACGACCTGGACCCTAGACAAGTCCCATCGTTGCAGGTCAGGAGCACTCTCTGCGTTTCTGATCACCCACCGGACGCTCCGCCGCGCGAAAGCGCGAGGCTAGAGAGGCCCGTCCGCCCTGCCGTCGGTGCCGAGCGCCGTGAGGGCGTCGTCCGTCAGGCGGTAGACCGACCACTCGTCCTGGCGGCGGGCGCCGAGGGCTTCGTAGAAGGCGATGGACGGGGTGTTCCAGTTGAGGACGGCCCACTCCAGGCGCTGGTAGCCGCGTTCGACGCAGATGCGGGCGAGTTCGGTGAGGAGGGCCTTGCCGTGGCCGGAGCCCCGGGCGGTGGGTCGGACGTAGAGGTCCTCCAGGTAGATGCCGTGGACTCCGCGCCAGGTGGAGAAGTTCAGGAACCACAGGGCGAAACCCACGGGGTCGCCGGTGGTGTCGTCGACGGCCATGTGCGCGTACGCGGCGGGCCGCTCGCTGAAGAGGGCGTCGTGCAGCTGGGCATCGGTGGCCCTGGCCTCGTGGGGGACTTTCTCGTAGGTCGCCAGTTCCAGGATGAGCTCGCGGATGACGGGTACGTCGGCGGGCGTCGCGACACGGATCATGCGGCGAGGCTAACTCGCGGGGACGCAGGGACCCAGGGGCGCGGACGGTGGGCGCCGACTATGCGGGGTGGTCCCGCAGGCGTTCGGCGATGGTCAGGTGCTCGGGGAGGGGGCTGCGGGATTCCTCCAGTTGCCAGACCGAGTTCTGCAGGACCCGGGCCAGGGTCCAGGCGCGGGCCCGGGTGCGGTCCAGGGACAGGGTGGCCGTCATGGCGTCGAAGCGCCACCGCACCTCGTCCGCGTCGAAGCGGTTCCACAGGGCCGGGAAGAGGTCGAAGCCGGGGTCGCCGGCGAGGGGCTTGGGGTCGATGGCCAGCCAGGGGGCGCGGTCGGCGCCGAGGACGTTCTCGAAGTGCAGGTCCCAGTGCAGGAGCCGGTCGCCGGGCTCGCCCGCGACCTCCCGCACCGCCGCCGCGCAGTCCGCGAGCAGCCGCCGCTCGGCCGGGTCGGGCACCCGGGGAAGGACCGCCGAGGCCCGGTCCAGGAGCCGTGGCGCGAGGTCGCCGAGGCGGCGCAGGGCGGCCGGGGCCGGGACGGCCGTCAGCCGGGCCAGCAGCCCGGCGACCACCAGGGTCGCGGCGCGAGTGTCGGACAGGTCGTTCAGGAGGCGTTCCGCGTCGAGCCGTTCCAGCAGCAGCGTGCCCGTCGCGCCGTCGCACTCCAGCAGCCGGGCGGCCCCGTCGCCGTCCCAGGCGCGCAGCGCGACCGGCTCCCCGACGGTCTCGTCGTCGACGTCCTGGAGCTTGAGCACGGCCCGGGTGCCGTCGGCCCGCAGCACGGGCAGCACCAGCGCGCACCGCCCGTACATCGACCGCCCGTCCAGCCGCAGCTCCCACTGCTCCAGGAACCGCTCGGCCCGCTCCGGCAGCCCCGCGACGAAGGCACGCCCCGCCTCCCCGCCGTGCCGCTCGTACTGGGCGATCAGTCCGTCCGGAATGTCGATCACCCGCCCGAGGTTAGCCACATGCGTGAATCGCCTCATGCGAATCGACCGGGGCCTCGGCTACAGGGTGTGGAGGTACGTCTGCAGCGCCCCCGGCACGTATGTCTGGCTGAGCATTCTCTTCGTGACGACCGTCGCGCTGCACCACATGTCGCCGGAGTTCGAGCAGGACTTCCTGCGGCAGCGGTCCACCAACATCCATGAGCTGTCGAACGACCCGGGGCGGGTGCTGCTGCAGAGCGCGATGTGGATCGACAGCGGGCACTGGCTGCCGTACGTGGTCCTCTACACGGTCTTCCACGCGCAGGCCGAGCGCTGGCTGGGGACGGCGCGCTGGCTGATGGTGTGCGTGGCGGCGCACGTGCTGGCGACGCTGATCAGTGAGGGCGCGCTGCTGCGGGCGATCCGGGACGGCATGGCGCCGCACTCGGCGGCCGACACCCTGGACATCGGGGTGAGTTACGCGCTGGCGGGGGTGGTCGCGGTGCTCGCGTACCGGATCGCGGTGCCGTGGCGGTACGGATATCTGGCCGTCGTGTTCGTCGTCTACGGGCTTCCGCTGGCCTCCACCCCGACCTTCACCGACCTCGGCCACTTCACCTCCGTGCTGATCGGGCTGGCCTGTTATCCGCTCACCAGAGGGCGCGGAGAACCACTGAATCCGAAGGAGACATGGGCCGCTCTCAGAGGCTAACGTCCTGGTCATGAGCCCTACGGCAAGCGATGTCGTCAACGGTGGCATCTCCTTCTGGTACGCGGACGACGGTCTTCCGGCGGTGCGCGGGCCGCTGTCCGGTGACACGTCGGCGGACGTCGTGATCGTCGGCGGCGGATACACGGGACTGTGGACCGCGTACTACCTGAAGAAGGCGGCGCCCTTCCTGCGGATCACCGTCCTGGAGCAGAGGTTCTGCGGTTACGGCGCCTCGGGGCGCAACGGCGGCTGGCTCTACAACGGGATCGCGGGCCGCGACCGGTACGCGAAGCTGCACGGCCACGAGGCCGCCGTACGGCTGCAGAAGGCCATGAACGACACCGTCGACGAGGTCGTCCGGGTCGCCGGGGAAGAGGGCATCGACGCCGATCTGCACAAGGGCGGGGTTCTCGAAGTCGCCCGTACGCCCGCGCAGTTGGCGCGGCTGAGGGACTTCCACGCGCACGAGCTGTCGTACGGCGAGAAGGACCGCGAGCTGTACGGCGCCGAGGAGACCGCCGAGCGGATCCGCGTCGCGGGCGCCGTCGGTTCGACCTGGACCCCGCACGGGGCGCGGCTGCACCCGGTGAAGCTGGTGAAGGGGCTCGCGGCGGCCGTCGAGGCGCTCGGCGTGACCATCCACGAGTCGACGCCGGTCACGGAGATCCGCCCCCGGCACGCGGTCACGCCGTACGGCACCGTGCGCGCGCCCTATGTCCTGCGCTGCACCGAGGGCTTCACCGCGAACCTCAAGGGGCAGCGGCGCACCTGGCTGCCGATGAACTCCTCGATGATCGCGACCCGGCCGCTGACCGAGGAGCAGTGGGAGACCGTGGGCTGGGCGGGGCGCGAGACGCTCGGCGACATGGCGCACGCCTACATGTACGCGCAGCGCACCGCCGACGGCCGGATCGCGCTGGGCGGTCGCGGGGCGCCGTACCGCTTCGGATCCCGCACCGACAACGACGGCCGCACCCAGGAGACGACGATCGAGGCGCTGCGCGACATCCTCGTCGGCTTCTTCCCCTCCCTCGCCGGTGTGCGGATCGAGCACGCCTGGTCCGGTGTCCTCGGGGTGCCCCGGGACTGGTGCGCGACGGTCACCCTGGACCGCTCGACGGGCCTCGGCTGGGCGGGCGGTTACGTCGGCTCGGGCGTCGCCACCACCAACCTCGCCGCCCGCACCCTGCGCGACCTGGTCCAGTTGGACTCCGGCCAGGCCGGCCGGACCGACCTCACCGAACTGCCCTGGGTCGGCCACAAGGTCCGCAAGTGGGAACCCGAGCCCTTCCGCTGGCTGGGCGTCCACGGCATGTACGCCACCTACCGGGCCGCCGACCGCCGCGAACTGACCACCCACACCCCCGACTCCTCCCGCCTGGCCCGCCTCGCGGACCGGGTGGCGGGGCGGCACTGACGGACCGTCGGTCAACCGTCCAGTACGCCAAATGGCTTGTTTTTGCCGTCTCATTGCCGTCTCCACCACCTCCCGCACCTGTCTTCTCCTCAAAGCTGGTCCACAGCTTCGTGACATGTACGCCACGCTCCCAGGGGAGGGCATTTCATGGCGGCCAAAGGCTGGCGAAGAAGACGGGTATGGGCGGTGCTCGCGACGTCCGCGGCGCTGGGTCTGACGGTCACACAGGCCCAGGCGTCGTCGGGTGGCGGGGTGCCGTTCGGGGTCCGGGAACTGCGGCAGCAGGCCCTTCTGCATCAGCAGCAGAAGGGTCTGTCGGCTTTCGCGGAGGCCGAGGACGACGATGACGGGGGTGAGGCGCAGGAGGAGGCCGAGCAGGCCGACCAGTACGCGGAGGCGCGCACCTCGCCGGGGATCGTGGCGCCGGGGGCGTACGGGGCGGCGTACGACGCTCTGTCCGATCTGCCGCACACCAAGGGAAGCTGGAGCGATCTGACCCGGCTGCCCTACGACTCCGACGATCCGCGCTACCGGGACATCAACTCCAACTCCAGTGGCGGGGCCGGGAAGGTGACCGGGCGGGTGACCGGGCTCGCGGCCGACAACCACGGGTACGTGTACGCCGGGTCGGCCAACGGCGGTGTCTTCCGGTCCCGTTCGGGCGGCGGTCACTGGACGAACATCTCCGACGGGCTGCCCGCCCTGTCCACCGGTGACCTGGAGCTGGACGGCCGGGGGCGGCTCTGGTACGCCACCGGCGAGGCCAACACCAGCGCGACCTCCTTCCTGGGCACCGGCGTCTACGTCCTGGACGACCCCCGGCACGGCAGGTTCGGCAAACGGGACCGGGTCGGCGGTGACGAGCTGGAGTCGAAGTCGATCAACGCGCTGCGGTTCGCCGGGGACAAGGTGTGGGCGGCGACCACCGAGGGCGTGTGGAGCCACAGCACCAGGACGCTGAAGGGCCGCTGGAAGCTGGAGTTCGCCCCCAACCCGGACTATCTGCCGGGTCACGCCAAGGCGAGCGATCCCAACGCCCCGTACAAGAACATCACCAGTGACATCGCCGTCGATCCGAAGGACCCGGACAAGGTCGTGCTCGCGGTCGGCTGGCGCGGCGGCGACGACTACAACGGCTTCTACGCGAAGTCCGGGGGGAGCTGGCAGCGGCTGACCGGGCTCGGGGACCTGCCGAGCAACGCGGAGGACGTCGGCAACGTGACCTTCGCGCGCAGCGCGGACGGGTCGCGGTACTACGCCATCGACCAGTCGCCGGAGCAGACCGCGGAAAACCCGGACAGCGGGCTGGAGGGCATCTTCGTCTCCAAGTCCGGCTCGCCGACCGGCCCCTGGACCCGCATCGCCACCTACCAGCAGCTGCGCGACTCGGGTTCGGCGCTCACCGGCGCCGGATACCAGCCCGGCATCCAGGCCTGGTACAACCAGTTCCTCACCGTCGACCCGAAGAACCCGGACCATGTGTACGCGGGTCTGGAGGAGGTCTTCGAGACCAAGGACGGCGGCAAGAGCTGGAGCGTCCCGGGCCCGTACTGGAACTTCGGCTTCCCCTGCTGGTCCATCGACCCGGGCAAGCAGACCGGTGACTGCCACCAGACCGTCCACGCCGACCAGCACTCGGTCGCGATCGGCAGCGACGGCAAGGCCCCGTACGTCATCGTCGGCGACGACGGCGGAGCCTTCCGCCGCCCGCTCAACGGCAGCGCGGACGCCTCCGGTCACGCCACCGACTGGCGGTCCCTGAACGACGGCACGATGGACGCCCTGCAGTACTACTCGGTCGGCGTCGGCGTCGACCCGTCCCGCAAGGGCCTCGCGATCACCGGCGGGCTCCAGGACAACGGGCAGTCCCAACTGCGGCCCGGCGACCGGGTGATGGGCTCCAACTTCGGCGGCGACGGCGGCGACACGATCACCGACCCCGCCAACGGCTGCAACATCGCCCAGGAGTACGTCTACCTCGCCGTGTCCGTCACCAACAACTGCGCGGTCAACGACGGCAGTTGGGTGACCGACCCGTCGAAGGCGACGACCTACTCGGTCGCCCCGCCCGACAACGCCACCAGCGAGGCCCGCTTCATCGCCCCGCTGAACGCCGACATCAAGAACCCGGACACCTGGGTCGCCGGCGGCCGGCACGTGTGGATCAACACCAAGGGCTACGCGATCCGCAGCGGCAGCGAGTGGATCAACGCCTTCGACCTCGGCGCGGGGCACACCGCCACGGCGGTCGCCTCCTCCGGCGGCAAGGTGTACGCCGCCTGGTGCGGGCCCTGCAACAACCAGGGCTTCACCCGCGGCATCGCGGTGGGCAACGCCGACGGCACCGGCTGGCACCAGCTGAACCTGCCCGTCGACGGCACGGTCCCCAACCGCTACCTCTCCGGTCTGGCGATCGACCCGAAGAACTCCGACCACGTCCTGCTCGCCGTCAACGGCTTCTCGCGGAAGTGGACCGAGGGCCCCGGCGCGGGCGTCGGCCACCTCTTCGAGACCCGGGACGGGGGAGCCACCTGGAAGGACGTCTCCGGGAACCTGCCGGACGTACCGGCCAACTCCGTCGCGCTGCTGAAGGGCGGCACGATCGCCCTGGGCACGGACCTCGGGGTGCTGGTGCGGACGCCGGGCTCGAAGGGCTGGCGGGTGGCCGGCGACAACCTGCCGACCACCGCGGTCATGCAGCTGCGCACCGGCCCGGACGGACGCCTGTACGCGGCCACGCACGGCCGCGGGATCTGGGCGATCGACGTACGGCGCCTACGGTGAACGCCCTGCGGTGAACGGCTGAGACAAAGGGGACAGGAAAAGGGGAGGGGCCCGCGGTCCGAGCGGCCCCTCCCCGCTTGTGTGCCCCCGCCGTCACGCCACCGGTTCCGGCACCGGCGCCTCGGCCGGCGCCCCGTGCTTCGGGGCTTTCGCCGTCACCATCAGCCCCGCCACCAGCCCGGCCAGCAGCATGATGCCGACGGCCCACCAGATGGCGATCGTGTAGCCGTGCACGACGCCCTCCTTGACGACCTGGGCCCGCTGGGCGGGGTTGTGCAGATGCGCGGCGATGTAGGTCGCGCCGCTGCTGGTGGCGATCGTGTTCAGCAGTGCCGTACCGATCGAACCGCCCACCTGCTGCGAGGTGTTGACGGTCGCCGAGGTCACCCCGGAGTCCTGCGGGGCGACGCCCGCGGTGGCGGTGGCGAAGACCGGCATGAAGGTCAGACCCATGCCGAGCCCCATGAGGATCAGGGCGGGCAGGATCTCGGTGGCGTAGGAGGAGTCGACCGTCATCCGGGTGAGCAGCAGCATGCCGCCCGCGGCGAGGACCATGCCGGGCACCATGAGCGTGCGCGGCGGGACGTGGTTCATCAGCCGCGCGGAGATCTGCGTGGACCCGATGATGATCGCGGCCGTCAGCGGCAGGAACGCCAGACCCGTCCTCACCGGTGAGAAGGCGAGCACGACCTGCAGGTAGTACGTCATGAACAGGAACAGGCCGAACATCCCGATCGTGGCGAGCCCCATGGTCAGGAAGCAGCCGGCCCGGTTGCGGTCCTTGACGATGTGCAGCGGGAGCAGCGGCATGGGCGCCCGGTTCTGCCACCACACGAAGGCCACGAGCAGGACGAGGCCCAGCGCGAACAGCGTCAGCACCAACGGGTCGGTCCAGCCGCGCGGCTGGGCCTCGCTGAAGCCGTACACGATCGCGACCAGCCCGCCGCAGCCCAGCAGCACTCCCGGCACGTCGAGCCGGGCGCCGGAGTGGCCGGGACGGTCGTGCAGCAGCGCGAAGGCGCCGAAGACGGCGACGGCCGCGATGGGGATGTTGACGTACAGGCACCAGCGCCAGTTCAGGTACTCGGTGAGCAGACCGCCCACGATGAACCCGATCGCCGAGCCGCTGCCGGCCAGGGCGCCGTAGATGCCGAAGGCCTTGCCGCGTTCCTTGGGGTCGGTGAAGGTCGTGGTCAGCAGCGACAGCGCGGAGGGGGCGAGCACCGCGGCGAAGGCGCCCTGCAGCGCGCGGGCGCCGAAGAGCATGCCCGAGCCGGTGGCGGCGCCGCCGAGCGCGGAGGCGGCGGCGAAGCCGATCAGCCCGATGATGAAGGTCCGCTTGCGGCCGACGAGGTCGGCGATCCGGCCGCCGAGCAGGAGGAGGCCGCCGAAGGCGAGCGTGTAGGCGGTGATCACCCACTGCCGGTTGCCGTCGGACATCCCCAGGTCGCGCTGTGCGGACGGCAGCGCGATGTTCACGATGGTCGCGTCCAGGACCACCATGAGCTGCGCGAGCGCGATGACGACCAGGCCCCACCAGCGGCGGGGGTCGGCGCCCGCGGGTTCGCCTGTTCGGGTGACGGCCACCTGGTCAGAAGACCATGTATCGGGACGTATCGCATCTGGGAGCGGCTTGCGGCTGGTCATGGCTCCAGTACCACCTTTCCGGTTGTCCGGCGGGTTTGCAGTGCGTGGTGCGCGGCTGCCGCTTCGGCGAGCGGGAAGCGCTGGACGGCGGGGGTCAGTCGGCCCGCGGCGGCCTCGGCGAGGGCGCGGAGTTCGAGGGTCCGTATGGAGGCGTTCCTCGTCATGACCGGGCCGAGGACCTGCTGCGAGACGCCCTCGACGAGGTAGGGCGAGCCGTCGCGGACGCCCCCGGAGGACCAGCCGAAGACGATGTGCTTGCCGCCAGGCCCGAGCAGAGCGACGGCTTCCCGGGCGATCTCGCCACCCACGCCGTCGAGGACGACGGTGGCGGGGCGGCCGCCGAGCCAGGCCCGAACCTTCCCGGGCCACTCCGGGTCCCGGTAGTCGACGGCGAGATCGGCGCCGCCCGCCTCGACGCGGGCCGCCTTCTCCGGGCCGCCCGCGAGGCCGATCACCGTGGCGCCGGCGTTCTTCGCGTACTGCACGAGCAGCGTGCCGATGCCGCCGGCCGCCGCGGGGATCACGGCCACGGCGTCCGGGCCCAACTCGGCGAACTGCACGATCCCCATGGCCGTACGACCCGTGCCGATCATCGCGACCGCCTCGGCGAAGTCCAGGTTCTGCGGGATCTCGTGCACCCGGTCGACGTCGGTGACGGCGAGTTCCGCGTAGCCACCCGGCGCGAACCCCAGGTGGGCGACCACGCGCCTGCCCAGCCACAGCTCGGCGACGCCCTCGCCGAGGGACTCGACGACACCGGCGACCTCCCGGCCGGGGATCGTGGGAAGGGCGGACGGTGCGGGCAGCGGTCCCCGCGCGCCCTCACGCAGGGCGGTGTCGAGCAGGTGCACCCCCGCCGCTTCGACGGCGACACGGACCTGCCCGGGGCCCGGCACCGGGTCCTCGACCTCCTCGTAGGTGAGCTTCTCGGCGGGGCCGAAGGCATGCAGTCGGATGGCGCGCATGGAGAATCCCCCATCGGTTGTCGGCGGGCCTGGGCGGTGGGCTTGATCGCCGGTCGCCGGTCGCCGGTCGCCGGTCGGCAGGTCCGGTCACTGGTTCCTGCGCCCACTCTTCGACCTCAAGCGCGCTTGAGGTCAAGACGGTGGTGGCCGAGGGCCAGGGACACCGCGGTGAGGGCGCTGTTGAAGGACACCTCCGAGAGCACGCGTCGACTCCCTGCCGACCGGTGCGCCCGTCGTGGTCGCCGCCGATGACGGTGAGGCGGTGCGTGGTTCGGGGGCGGTGCATCGTTCGGACTCTCCCTCGGATCGGAGTCGGATCGGAGTCGGATTCGGATCGGAGTCGGATTCGGATCGCAGTCGGGTCGGAGTCAGGGAAGGGGCGCGTTTCTGCGTCTTCCTCGTTGGGGGCTCGGGTGGGGGCTCGGGTTGCGACGCTTCTCGTTTTCCTGCGACTACGACGATCCGCGGGCCCGGAATGTGACATGAGGGATGGTTCTTGCAGGTCAGAGCTGTTGTCAGTGGCGGGGTGCAGCATGGGGGCATGGTGAGACGAGCGGCGGTTGGCACCGGCGGGGCCGGCGGTACGGCGGTGAAGGGGGCGCGGCGACCGGAGATCCGGCTGCCCCCGCTGGAGCCCTTCACGGAGGGGGAGCTGGAGCCGGACGGGGACTATGACGGCCTGGAGTTCCGGGAGGCGGACCTGGCCGGGCAGGACGGCGGGGGCGCCCGCTTCATGGACTGCGCGCTGACCGGGTGCGCGGTGGACGAGACGCGGCTGCATCACGCGCGCGTCCTGGACTCCGTGCTGACGGGGCTGCGGGGCGTGGGGACGGACCTGGCGGAGGTGACGCTGCGCGACGTGGAGGTGGTCGACGCGCGCCTGGGCGGGACGCAGATGCACGGCGCCGTGCTGGAGCGGGTGGTGGTCCGGGGCGGCAAGATCGACTATCTGAACCTGCGCGCGGCCCGGCTCAAGGACGTCGTCTTCGAGAGCTGCGTCCTGGTGGAGCCGGACTTCGGGGGTGCCAGGCTCGAGCGGGTGGAGTTCGTGGACTGCGTCCTCAAGGGCGCCGACCTCACGGGAGTGGAGCTGAAGGACGTCGATCTGAGAGCGGCGGCCGAGCTGGGGATCTCGGCCGGGGTGGAGCGACTGGCGGGGGCGGTGATCAGTCCGTCCCAACTGATGGATCTGGCGCCGGTGCTGGCGGCACAGATGGGGATTCGGGTGGAGGGCTGAACGTGGGCAGTTTCTACGGCAACGTGGTGGTGGCGCGGCCGTGCGAGGAGGTGGTGCCGCTGCTCGGCGGGGCGGGCATCCGGGGGTACGCGCTGCCGGTCGGGCCGGGACACACCGTCGTGTACCCGGACCCGGAGACGGACGCGCTCGAAGTGGCGGGCCCGCTGAGCGGGCTGCTGGGGGTGCCTGCTCTGGGGGCGTACGTCTTCGACTCGGACGTACTGGTCATGCGGGTGTACGAGGACGGGCGGCTGAGACACGAGTACGACTCGTGGCCGGGGTATTTCGGTGACACGGAGACCGGCGAGGAGGAGAACCCGGTCGCCGACGACGCTCCCGACGGCGGCGGGGGACACCCCGAGCCGGTCGGCGCCGACCCGGAGGCCTTCGTCCCGCTGGCCTTCGGCCCGGTGGACCGGCAGGCGCTGGAGGCCGTGCTGCGGGGCACGCCCCTCGACCCGGGGGACGGCGAGGACGGCCGGTACGTCTTCGCCAACACCCAGCACTACGACGCGATGCTCTGCCTGGGCCTGAACGCGTGCCGGCTGAGCACGGGCTACCACTATCTGTCACTGGGCGGGCTCCCGCACGAGACGAAGGCGGAGGAGCTGCTGCCGATCGGCTAGGAGATCCTCGGGAAGCGGGCCTGGAGGGTCCAGATCGCCGGGTTCTCGCCGAGGTCGTCGTGCAGGTCGACCAGGTCGGCGATCAGGTCGTGCAGGAAGTCCCGTGCCTCACGGCGCAGTTCGGAGTGGGAGAAGGTCAGCGGGGGTTCCTCGGCCGGCATCCAGTCGGCCTCGATGTCCACCCAGCCGAAGCGGCGCTCGAAGAGCATGCGGTCGGTGGACTCGGTGAAGTCGAGCTCGGCGCGCTGGGGCCGGGACGCCCGCGAGCCCGCCGGGTCCCGGTCGAGCCGTTCGACGATGTCGCACAGCGCCCACGCGAAGTCCAGCACCGGCACCCATCCCCAGGCTGTGGACAGTTCCCGGTCCTTGTCGGTGTCGGCGAGATAGACGTCCCCGCAGAACAGGTCGTGGCGCAGGGCGTGGACGTCCGCACGCCGGTAGTCCGTCTGCGGCGGATCGGGGAAGCGGTTGGAGAGGGCGTAGCCGATGTCGAGCACGTACGAGATGGTGTCACGCCGCCTTAGGATCACTGGGGTGCCCCGATCCGTACGTATCGTCCCCGCCGTCCTCCTCGCCCTCGCCCTGACCGCGTGCTCGGGCGGGGTCCACGGCACCCCCGGCGGCCCGGGTGTGCACGACCCGTACTTCCCGAAGGCGGGCAACGGCGGATACGACGTCGGCCACTACGACCTGCGGCTCGCCTGCGACCCGCACGGCGCCGGCCGGCTGACGGGCACCGCGACCCTCACGGCCCGTGCCACCCAGAACCTCTCCGCGTTCGACCTGGACCTCAAGGGCCTGGACGTCCAGGAGGTCACCGTCGAGGGCCGCAGCGCCCGCTTCAACCGGGCCGGCCAGGAGCTCACCGTCCGCCCGCACGACGACCTGGACGACGGGGAGACCTTCCGCGTCACCGTCCGCTACTCCGGCACCCCGCAGGCCATCACCGACCCCGACGGCTCCCAGGAGGGCTGGCTGCCCACCACGGACGGCGCCCTCGCCCTCGGCGAGCCGACGGGTGCGATGGCGTGGTTCCCCGGGAACAACCACCCGTCCGACAAGGCGTCGTACGACATCGCGGTGACCGTGCCGAAGGGTCTGCAGGCGGTGTCCAACGGGGAGTTGACCGGCGAGACGACCACCGGGGGCCGTACGACCTTCACCTGGCACACGCCCGAACCGATGGCGAGCTACCTCGCCACGGTCGCCGTCGGCCACTACGACATCAGCCGCTCCACGATCGGCAAGGACCGTCTGCCCGTGTACGTGGCCGTGGACCCGACGCAGGCGAAGGCGAGCCGCGACGTGCTCGCGCGGCTGCCCGAGATCATCGAGTGGGAGGAGTACAACTTCGGCCCGTACCCGTTCTCCTCCACCGGCGCGATCGTCGACGACGCGAAGGACGTCGGCTACGCCCTGGAGACGCAGAACCGGCCGGTGTTCCCCTCCGCCCCCGACACCGGCACGCTCGTCCACGAGCTGGCCCACCAGTGGTACGGCGACTCTGTGACGCCGAAGAGCTGGCGGGACATGTGGCTCAATGAGGGCTTCGCGACCTACGCCGAGTGGCTGTGGGACGAGGACCACGACGGCGACACCGCCCAGCAGACCTTCGACGCGCTCTACGCCCACGGCGAGGACGACCACCCAGACCTCTGGTCCTTCCCGCCCGCCGAGCCGAGCGGCGCCGCCCACATCTCCGACGCCCCGGTCTACGAACGCGGGGCGATGGTCCTGCACAAGATCCGCCAGACGGTCGGCGACGACACCTTCTACGACATCATCCAGGGCTGGGCCGCCGCCCACCGCCACGGCAACGCGGACACGGCGGACTTCACGGCGTACGTCGAGAAGGCGGCCCCGGACAAGGACTTCGCCCCCATCTGGAAGCAGTGGCTGTACGGCGAGGGCAAACCGGCCCACCCGTGAACGGCTCCCATCACACCCGCCGTTCGAGCTCCCGGCGCATCGCGGCGCGGGCCGCCCGCTGCGAGCCGACACCGATCAGTGCGCCGAGTCCGGTGCCGGCGAGGGTCGTCCACGGGCCGCGCGGCGGGGTGTGCGCAGCACCTTGCGCAACACGGCGCAGGGACGGCCGCGTTGCAGGTCCCGCCGATGGTCGATCACCTCGTAACCGAGGGCGGTCCAGAAGGCGAGGCCCTTGGGGTTGGCGTCGAGTACGGCGAGCCGTACGGCGGTTCGGCCCGCCGTGCGGAAACGGTCCTCGACGAGCGAAGCCAACCGCCGTCCGTATCCGCGCCGTTGGACCCCGGCGTCCACCATCAGAAGCCCGATCCACGGGTCCGGGTCGGCCGGGTCGGGGTGGTGGGCCAGCGTGACGGCGATACCGACCAGCGCTCCCTCACTGCGGGCGAGCAGCACGTCGACGTCCGGATTCACCAGCTCGTCGGCGAGCGCGACCGCGACCTGCTCCGGCCGGATGTCGTCCGGGTCGGGAAAGTCACCGCTGAGGGCGTGGAACTCGCGGTTGGAGGTGTAGAGCGCGGCGAGTTCGGTGAGCAGCTCGGCGGGAAGGGCACCGTCCTTGGGCGAGAGCGGTTCGAGGAGCATGGCAGGACAGTAGCGGGCGTCGACGGCCCGAGACGCCCGCGGGCTACACGGGGTGATCCGCAGGCCATAACGGGTAACGGGGCCGAGTTGGGCCTATTCACTCCCGGGGGTGAGTCTGCCCGGCGGGAGGGAGGGGTGGGGCTTGGTCGGGTGCTTTATCGCCAGTGGGTAGTTCATAGGGAGCGCAGGTCAGACCGGAGTACGGAGGGTCGCACTCCGGTGATTCCGGGTGCCGCCGCGGCGTCCCCTGTGCTGTACTTGGACACAAGGAGGGCCCCCACCCGGACCGGTTGTCCAGGCGGAGGCCTCAGCTCAGCAAGAGCGTGTCGGATGTCCCCAGGCCGTGTGGGGATATCCGGCTACCTGCTGAGCCACCGAAGCAGGTGGGCCCCCGCCGGAGCGCTAACTCCGAACGGGGGCCCGGCTCATCAGGAGCCTGTCGGATGTCCCCAGGACCTGTGGGGATATCCGGCTACCTGCTGAGCCACCAGAGCAGCCACCTCCTCGCGCACTTCGCTGCCCGCTCCGGCAGGAGTCGGATCAGCCGCATGGCGATAGTCGGTTTCTGCTCCTCGTGACCGCCCATCAGGGGGCGTCCTCCCTTCGACGTGAGGCGGCCACTGCACGGTCCCGGGACCGCTCTCGTCGGGCCGGGCCCCGAAGAGGTGGGGCCCGGAGGGAAGGGAGGACGCACCCATCGGGTGCGTCACGGGTCGATCTTACCTGCTGAACTCACCTGCCGTGACGATTCGTTCACGTACGGTGCGCAGCGCACTCCGCCCAGACCGTTTTACGAGGCGGTCGGTCCCGGGTCACTCCCCAGCGCTCGGCGAGAGCGTCCACGAGGAGCAGGCCCCGGCCGGACTCGCCATCGGGAGCGAGTGCTTGCCGGCGGGGCATGCGGTCGCCCCGGGTGTCCGTGACCTCGATACGCAGGGTGGCGCCGACGACGTAGAGCAGGAGTTGGAAGTTCCGGCCGGGTACACGGCCGTGAGTGGCGGCGTTGTTGGCGAGTTCGGCGACGATCAGTGCCGCCGGGTCCAACGGGAGCCCCCAGGCGCGCAGTTGTTCCGTTGCCAGCAGCCGGGCCAGGCGCGCTCCGCGTGGGGTGGGGGACAGCAGGACGCTGAAACTGCGGACGGGGGTGGCGGTTTGCTGATTCACGTCACTCAGCGTGGCCATGTGCGCCTACCGTGAACAGTGACGACGCCGTTGCGTACGGTGACTGTCCGGAGCTTGTCCGGTGGTGTCCGGGCTGTCCGCGGCGGTTGTAGGGGTAGGGCGTCGGGAGGCGGCGATGTGGCGGAGGGGTGCGGAATGTCGGTGGACACGGGGCGGCTCAAGACCGAGGCGGACGAGCCGGGTTGGGAGGTGGACCCGGACGACGAGTGGGGTGTCGCCGTCATCGCGACCGTCGGGCGCCAGATCAAGCTGCGCCGGGAGGCGGTCGGCATGCGCGCCGCCGACTTCGGGACGGCGGTGGGGTACGGCGAGGATCTCGTCTACAAGATCGAGGGCGGCAAGCGGATTCCCCGACAGGAGTATCTGGACAGGGCGGACGAGGTGCTGGGCGCGGGTGGGCTGATCTCGGCGACCTGGGAGGACGTGAAGAAGGTCCGGTACCCGAAGAAGGTTCGGGAGCTGGGGAAGCTGGAGGCCATGGCGGTCGAGATCGGCGTGTATGAGTGCAACAGCGTGCATGGGTTGTTGCAAACGCCGGATCACGCCAGGGCGGTGATCTCAGCGGCTCAGCCGCCCTACTCGCCGGACGATGTGGAACGCATGGTCACGGCTCGCTTGGCTCGGCAATCCGTCTTCGAACGCGATCCGGCTCCGTCGATCCACTTCGTGCTGGAAGAAGCGGCGCTACGGCGTCCTATCGGAGGCACAATGGTGTGGCGACGGCAGCTCGAACACCTGCTTGAAGTCGGCCGGTTGCACAACGTCGTACTTCAGGTGATGCCGTTGAACTGCGAGGTTCATTCCGGCTTGGACGGGACGATCGAGGTGCTGAAGTTCCCGGACGGTACGGCCGTGGGGCGCTCCGACGGCGCGTTCAACGGCCGCCCGACATCAGACCCGAAACAGCTGCGCATCCTTGAGCTGCGGTATGGCACCATCCGGGCGCAGGCTCTCTCACCAGGGGAGTCATTGGCCCGCATCGAGCAACTGCTGGGAGAAACATGATCCGCAAGCCCGCTGCCGAGGACGCCCCTGAACTGGCGTGGTTCAAAAGCAGCTACAGCAGCGGCAATGACGGCAACTCCTGCGTCGAGATCGCCATAGCACCCCGCACGATCCACGTCCGCGACTCCAAGCAGAACACCACGGGCCCCCGACTGACCTTCACCCCCACCACCTGGACCGCCTTCGTGTCCCAGGCGTGACGCCGGAGCCCCCGGCCGCGGCGAACCGCAGCCAAGGGGCTCCCGCTCAGCGCAGCGTGCGTCAGACGTTGACGCCGAAGTCCTGGGCGATGCCGACCAGGCCGGACGCGTAGCCCTGGCCGACCGCGCGGAACTTCCACTCCGCGCCGTTGCGGTACAGCTCGCCGAAGACCATCGCCGTCTCCGTGGCCGCGTCCTCGGAGAGGTCGTAGCGGGCGATCTCGGCGCCGCCGGCCTGGTTGACGATGCGGATGTAGGCGTTGCGGACCTGGCCGAAGTTCTGCGAGCGGGTCTCCGCGTCGTAGATGGAGACGGGGAAGACGATCTTGTCGATGTCGGCCGGGAGGGCCGCCAGGTTGACGTTGATCGCCTCGTCGTCGCCCTCGCCCTCGCCCGTGCGGTTGTCGCCGGTGTGGACGATGGTGTTGTCCGGGGTCTGCTTGTTGTTGAAGAAGACGAAGTGGGCGTCCGAGTAGACCTTGCCCTGCGCGTTGACCGCGATGGCGGAGGCGTCGAGGTCGAAGTCCGTGCCGGTGGTGGTGCGGACGTCCCAGCCGAGGCCCACGGTGACGGCGGTCAGGCCCGGAGCCTCCTTGGTGAGCGAGACGTTGCCACCCTTGGACAGGCTTACAGCCATGGTTGGGAGTCCTTTCCCTCGTGTGCGTACGGCGCGGTACCGCGTACGGGCTTGAAGCTACAGCTACCCGTATGAACGCCACGAGGGGTACGGAAGGTTCCAGCTCTCTTTACTTTCTTTACCGAACTTCGGGTGAACGTTAATCGCGTGACGTGTGCCGGTCAGACGCGCGACCATAGGGGACATGTCCGGTCCCTACCTCATCCGCGGCTCCGTCTCGCTTCCCGAGGCCGAGCTCATGTGGCGTTTCTCGCGGTCGTCGGGGCCGGGAGGCCAGCACGTCAACACCAGTGACTCCCAGGTGGAGCTGCGCTTCGACCTGGCCAACACCGAGGCGCTGCCCGGGGTGTGGAAGGCGCGGGCGCTGGAGCGGCTGGCCGGCCGCCTGGTCGACGGCGGCGTGGTCGTCGTACGCGCGTCCGAGCATCGCTCGCAGTGGCGCAACCGTGAGACCGCCGCCGTACGGCTGGCCGCCCTGCTCGCCGAGGCGAGCGCGCCGCCGCCGAAGCCGCGCCGGCCCACCCGGATTCCGCGCGGGATCAACGAGCGGAGGCTGCGGGAGAAGAAGCAGCGGTCCGAGACGAAGCGGGGGCGGTCCGGCCGGGACTGGGGATAGGCCCCGGGCGGGAAAAGCACGCTTGGCGCATTCGTAGAACGTCCTCTGTCACATACGGGCCCCTCCGTTCGTCATGTCGTCGACAGCGGACCGGGGTGTGAGGAGTGACGAGTATGGACGCCAGCGAATTTCCCGCAGGGGCGGCCCGTAATGCCGAGGCCGGTAATGCGGACGGGAATGAATTCCTCGCCCGGCGCTTCGAATCCCACCGGAGCCATCTGCGGGCCGTCGCCTACCGCATGCTCGGGTCGGCCGCCGAGGCCGACGACGCGGTGCAGGAGGCCTGGTTCCGGCTGAGCCGTACCGACGCCGGGCGGGTGGACAACCTCGGCGGCTGGCTGACGACCGTGGTGGGCCGGGTCTGCCTGGACATGCTGCGCTCGCGCAAGTCCCGCGCGGAGGAGCCGCTGGAGACGCACGCGCGCGTGGCGGAGGTCTCCGCCGCCGACCCCGAGCGGGACGCGCTGCTCGCGGACTCCGTGGGGGTCGCGCTGCTGGTCGTCCTGGAGACGCTGACGCCCGCGGAGCGGCTGGCGTTCGTGCTGCACGACCTCTTCGCGGTGTCCTACGAGGAGGTCGCGGACATCGTCGGGCGCAGCCCCGTGGCGGCGCGGCAGCTGGCCAGCCGGGCGCGTCGGCGGGTGCAGGGGGCGCAGGCTCCGGACACCGACCGGGTACGGCAGCGGAGGGTCGTGAACGCCTTCCTGGCGGCCGCGCGGGAGGGGAACTTCGAGGCGCTGGTGGAGCTGCTGGACCCGGACGTCGTCGCCCGCACCGAGGTGGGTGTGACCACCGGCGCGGTCGCGGTGGCCAGGGGCGCCTCCAGCTTCCGGCACTTCGGCTACTTGGCCCGCCCCGCCCTGATCGGCGGCCGTACGGGCCTCGCGGTGTACGTGGAGGGGGAGCTGGACCGTACGCTCGCCTTCACGTTCGTACGGGACCGGATCGCGGTGATCGAGATCGTGACGGACCACGCGCGCGTGGCCGAGCAGGACGTAGAGCTCGTGGAAGAGGGCCCTAGGTGAGATCCAGCACACCGACGGTCTGACCACCGCTCGTCTCGCCCGTGGTGCGGAAGCCGAGGCCCAGGTAGAAGCCCTCCGGGCCGTCGGGGCCGGGGTGCCATGTGACATAGCACTGTTTCCCGCCCCGGCGGCGGATCTCCTCTGCCACCGACGCGACCGCGAACCGCCCGTATCCGCGCCCCTGTTCACCGGCCGCGATGTTCAGCCGCCACAGCCCCGAGCGGAAGAGCGTGCCGTCCTGGTTCCAGTCGATGTCGAAGAAGGCCATCAGGAAGCCGACGGCCCGGTCACCGTCGACGATCAGCCGGGGCCAGGCGACGTCCGGGGGACGGACGTAGGCCTCGGCGAGGGAATGGGCGACCGGCGCGACCGCGTGCTCCTGGTCGGGCCGGACGTGGACGGTGAGGGCGGTCTCCAGGTTGGCGGTGGTGATCTGTTCGAGGCGGGGGCCGGTCGTCGTCATGCGCGCACCCTAGGAGCGGGCCACGCGCGTGTGCCACGGATTTTGCGTGCCGCGGGTCAGCCCAACTGACGGTAGCGGCCCCGGAAGTACGTCAGCGGCCCCCCGTCCGCGCTCGGTACGTCCGCCGTCAGGACGCGGCCGATCACCAGGGTGTGGTCGCCGGCGATCACCCGCTGCTCGGTGCGGCACTCCAGGGTCGCCAGGGCGCCGCCCACCAGGGGTGCCCCGGTCGCCTTGCCGCGGACGTACGGGATGTCCTCGAAGAGCAGGCGGTCGCTGATGCGGCCCTTCATGGCGAAGCGGCCGGCGATGTGGCGCTGGCTCTCGGAGAGGACCGAGACCCCCCACAGGGGCTGTTCCTCGAGCAGGTCGTCCATGCGGGCGCCGGTGCGCAGGCTGACCAGCACCAGGGGCGGGTCGAGGGAGACCGACAGGAAGGCCGTCGCCGTCATGCCGACGTCCTCGCCGGCCGGCGCCGACGGGTCGTCGGGGTCCAGCGGCGGCTCCTGCGCGGTCACCAGGACCACGCCCGCGGCCAGCCGGGACATGGCGGCGCGGAACTCGTCGTTGCTCACCCCCTCAGCATGCCCGGCGGGCGACGGGACAGTGATCGGGGACGTGGCAAGGGATGTGTTCGGCACGCTCGAAACGCTAATCTCCCGTCGCCGCCGGCCGCATCGGGCGTCGGGCCGAGGCCGGACCTAGGACCACCGGCGGAGTTCGCCACATAACCAAAGTTCGCGTCCAGTAAACGCACAGGAAAAACGCAGAAACCCCACTCAATTGTTCATCTTTCGCTGTGACTTGAGTCACAAGAGGCGGGAATTGTTGACCCTGTGTACCGAGTGGGCAGCGCGCTGTGATTCAGTGGCGGGGAAGCTGCCAGAACGATACGCCGATGAGAACCCTTGATTCGCTGCGAGGTCTCGGGGGGAGGGCGAGTATGGAGACCGAGTCGGAGCCCTACGTCCGTCTTGCGACTCTGCGACAACTGCACCAGGTCATGGCCGATATGAACACGGCCCGCAGCCTGGCGGACACACTGCAGACCGTCGCCGACGGTGTGGTCAACGGCCTCGGTTACGAGCTGGCGTGCGTCAACCTGGTCCGCCCCGACGGCGACCTCGTCGTCGCCGCCTTCGCCGGCAACGCCGCGGCCGAGGCGCTGATCACCGGCCGGGTGGGCTCCCGCGAATCCTGGGAGCGCCGCCTGACCATGGGTGAGCACTGGGGCGACCTGGTCTTCATACCGCACACCGAGGGCTGGGTCCTCGACGACGACGACGTCCCGCAGTGGTACACCGACGGGCCCGCGCCCCGCTTCGAGGACGAGTGGCACCCCGCCGACCGGCTGTTCGCGCCCATGTACACGCCGGGCGTGCCGGGCGGCTCCTGCGGCGAGCTGATCGGCGTGCTGTCCGTGGACCGGCCGCGCAACGGCCGCCGACCGGGCGCATGGGGACGCGAAGCGCTCCAGATGTACGCGTTCCAGGCCGCGATCGCGATCAGCAACGCACGGCTGCGCGCCAACATGCAGCGTGCACTGGTCAGGCTCGAAAGGGAGCAGCAGGCCCTCAGGGCGAGCGAGGAGAGCTTCCGGCAGGCCTTCGAGTACGCCCCCTCGGGCATGGCCATCGCCGAGATGGGCGGCGACCAGCACGGGCGAATACTGCGCACCAACGACGCCCTGTGCCGGCTGCTGGGCCGCCCCGCCTCCGCGATGCGCCGTTACTCCTTCTCCGACCTCGTCCACCCCGAGGACATAGGCACCCTGCTGCGGACCTCCGCCGAGGGCGGGCGCGCGGAGCTGCGCCTCGGCCGCCGGGACGGCACCTACGTCTGGGTCTCCCTGCGCAACTCCGTCGTCGCGGACGCCGCCGACGGCCCCCGCTTCCTGCTCACCCACGTCGAGGACATAGAGGAGCGCAAGCGCCGCGAGCTGCATCTCGCCCACCGCGCCTCCCACGACTCCCTCACCGGCCTGCCGAACTCCGCCGAGCTCCGCTCGCGCCTGTCCTCCCGCCTGTGCCAGCGGCCCGCCCACCCGGGCGCCCTGGAGTCCCTGGACGCGGCCTACGGCCACCCCGCCTTCGACGCGAACGGCCACGGCTTCGACTTCCGGCCGGGCGGCGCCGAGATGTTCGACGGCTACGACCACCATGTGCACACCGTCGCCCCCGAGGGCGAGCGCGACGACGGCACCAAGGGGCTCGCGGTGCTCTTCTGTGACCTCGACGGCTTCAAGTCGATCAACGACCGGTTCGGGCACAACGCGGGCGACGCGGTGCTCATCGAGGTCGCCCGGCGGCTGTCCCGGGGGGTGCGCGACGGTGACACCGTGGCGCGTCTCGGCGGCGACGAGTTCGTGGTCCTCGCCGACGGGCTCGGCCGGGCCGACGCCCAGGACCTCGCCGTACGGCTGCGCAACGAGATCATCCAGCCCATCCGGGTCGACGGGCGGGCCATGCGGGTGGGCGCCAGCTTCGGCATCGGATGGGCACACTGCGGCATGACCGCGGACGAAGTGTTGAAGTCCGCCGACGAGCGGATGTACGTAGAGAAACGATCTCGTCCCAAACAGCACCGACGAGCGGGATGATCCCCCAGGTCAGGGGGCACATCCGCGGGACGATGCGATCCGAGTCACCCGTTTGGGGCATGGAGAGCGGGTAGGCTCGCCATTCTGACCCCACGTATCGCACCGACCCGCACCCGCTAGGAGTACCAAGGGATGACGTCCGGCAACAACGGCGCCAGCACGCCCGAGGACGACGACCCGTTCGGCTACCTCTACGCCGATGGGCAGGCCAACGGCGCCCAGCCGCCGTCCGGTGGTTACGGCTACCCGAACTCCGTCAACCGGGTGCGTTCGGTCGGCCAGCGCCAGTACGGGCAGCCGGCTCCGACGCAGCAGCAGACCGCCGCGTACGGTCAGGTGCCGCAGCAGCAGGGTGCGTACGGCCAGCCGAGCGCCCACTACGCGGCTCCCGAGACCTTCCCCGGCGGCGGCGCCCCGACGGCCCCGCAGCAGCCGGCGTCCCGGGCTGCGGGCGGCGGCCGCAGCGGTGGTCCCAACACCAAGGGGCTGCTGATCGGCGCGATAGCGGTGGTCGCCGCGGTGGTCATCGGCATCGGCGTGGCGATGATGGGCGGGGACGACTCGGACAACAAGGCGAGCGGCGACTCCACGCCGACGACGTCGACGTCCCAGAGCGCTCAGCCGAGTAAATCGGCGACCGCCAGCGCGTCGGCCGCTCTCCCGAAGACCGACGCGAAGGACCTCCAGCTCGGGGGTGGCGCGACCACGGCCTCGGACGTCAAGGGGGCCAAGTCGGACGGCGGGACCTACGTGACGGGGTTCAACAATGTCGGCGCTTCGATCACCTGGACCGTCGACATCCCGAAGGCCGGCTCGTACCGCCTCTACGTGCAGTACAGCATCCCCGCCGTGGACGCCAACGCGACGCTGACGGTCAACGGCAAGCCCAACCAACAGCCGCTCGGCATGAAGAACTTCATCAAGTCGTCGGACACCGACCTGGCGAAGAACTGGCAGTCCACCTGGGCTCCGGTGACCTTGACCAAGGGCACCAACACCCTGACCCTCTCCTGCGGCCAGGGCAACCAGTGCAACGCCCTGATCGACCAGCTCTGGGTGCAGTAGGGCTCAGACGGCGGCCGTCACGCTGCCCGTGTCTCCTCTTCCACCGCGACCCGCCCCACCAGCTCCTCGTACGTCCCGCGGTCGAAGTCGCCCGCCGTCGGGGCCAGTACCGTTGCCGCTGACAGGGCGACCGCTCGGGACAGGCGGGCCGGCCAAGGGAGTTGTTCGACCAGGCCGGACAGGAGGCCCGCCACCGCGGAGTCGCCGGCGCCGGTCGGGTTGCCGTGGAGGTGGGTCGGTGGGGTGGCCCGCCAGCGGCCCTCCGGGGTGGCCGCGAGGAGGCCGTCCGAGCCGAGGGAGGTGACGACCGCCGTCGCTCCTCGTCGGCGGGCGTCCTGGGTGGCGCGCAGCGGTTCGTGGGAGCCGGTGAGTTCGGCCAGTTCGTCGGCGTTCGGTTTGATCAGGTCGGGGCGGGCGGCCACACCCCGGCGCAGGGGCTCGCCGCTCGTGTCGAGGAGTACGGGGACCCCGGCGGACCGGGCGAGGCGGATCAGGACCGCGTACGCCCCCACCGGCACCCCCGGCGGCAGGCTGCCGCACAGGGCCACCGCCGACATGGAGGGCAGCAGGTCCTCGAACACGTCCTGGAAGGCCGACCACTCGGAGGGCGTGACCGTCGGGCCCGGTTCGTTGAGCTGGGTCGTGTCGCCGGAGGTCGTGTCGACGACGGCGATCGTGCGCCGGGTCGGGCCGGCGACGGGGACGAGTGCGTCCACCAGTCCGGGCGTGGCGGTCAGTTGCTCCTGCACCGTGCGGCCGGTCGCGCCGCCCGTGAAGCCGGTGACCGTCACCTCATGGCCGAGGGCCGCCAGCACCCGGGCCACGTTCAGGCCCTTGCCGCCGGGGCGTTCCGTCACGTCGGTCACCCGGTGCGAGGTGTGCGGACGCAGCGCCCGGACGCGGTACGTGATGTCGAGAGCGGTGTTCAGTGTGACCGTGAGGATCACCTGGGCCGACCTCCCCCGGAGAAAGACATGCAGAACGTGGTCGTCCTATTTTCACAGGACGACCGTCGCTCCCAACAGCCGGACACATCACCCCAGTTGCGGATCGACCACCCATTCACCCCGCCGCATCACGCCTTTGAGGTCGAATTGATGGTCAAGAACCACCAGGTCGGCGTCCTTGCCGGCCGCCAGCGAACCGATCCGGTCGTCCATGCCGAGCAGCCGGGCCGGGTTCGCCGAGATCGCGGCCACCACGTCCTCGACGGACAGCCCGTCCACGGTGACCGCCCGCTTGAACGCACGGTCCAGCGTGAGCGTCGACCCGGCGATGGAGCCGCCCTCCACCAGCCGCGCCACGCCCTCGCTGACCTCGACCTCCAGGGGGCCCAGCATGTAGCGCCCGTCGCCGAAACCAGCCGCGTCCATCGCGTCCGTGATGAAGGCGACCCGGCCCGCGCCGGCGTGGTGGAAGGCCAACTGGAGCGAGGCCGGATGCAGATGGGTCCCGTCGTCGATGAGCTCGACCGTGATCCGCTCGTCCTCCAGAAGGGCGGTGATCGGACCCGGGGCACGGTGACCGATCGGCGGCATCGCGTTGAACAGGTGCGTCGCGACCGTCGCCCCCGCGTCGATCGCCTCCACGGTCTGCTCGTACGTGGCGTCCGTGTGACCGATCGCCGCGATCACCCCCTGCTCGGCGAGCAGCCGTACGGAGTCGATGCCTCCGGGGAGTTCGGTCGCGAGGGTGACCATCTTCGCCCTGCCGCGCGCGGCGTCGACCAGCTTGCGGACCGCCGCGGGGTCGGGGTCGCGCAACAGTTCCTCGGAGTGGGCCCCCTTGCGGCAGGGCGAGATGAAGGGGCCCTCGAAGTGGATGCCGGCGATGTCACCCTGCTCGGCGAGTTCGCTCAGCAGCCCGGCCCGCTGGGCGAGGAAGTCCATGTCACCGGTGACCGTCGAGGCCACGAGGGTGGTCGTGCCGTGCAGCCGGTGGGTGTGGATGCCGTGCAGCACCTCGTCGACCGTGCCCGAGGTGAAGGACGCCCCACCCCCGCCATGGTTGTGGATGTCGACGAACCCCGGCACCAGCCAGTGTCCCGATACGTCGACGACCTCGGCGTTCTCCGGAGCCGTGGCCGCGATCCGCGTGCCCTCGACGACGACCCGGCCGTCCTGGACGACCCCCGAAGGCAGCACCACCCGGGCACCGGCGAGAACCTTGGTAGAACCCATCAGGTGGTTACCTCCGTGCGGTCGGTTGTGGTGCGGTCGGTTGTCGTGAGGTCGGTTGAGTCGAGGAGGTCCCAGGCCAGCAGCCCGGCGCCGAGACAGCCCGCCGCGTCCCCCAGCGCCGCGGGGACGATCGACGGCAGCTTCTGGAAGGTCACCCGGCGCCCGACGGCCTCCCGCAGCGGTGTGAACAGGGTTTCCCCCGCCTCCGCGAGTCCGCCGCCGATGATCAGCGTGCGCGGGTCCAGCAGGGTGAGGGCGGTGACCAGGCCGTCGGCGAGCGCGTCGACCGCCTCCTGCCAGACCCGGACGGCGTTCGGGTCGCCGGACGCGACGGCCTTCGCGCAGTCGGCGGCATCCGCGCCGGGGTCACCGGCCGCGGCGGCCCAGGCCTCGCTGACGGCCGCCGCGGAGGCGTACCGCTCCAGGCAGCCGGCCTGACCGCACGGACAGGGGGCGCCCCCGGGCCGTACGACGATGTGACCGATCTCGCCCGCGAAGCCGTGCGCGCCCGCCTCCACCCGGCCCGCGATGCCGATGGCGCCCGCGATGCCGGTGCCGAGGGGGACGAAGAGGAAGCGGTCCGCGCCCCGGCCCGCGCCGATCCGGCCCTCCGCGAGCCCGCCGGTGCGCACGTCGTGGCCGAGGGCGACGGGCACGCCGAGCCGCCGGGACAGCAGGTCGCGCAGGGGTACGTCCCGCCAGCCGAGGTTGGCCGAGTACGCGGCCACGCCCCGCGGCTCGTCGACGATGCCCGGGACGGCCACGCCGGCCGCGGTGGCGGGTTCGCCGAAGCGGTCGGCGCCGTGGGCGCGCAGCTCGGCGGCGAAGTCGAGGATGCCCTCGACCACGGCGTCCGGGCCGCGTTCGCGTCCGGTCGCCCGGCGGGCCTGGTGCAGCAGCTCGCCGCCGGCGCCGACGAGCGCGGCCTTCATCCCGGTTCCGCCCACATCGAGGGCGATGACATGTCTCACGGGATGTAGTGTGACCCGCTGACCCGCGAGAGGTCTAGTCCACTTACGTGGTGTAGACCTTAAAACGGTCCACATATTGAACGGCGAGACAGTTGGGGCGTGGCATAGCAGTGCAGCGGCGCAGGACGGGAACGGTCGCGGCGGTCGCCGCGCTGGGGATGACGGCGGCCCTGGGCGGCTGCGGTGTCACCGGCGGTTCGGGAGACGTGACCCTGAGACTGGTCGCGGCGGACTACGGCGACTCCGCCGCCAACAGCTCGCAGAAGTACTGGGACCGGCTGGTCGAGGAGTACGAGGCGAAGCACGCCGGTGTGAAGATCGACGTCACCGTCTACTCCTGGAACGACGTCGACCGCAAGGTCAAGGAGATGGTCGACGACGGCAAGGCGCCCGACCTGGCGCAGATCGGCGCGTACGCCGACTACGCCGACAAGGGCCTGCTCTACTCGGCGGACGACCTGCTCTCCATCAGCACCCAGGCCGACTTCGCCTCCCAGCTGGCCACCGCCGGGCAGGTCAAGAGCGTGCAGTACGGGATGCCGTTCGCGGCCTCCACCCGGCTGCTGTTCTACAACAAGACCCTCTTCAAGAACGCCGGGCTCAGCGCGCCGAAGACCTGGAAGCAGCTCGCCGCCGACGCCGAGGTGCTCAAGGCGCGGGGCGTGACGTACCCGTACGCGCTGCCGCTCGGGCCGGAGGAGGCGCAGGCCGAGACCATGCAGTGGATGCTCAGCGGCGGGGGCGGCTACACCGACACCGTCGGCACGTACGGCATCGACTCGGCGGAGAACGTCGCCACCCTCAACTGGCTCAAGGACGACCTGGTCGGCAAGGGGCTGACCGGTCCGGTGGCGCCGGGCAAGCTCAACCGGGCCGACGCGTTCGCGGCCTTCGCGAAGGGGGAGGTCGGCATGCTCAACGGGCACCCCTCGCTGATGAAGATCGCCGCGAAGAAGGGCGTGAAGTTCGGCATGGTGCCGATGCCCGGCGCAGACGGGCCGAGCACGACGGCGATGGGTGTGGCCGACTGGATGATGGCCTTCAAGAAGAACGGCCACGCCGAGCAGGTCGGTGACTTCCTGGACTTCGTCTACAGCGAGAAGAACGTTCTCGCCTTCTCCCGCGAGTACGACCTGCTGCCGGTCACCAACTCCGCGTCCGACGCGATGAGCGGCGACCAGCGGGACGCCGCGCTCAAGCCGTTCCTGGACGAGCTTCCGCAGTCCGAGCTGCCGCCGGTCGGCAAGACGTCCTGGGCGGCGGTCAGCGCGGCGGTCAAACAGCGCATAGGCCAGGCGGTCGCCCCGGACGGCAGCCCGGCGGCCGTCCTCGGCCAGCTGCAGTCCACGGCGACCAGGGCGGAGAGCTCCGACTAGGCCCCTGGCCGGGGTCGGTTGTCAGTGGCGGGCGCTACGGTTCGTCGCATGGACCGGGAAGAGCAGCTGGGGGAGCGCGAGCGGGCCGTCCTCGCCCTGGAACGCCGGGGTTTCACGGGTCCCGGCGCGAAGGAGCGGGCGATACGGGAGGAGCTGGGGCTCGCCCCGGTCCGCTACTACCAGCTGCTCAACGCCCTCCTGGACGACGAGCGCGCCTTGGCCCACGACCCGGTGACGGTGAACAGACTGAGAAGGGTGCGCGATCAGCGACGGTCGGAACGCTGAGCGTCCCCGCCCGCCTCCAGCGATCGCCGCGCATGTCTTGCCGCATCCCGGTTAGGGTCGCCGTATGGGCACCCATACGGACACGGACCCCCTGCCGACGCCCGTCACCCGGGCTGGGCGGGACGGACTCGGTGCGATTCTCGCCAATCCCGCGAAGGCCGTGATCGGCCTCGACTTCGACGGGACGCTCGCCCCGATCGTCGCGGATCCCGAGCAGGCCCGCGCCCACCCCGACGCCGTTCCCGCGCTGGCGCGGCTCGCCCCGAAGGTGGCCGCGGTCGCGGTCGTCACCGGGCGCCCGGCGCAGGTGGCCGTCCGGCACGGCGGCTTCGCGGGCGTGCCGGGGCTGGAGCACCTGGTCGTCCTCGGCCACTACGGCGCCGAGCGCTGGGACGCCGTGAGCGGCGAGGTCACGGCCCCCGCGCCGCACCCCGGGGTCGCCGCCGTCCGTGCCGAACTGCCCGGGTTCCTCGACCGGGCCGGCGCGGGGCAGGCGCAGGGCACCTGGATCGAGGAGAAGGGCCGCGCGCTCGCCGTGCACACCCGCCGCGCGAGCGACCCGCAGGCGGCGTTCGAGGCGTTGCGCGGGCCGCTGGGCGACCTCGCGGCACGGCACGGCCTGATCGTGGAGCCCGGCCGGCTGGTGCTGGAACTCCGCCCCCCGGGCATGGACAAGGGCGTGGCCCTGAGTGAGTACGTCCGTGAGATCTCCGCCGGGGCCGTCCTCTACGGCGGCGACGACCTGGGCGACCTCCCGGCCTTCGGGGCGGTGGAGAAGCTGCGCTCCGACGGGGTGCCCGGACTGCTGGTGTGCAGCGGGAGCGACGAGGTCACGGAGCTGAGGGAGAGGGCGGACCTGGTGGTCGACGGCCCGGCCGGGGTCGTACGCCTGCTGTCCGCCCTCGCGGCTCAACTCGGCTGATCCACCAGCGCGTTCAGCTGGTCCAGGAACCACTGCGCCGGCGGCAGCGCGGTGGCGGCCGCCGCCAGCCGCTTGCTGTGCTCGGCCCGCTCCTCCGCCGGCAGGGTCAGCGCCGTGTGCAGCGCCTCCGCCGTGCCGATCACGTCGTACGGGTTCACCGTGATCGCGTCCTCGCCCAGCTCGGCGTGGGCGCCGGCCTCGCGGGACAGCACCAGGACGCAGCCGTCGTCGGAGACGACCGGAACCTCCTTGGCGACCAGGTTCATGCCGTCACGGATGGGGTTGACGAGGGCCACGTCGGCCAGGCGGTAGGCGGCCAGCGAGCGCGCGAAGTCGTCCTTCACGTGCAGCACGACCGGCGTCCAACCGGGCGTCCCGTACCGGGAGTTGATCTCCTCCGCCAGCCGCTGCACCTCGGCGGTGTAGTCGCGGTACACGGCGAGGTCCTGCCGGGAGGGGTAGGCGAAGGCCACGTGCACGACCCGCTCCCGCCACTCCGGGTGGTCGTCGAGCAGCTGCCGGTAGGCCAGCAGCCCGCGCACGATGTTCTTCGACAGCTCGGTCCGGTCGACCCGCACGATCGTCTTCCGCCCGGCCCCGATCTCCTCCCGCAGGGCCGCCATCCGCTCGTCGACGTCGGCCTCGTGCGAGCGCCGGCGCAGGAAGTCCGCGTCCGCCCCGAGCCCGTGCACGCCGACCTCGGTGTTCCCGGGCCCGCCCACCAGTTCCGTACAGCACGCCGTGAAGGCGTCCGCCCAGCGCCGGGTCAGGAAACCGAGACGGTCGGCGCCGAGCATGCCGCGCAGCACCTGCTCGGCGATGTCGTCCGGCAGCATCCGGAAGTAGTCCGCCGGCGCCCACGGCGTGTGCGAGAAGTGACCGATCCTGAGGTCCGGACGCAGCTCCCGCAGCATCCCCGGCACCAGCGTCAGGTGGTAGTCCTGCACCAGCACCGCCGCGCCCTCGGCCGCCTCCTCGGCCAGCGCCTCGGCGAACGCCCGGTTGTACGTCTCGTACGACGCCCACTGCCGCCGGAACTCCGCGTCGAAGACCGGCTCCAACGGGGTCTGGTACAGCATGTGGTGGACGAACCAGAGCACCGAGTTGGCGATGCCGTTGTAGGCGTCGGCGTGCACGTCGGCCGGGACGGCGAGCATGCGCACGCCCTCCTCGCCGACGCCCTGCCGTACCGCCTCCCGGTCGCCGTCGGACAGTGCGGAGCACACCCACAGGGCGCCCGCGTCGGGCCCGATCGCCGACAGACCGGAGACCAGCCCGCCGCCGCCCCGTTTGGCGGCCAGCGAACCGTCCTCCTGTACCTCGTACGAGACCGGGCCGCGGTTGGACGCGACCAGCACCTGATGAGCGCCGTGCGTGGAAGCCATACGCCTCAACCTAGCCCGGCCCGGAAACACTCAAACGTATGGCCGGTTCACGGCCTCGCCCCGTATACGGCCCGCTCCGCGGGGTTACGCGACCTTGCGCTCCGCGTACTCCGCGATCTCCACCATGGGCGGCCGCTCCTCGGTGTCCACCGAATAGGTGCGCGGCTCGAAGCCGTCCTCGCCCCGCTCGAACTGGGTGAGGGAGGGACGGATGAGGTGGCCGCGGGCGAGCCGGAGCTGGGCCGTGCGGTAGATGGCCGCGGCCATGCGGCCCAGGGCCTGTCCGTCCTGGTGCCGGTGCTTGCGGACGCCGACGTCGACCTGGGCGAGGGCGTCGAGGCCGACCAGGTGCAGGGCGTCGACCAGCATGCCGAGCTCCACGCCGTAGCCGACGGGGAAGGGCAGCTGTTCCAGCAGGCTGCGCCGGGCCGCGTATTCGCCGCCGAGCGGCTGGACGAAACCGGCCAGTTGCGGCCAGTGCATGTTGAGCAGCGGGCGGGCCATGAGTTCGGTGACCCGGCCGCCCTGGCCCCTCGCGCCGCCGAGCGGGCGGTCGTACATGCCCTTGACCAGGTCGATCCCCGGGTCGGTGAGCAGCGGGCCGACGATGCCGGAGACGAAGTCGGAGGAGAACTCCTTCAGGTCGGCGTCGATGAAGCAGACGATGTCCCCGGTGGTGACCAGCAGCGAGCGCCACAGCACCTCGCCCTTGCCGGGGACGGCCGGGAGGCGGGGCAGGATGTCGTCGCGGTGGACGACCCGCGCGCCGGCCGACGCGGCGACCGCCGACGTGCGGTCGGTGGAGCCGGAGTCGACGACCACGATCTCGTCGACCAGGGGGACCTGCTGCATCAGGTCGTGACGGATGATCGCGACGATGTCGCCGACCGTCTCCTCCTCGTTCAGCGCGGGCAGCACGACGGACACCGTCCGGCCCGTGCGTTGTTTTGCGGCCAGGATCTGGTGGAGCGGTCGGTCGGTGACGGACCAGGAGCGGGTGCTCAGCCAGCGCTCGACTTCTTCCAGCACGTAGGCGGCTCCTCACTTGTCTCGCGGTTCGGACGACTCTCTCAACTGTCCTGGCCTTCGGTTACAGTCTTGAACAACGTCGATGACCATCGCATGTCCGAGGTCATTGAACGTACAACCGAATACCGCTCATCCAGAGGGGCAGAGGGACACGGCCCGATGAAGCCCCGGCAACCCTCCAGCCGGTCTCGTAGATCGACGTTGATCATTCCGCGAGGCTCCCGGCTAGGGAAGGTGCCAAATCCGTCTCACGGCGAGATGCGTCGTGAGGAAGATGAGGAGAAAGGGCCTCGCCTCACATGGCTGCGCAGACTGTTGCAAGCACCACCGACTCCCGGACCGTCGACCTCGGTCCCGCCGCGGCGCTGAGCTGCCGCGAATGCGGCCACCGGGTACCGCTCGGCCCGGTCTTCGCCTGCGAGGAGTGTTTCGGCCCGCTCGAGATCGCGTACGACTTCTCGGCCTACGACACCGAGGAACTCCGCAAGCGGATCGAAGCGGGACCTTCGAACATCTGGCGTTACGCGCCGCTGCTGCCCGTCCCGGCGGACGTGGCCACCAAGCCGAACATCAACCCCGGCTGGACCAAGCTCGTCAAGGCCGACAACCTCGCCCGCGAGCTGGGCGTGACCGGCGGCCTGTACGTCAAGGACGACTCCGGCAATCCGACGCACTCCTTCAAGGACCGTGTCGTCGCCCAGGCCCTGGAGGCCGCGCGCGCCTTCGGCTTCACCACCCTCTCCTGCTCCTCCACCGGCAACCTCGCGGGCGCGGTCGGCGCCGCCGCCGCCCGGGCCGGCTTCCGCTCCTGCGTGTTCATCCCGCACGACCTGGAGCAGGGCAAGGTCGTCATGGCCGCGGTCTACGGCGGTGAGCTCGTCGGCATCGAGGGCAACTACGACGACGTGAACCGCTTCTGCTCCGAGCTGATCGGCGACCCGGCCGGCGAGGGCTGGGGCTTCGTCAACGTCAACCTGCGGCCGTACTACGCGGAGGGCTCCAAGACCCTGGCGTACGAGATCTGCGAGCAGCTCGGCTGGAAGCTGCCCGACCAGCTGGTGGTGCCGATCGCCTCCGGATCGCAGCTGACGAAGATCGACAAGGGGCTGCAGGAGCTGATCAGGCTCGGGCTCGTCGAGGACAAGCCGTACAAGATCTTCGGCGCGCAGGCCGAGGGGTGCAGCCCGGTCTCCGTCGCGTACAAGGCGGGGCACGACGTGGTCCGGCCGCAGAAGCCGAACACCATCGCCAAGTCGCTGGCCATCGGCAACCCGGCGGACGGCCCGTACGTCCTGGACATCGCGCGGCGTACCGGCGGGGCGGTGGAGGACGTGAACGACGAGCAGATCGTCGACGCGATCAAGTTGCTCGCCCGGACCGAGGGCATCTTCGCGGAGACCGCCGGCGGGGTGACCGTCGGCGTGACGAAGAAGCTGATCGAGGACGGTGTGCTGGATCCGAGCCTCACCACCGTCGTCCTCAACACCGGCGACGGGCTGAAGACCTTGGACGCGGTGGCCGGCACGGGGCTCACCGCGACGATCCGCCCGAACCTGGAGTCCTTCCGGGAAGCTGGGCTGGCGTAAGCAGGTAATTGTTCGTCTGCGGGCCGCGGGGGCTGGTCGCGCCCACGCGGCGGCCGCACATCCAACCCAGCCTCGCGCCCCTTACGGGGCGCCGTCCTGACCGGAGGTCATCAGCATGAGCGTCAACGTCCGCATCCCCACCATCCTGCGCACCTACACCGGCGGTCAGGCCGAGGTGAGCGCCGAGGGCGCGACCCTGGCCGAGGTCATCGCCGATCTGGAGAAGAACCACACGGGGATCGCCGCCCGGGTCCTCGACGACCAGGGCAAGCTGCGGCGGTTCGTCAACGTGTACGTCAACGACGACGACGTGCGGTTCGAGCAGGGGCTGGAGACGGCCACGCCGGACGGTGCGGGTGTCTCGATCATTCCCGCGGTCGCCGGTGGCTGACCGGATGACCGATCATTACCGTCGGTAACAGCGATTACCGAGTGTTCATCGAATTGCCTCCTCCGTGAGAGAAACGGAGGGGGCAATTCTGCATGGTTGAGCACGGTACAGTTGGGGAACCTGCTGCCTCCCGCATGCCGAACGCATATGAGTACCGCCTCCGGATGCGATGAGAAGTAGCCAAAGTGTGCACGTCTTTTGCGTCTTATGCGCCCTTTATGGGGCCCGACTTGCCCTGAATTCGGGCGAATTCTCACTACATTCCGGACCCCTGACGTCCAGAATTCTCGTCCGATTGACCTGTTGCAGACGGCAGTTGGACAGATACATTCAGCCGCGGTCGACGCGTTCCGGCGCACGCCCCCAAACCGTGGGGGGTGAGGTCTGACCCGGACCCGCGAAGTGCGGGTCTGTGCAAGGGCCAGTAATAGGGGAGTTAGGCATGGCTCAGGGCACCGTCAAGTGGTTCAACGCGGAGAAGGGGTACGGCTTCATCGCGGTCGACGGTGGTGCGGATGTTTTCGTCCACTACAGCGCCATCCAGATGGACGGGTACCGCACCCTGGAAGAGGGCCAGCGGGTCGATTTCGAGATCTCGCAGGGTCAGAAGGGGCCGCAGGCGGACATGGTCCGACTCGCGACCAGCTGAAGCACGCGCCGGGTAGATCGCAGCGTCGTTCTTCTGTTTTCTTCGAAGGGCTCGTACCCCATGGGGAGTCATGGGTACGGGCCCTTCGGCATGTCTGCGTCAGGTGGCCCCGGATCCCCTGCGAGACCTGCCCAGTACCCGGGAGGCGCTTGCACTCGGCAGGGGCGAGTGCTAATCATTGGCGTTAGCACTCTGAAGGTGAGAGTGACAAAGAAGGACCGGGTCGGTGAGGCCCGCAGGCCGGGTGGGGCAAGGAACCCACGGGTCGGCGAGCCGTCCGTCGCGGGCGCGGGCGCGGTCCGAAGGAATCACCCCCAGTCCTGGAGGGACCACTTCACATGGCCAAGATCATCGCGTTCGACGAGGAGGCGCGGCGCGGCCTCGAGCGCGGCATGAACCAGCTCGCGGACGCCGTGAAGGTGACGCTCGGCCCCAAGGGCCGCAACGTCGTCCTCGAGAAGAAGTGGGGCGCCCCCACGATCACCAACGATGGTGTCTCCATCGCCAAGGAGATCGAGCTCGAGGACCCGTACGAGAAGATCGGCGCCGAGCTGGTCAAGGAAGTCGCCAAGAAGACGGACGACGTCGCCGGTGACGGTACGACCACCGCGACCGTGCTCGCCCAGGCCCTGGTCAAGGAGGGCCTGCGCAACGTAGCCGCCGGCGCCAACCCGATGGCCCTCAAGCGCGGTATCGAGAAGGCCGTCGAGGCCGTCTCCGGTGCCCTGCTCGAGCAGGCGAAGGATGTCGAGACCAAGGAGCAGATCGCCTCCACGGCCTCCATCTCCGCCGCCGACACCCAGATCGGCGAGCTCATCGCCGAGGCCATGGACAAGGTCGGCAAGGAAGGCGTCATCACCGTCGAGGAGTCCCAGACCTTCGGTCTGGAGCTCGAGCTCACCGAGGGTATGCGCTTCGACAAGGGCTACATCTCGGCGTACTTCGCCACCGACATGGAGCGTATGGAGGCCGTCCTCGACGACCCGTACATCCTGATCGCCAACTCCAAGATCTCCGCGGTCAAGGACCTGCTCCCGCTCCTGGAGAAGGTCATGCAGTCGGGCAAGCCGCTGCTGATCATCGCCGAGGACGTCGAGGGCGAGGCCCTGTCGACCCTGGTCGTCAACAAGATCCGCGGCACCTTCAAGTCCGTCGCCGTCAAGGCCCCGGGCTTCGGCGACCGCCGCAAGGCCATGCTCGGCGACATCGCCATCCTCACGGGCGGCGAGGTCATCTCCGAGGAGGTCGGCCTCAAGCTGGAGAACGCCACCCTCGACCTGCTGGGCAAGGCCCGCAAGGTGGTCATCACCAAGGACGAGACCACCATCGTCGACGGTGCCGGCGCCAGCGACCAGGTCGCCGGCCGCGTGAACCAGATCCGCGCCGAGATCGAGAACAGCGACTCGGACTACGACCGCGAGAAGCTGCAGGAGCGCCTGGCGAAGCTCGCCGGCGGTGTCGCGGTCATCAAGGCCGGTGCCGCCACCGAGGTGGAGCTCAAGGAGCGCAAGCACCGCATCGAGGACGCCGTCCGCAACGCGAAGGCCGCCGTCGAGGAGGGCATCGTCGCCGGTGGTGGCGTGGCCCTGCTGCAGGCCTCCCAGGTCTTCGAGAAGCTGGAGCTCGAGGGTGACGAGGCGACCGGCGCCCAGGCCGTGAAGCTCGCGCTCGAGGCGCCGCTGAAGCAGATCGCCGTCAACGCCGGCCTCGAGGGCGGCGTCGTGGTGGAGAAGGTCCGCAACCTCACCCCGGGTCACGGCCTCAACGCCGCGACCGGCGAGTACGTCGACCTGGTCAAGGAAGGCATCATCGACCCGGCGAAGGTGACCCGCTCTGCCCTGCAGAACGCCGCCTCCATCGCCGCGCTCTTCCTCACCACCGAGGCCGTCATCGCCGACAAGCCGGAGAAGGCCGCCGCGCCCGCCGGTGGCGGCATGCCGGGCGGTGACATGGACTTCTGATCGGCCTCGGGGCCTCGGTCCCGGTTGATCAACGTCCTTACGGAGGGCGGCACTTCCTGCTCCGGCAGGGGGTGCCGCCCTTCGGCGTGTCCGGGGTCACAGGGCAGCCGGAAATGCCGTGACGCGTGGGGCGGTTGACGCTGAGGCAGTGTTTATGCGTATGCACATACCGAGAGGTTTCCCCGCGTGACCACCACCTCCCGCGCCGCCGAGATCCTGTCCCGGCCCACCGCGATCAACGGCCTGACCGTCCCCAACCGCATCGTGATGGCGCCGATGACCCGCCAGTTCTCCCCGGGCGGAGTCCCCGGCGAGGACGTCGCGTCGTACTACTCCCGCCGGGCCGCCGCCGGGGTCGGTCTGATCGTCACCGAGGGCACCTACGTCGGCCACGAGTCGGCCGGGAGCAGCGACCGCGTCCCGCGCTTCCACGGTGAGGAGCAGCTCGCGGGCTGGCAGAAGGTCGCCGAGGCGGTGCACGCGGCGGGCGGCACGATCGTGCCGCAGCTGTGGCACATCGGCATGGTGCGCGAGCAGGGTCAGGCGCCGTACGCCGACGCGCCCGCCGTCGGTCCCTCCGGCATCCGCCTCGACGGCACCGAGGGCAAGGGCGCCGCGATGACCCAGCGCGACATCGACGACGTCATCGGCGCGTTCGCCGAGGCCGCGGCCGCGGCGGAGCGCATCGGGTTCGACGGCGTGGAGCTGCACGGCGCGCACGGCTACCTGATCGACCAGTTCCTGTGGGCCGGCACCAACCGGCGTGGCGACGCGTACGGCGGTGACCGGGTCGCCCGTACGAAGTTCGCGGCGGAGATCGTGGCGGCCGTACGGGAGACGGTGTCGCCGGAGTTCCCGGTCATCTTCCGGTACTCGCAGTGGAAGTCGGACAACTACGACGCGCGGCTCGCCGAGACGCCGGAGGAGCTGGAGGCGGTGCTCGCGCCGCTGGCCGCGGCCGGCGTCGACGCGTTCCACGCGTCCACGCGCCGCTACTGGCTGCCCGAGTTCGAGGGCGCCGACCTGAATCTGGCCGGGTGGACGAAGAAGCTGACCGGCAAGCCGGCGATCACGGTGGGCTCGGTCGGTCTCGACGGGGACTTCATCCGCGGCTTCGCGGGCGAGGGTTCGCCGGTCCGCGGCATCGACGACCTGCTGGACAGCCTGGAGCGGGAGGAGTACGACCTGGTCGCCGTCGGCCGGGCGCTGCTCCAGGACCCCGAGTGGGCGACGAAGGTGCTGGCCGGCCGCTTCGAGGAGCTCCGCCCCTACGACGCGACGGCGCTGCGCTCGCTGAGCTGACGCCGGGGGCGATCCGGTGGGGCGCACGTCCCTGGGACCAGAAGCATGGACCAGAAGCAGGGGACCAGAAAGATGGGACCAGAAACATGGGACCAGACATGGGACTTGGAGCCTGGGACCTTGAGCGGCGGACCTTGAGCGGCGGACCAGGGACCGCGCCCCCCGGACGGGTGGAGGATGACCGCATGACCTTCGCCCGCTCCGCCGCGCCCTCCGACGTCGACGGCATCGTCGCCACCTTCACCTCCGCCTTCCTCCATGACCCCGTGTGGGGACCGGCCTTCCCCGACGAGGGGCGGCGGGCGGAGCAGGCGGCCGTGATGTGGCGGATCTACGCCATCTCCGCCCTGCGCTACCCCTGGACCCTGGTGACCCCGGACGTCGAGGCCGCCGCCCTGTGGATCCCGCCGGGCGGTGTCGAGCTGACGCAGGACGAAATGGACGGTCTGGAGGGGCGGTTGGCCGAGGCCACCGACCCCGTCACCGCCCGGGGGATCATGGAGGTCGGGGAGCTGTTCGAGGAGGCGCACCCGGCCGAGCCGTTCTTCCACCTCACCATCCTCGGCACCCACACCGATCACCGGGGCAAGGGCCTCGGGATGGGCCTGCTGTCCGAAAGCCTCGCCCGCATCGACGAGTTGGGCGCGCCCGCCTACCTGGAGTCGACCAATCCCGCCAATCTCGAGCGGTACGAGAGCGTCGGCTTCACCGCCCGGGACCGGATCACCCTCCCCGGCGGCCAGGTGGTGACGACGATGTGGAGGCCGGGGGCGGCCTGATGGTGCGCGGTTCGTTGCTTCAAGCAAGCTCTCTGGGCTTGAGCGGGTAGCCGAGCCGTGTTGCCCCTTCTCCGGCCCTAGAGGTTCCCCAGCGGCTCGATGTCGACGTGCACCGGGGTGCCCCACACCCGCAGCACCTCGTAGTCGGTGAACTCGTGCACGAGCCGGTACGCCATGGCGGGGCGCGGCCCGCGACGCTGGGCGGCGAGATACAGCTCGGCCTCGCGCCGGTCCCGCCTCGGGGTGCCGCACAGCTGCCACGCCTGCCCGTTCCACGCCTCCGGCAGCCAGCGTTGCTGGGGCTGGGGGCGGTCGGCGCTGACGCCGTAGCGGGAGG
>NZ_WVUG01000529.1 GCF_017614965.1 Streptomyces griseorubiginosus | reverse complement strand
GTACGGTTCGCCCCACCCACCCCTGGCTCGTCCAGTATGGCCAGCTGTCGTCCGAGTTTGTACGGTGCGGGGCGCGCGCCCGGGCCGAGGCGTGCCATGGCCCGCAGGATGTGTTTGGGCGGGAGTTGCCAGCGCACACGTGCGGGAACGCAGCGCAGCAGGGTGCCCGTGGCACGCAGGCGCAGGGTGACGGTGGCGGGTTTCGGGGCCGGTCTGCCGTACAGCTCGTGGGCGTACGGCGGCAGGGCGGCGTACGCCAGGTGCGCCACGCGCCGCCACAGCACCTCGCGCGCCGGGACGAGAAGGGGATGCGTCGGGGGGCGGAGAAGGAAGTCGTCCACTTCGCGTGCCTCGGGTCCGACGGCGAGCTCGGGCCGGACCTTCTCGAAGTAGGCGTTCATCTCTTGCTGGTTGGCGGGTACGGCGTCGGGGGCGAGGCCCACCAGGCGGGCGCTCGCCCGGTGTTCGCCGATGTAGCGGTCGGCCTCGGCGTCGGTGAGCCGGAACCCGGAACGGCGCAGGACCTGCAGATAGGAGTCGATCTCGGCGCAGTGCACCCACAGCAGCAGCGCGGGTTCGTCGACGCCGTACCGCTCACCGGTGTCCGGGTCGGTGGCCGACAGCATGCTGTGGATCTTGCGGACGCGGGCGCCCGCGCGTTCGGCGGCCTCGGTGGTGCCGTAGGTCGTCGTACCGACGAAGTCGGCCGTCCGCATCAGCCGGCCCCAGGCGTCCTTGCGGAAGTCCGAGTTCTGCATGACGCCGCGCACCGCGCGCGGGTGCAGGGCCTGGAGGTACAGCGCGCGGATGCCGGCGACCCACATCATGGGGTCGCCGTGCATCTGCCAGGTCACGGAGTTCGGGGTGAACAGCCCGGGATCGCCCATGACCGCAGGCTAACGCCGTACGCGCGGCATCCCCAGGCCGATCCACGAGATGATCTCCCGCTGGATCTCGTTGTTGCCGCCGCCGAAGGTGAAGATGACCGCCGAGCGGTAGCCGCGCTCCAGTTCGCCGTGCAGGACCGCGCCCACCGAGCCCTCCTTCAGCTCACCGGCAGCGCCGACGATCTCCATCAGCCAGGCGTAGGCGTCGCGGCGGGCCTCGGAGCCGTAGACCTTGACCGCGGAGGCGTCCTGCGGGGTGAGGGTGCCGTTCTGGACGGCGTTGACCATCTGCCAGTTGAGGAGCTTCATCGCGTCCAGCCTGGTGTGCGTCCGGGCCAGGCGGCGACGCACCCAGGGCAGGTCGACGACGCGGCGGCCGTCGGCGAGCTTGGTCTCCATGGCCCAGCGCTGCACGTCGTGCAGGGCGCGGATGGCCATGGTGCCGTGGGCGGCGAGGGTGACGCGCTCGTGGTTGAGCTGGTTGGTGATCAGCCGCCAGCCCTGGTTCTCGGCGCCGACCCGGCGGGAGACGGGCACGCGGATGTTCTCGTAGTAGCTGGCGGTGGTGTCGTGCGAGGCGAGGGTGGTGATGACGGTGCAGGAGTAGCCGGGGTCGGTGGTCGGCACCAGCAGCATGGTGATGCCCTTGTGCGGCGGGGCGTCCGGGTCGGTGCGGGTGGCCAGCCACACCCAGTCCGCGGTGTCGCCGTTGGTCGTCCAGATCTTCTGTCCGTTGACCACGTACTCGTCGCCGTCACGAACGGCGCGCGTCTTCAGTGATGCGAGGTCCGTGCCCGCGTCGGGCTCGCTGTAGCCGATGGCGAAGTCGATCTCGCCGGAGAGCACCTTGGGCAGGAAGTAGGCCTTCTGCTCGTCCGTGCCGAACTGCATGATCGTCGGGCCGACCGTGTTCAGGGCCATCAGCGGCAGCGGGACGCCCGCCTGGGCGGCCTCGTCGAAGAAGATGAACTGCTCCATCGCCGTGAGGCCCCGCCCGCCGTATTCCTTGGGCCAGCCGACCCCGAGCCAGCCGTCCGAGCCGAGGCGGCGGATGGTCTCGCGGTAGAAGCGCTTCTGGGCGGCCGGGTCGCCGTGCCGGGCGTAGGCGTTGTCGGGCACCAGGTCGGCGAAGTACGAGCGCAGTTCGGTGCGCAGCCGCTGCTGCTCGGGCGTGTATTCGAGGTGCACGGCGCCTCCAGGCCTCCCAGTCCGGTCCTGACGGCGCACACCGTAGAACGTGTTCCAGAAATTGGGAATGCCGAGGACCGGGCCCGTGCCCGAGCGCCTGCCGCCGAGCCGACCGCGCGGCGGGTCGTGGGGCGGGTCAGTTCAGCGTGGCGAGGAAGTCCGTGCACGCCTGCGCGCACTCCCGGCAGGCCTTCGCGCCGTCCTGGCCGCCGGGGTAGCCGTCGAAGACATGAGCGGCCTCCAGGCACACGGTGCGGCACCATTCCACCTGTATGCGCATGCCGGCCTCGTCGAGCCGGTTCTGCTCCGACAGGACACGGCAGGTCGCGTCGCACACCTCCGCGCACATGATGCCCTTGCGTCGTACGAGTTCCTGCTGTTCCGTCCCGTCCGGGTCCACCAGGCTGGCGCGCAGGGCACACGAGCGTGCGCACTCGGTGCACGCCTGCGCGCAGGCGAAGCGGTCCTCCAGGAACCGGAAGAGCTCCTCTTGTGTCGTCGTCGTTGTCACACCGTGCGGGTAGCCGGTGCCCTGCGCGTCAAACACGGTGCCGGGGGGCGCTTTCGCAGGTGAGTCGGTTCATGGCGGAGGTCGTGGGTACCCGCGTGCCATGACCAACGCATCGATGGACATCGCCGCGAGCAGCGCCGCCGCCATGGGGCTGATCGCGGCCGGAGTGGTGATCGTGCTGGTGCTGATCGGCGCCTTCGTCCTGGGTGCCCGCGTCCGGCGCCGCGAGCCCGCGCCGCCGAAGCCGAACGAGCAGCCCCGGGTGCCGGACGGGGGTCCGGTGCGCGAGGTGCAGGAGAACCGCGAGCCCGACGAGGTGCCCCGCGGTGACCGGCGGCTGACCCCGCACGAGCTGCCGAACCACGGCAACTCCCCGTCCCGGCCGGCCTCCTCGCAGGAGCGGCCGCGCTGGAGCGAGGGCAGCAGCGGTTCGTTCGGCAGTGGCGGCCCGGGCGGCTGACCCCGGCGCCCCCGCATGCCCACCGGGAGGACCGGCACCCCCGCATGCCCACCGGGAGGACGGCACCCCCGCACGCCCGAGGGAGGAAGCGAGAGCCATGAC
>NZ_WVUG01000528.1 GCF_017614965.1 Streptomyces griseorubiginosus | reverse complement strand
CATCCCGCCCATGCCACCGATGGGCATCCCGGAAGCGGCGGGCTGCTGTGCGGCATCCGACGCGAGGAACGGGTTGTCTCCTGTGAGGTCGCCGCCGCCCATGGACGTCTCGTCGTAGGCGTATCCGTCGCCCGAGTGGCCGGCGCCCGAGGCGCCGCCCGACAGATCGGCGGTGCTCGGCACGCTCGCGGAGCCGGACGGACCGGAAGAGCCGCCGAGGCCGGTGGAGACGTGACCGGTGCCGGGGTCCGTGGTGAGACCGGAGCCCAGGTCGGATCCCGTGCCGAGTCCGGATCCGAGGCCTGATCCGCCGTCCGTCGCGCCGAGGCCCGAGCCGAGCATGGAGCCGGTGCCCGTCGTGGTTCCGGGACCCGGGTCGGTCACGGTCGACCCTGTGGGCCCCGTGGTCGAGATCGTCCCGTCCGGGTGGGTCACCGTCGTCGAGCCGTCCGGGTTCGTCGTGGTGATCGTGCCCGCACCGTCGGACGTCGTCACGGTGCCGTCGGGGCCCGTGATCTTGGTGCTGCCGTCCGGACTGGACGTCAGGGAGGTGCCGTCGGGGTAGCGCACCGTCGTCGTGCCGTGCCCGTCGGAGGTGGTCACCGTGCCGTCGGGGCCGGTCACGGAGGTGTTGCCGTCCGGGTGGGAGACCGAGGTGGAACCGTCCGGGTGGGTGGTGGTGATCGTGCCGTCGGGCGCGGTCACGGAGGACGTGCCGTCGGGGTAGTGGGTGCTGACCTGGCCCGTGCCCGGGTCGGTCGTCGTGGTCGTGCCGTCGGACTCGGTGACCGTGGTCGTGCCGTCCGGGTTCGCGGTCGTGCTCGTCCCGTCCGGGTACTTGGTGCTCACACCGCCGCCCGCGGAGCTCGGGTTGTTGGTGGTGACCGTGCCCCCACCGGTGTGCGTGGTGACCGTTCCGTCGGGGTTCTGGGTCTGCACGGTGCCGTCCGGGAGGGTGACCGTGGTGGTCCCGTCGGGGTCGACACGGGTGACGGTGCCGTCGGGCGCGGTGGTGACCTTGGTGCCGTCCGGGTTGGTCTGGGTGATGCTGCCGTCGGAGCTGGTGATCGTCCCGGCCCCGCTCTGGCCGCCGCCGAGACCCCCGAGACCGCCGCCGGCGGAGATGCCGCCGCCACCCGTGCTGGTCACGGACGAGGACATGCTGCCGATCGGTGCACCGGACACACCGCCGTCGCCGGTGAGCGGGTCACCACCGCCGACGCTCACGTCTCCGCTCCCCGCGCTCGTCGACAGGCTCGTACCCCCGTCGCCCGTGAGGGAGGCGCCGGCATCAGCGCCGAGAGCGCCGTCGCCCGTGAGGGAAGCGCCGCCATCAGCGCCGAGAGCGCTGTCGCCCGTGGCGGGAGTGCCGCCGGTGGTGCTGACGTCGCCGCTGCCCGAGCTGGTCGTCAGGTTCGTACCGCCGTCGCCCGTGAGGGAGGTGCCGCCATTGGCGCCGAGGCCGTCCGAGCCGGTGGTGCTCACGTTTCCGGTGCCCTGCTGGGTCTGGGCCAGTTGCTGCTGGAACTGGTCGTTCTGTGCCTGCGACTGCGCCTGTGCCTGCTTGTTGGCGTCGTCGATCTGCTGGTTGGCCTGCTCCTGGGCCTGCTTGAGCTGGTTCTGGTCCTCCTCCTGCTGCTGCTTCATCTCGGCCTGCATCTTGTCGATCTCGTCCTGCGCCTGCTTGTTGGCCTCGTCCTGCGCCGCCTGGGCCGCCGCGTTGGCCTTGTCGATGGCGTCCTGGGCCGCCTTGTTGGCGTCGTCGATCGCCTTCTGGGCCTGGTCCTGCAACTGCTGGATATAGCTGTCGGTGTCCAGACCGTCGTTGCCGTCGCCATCGGGATCGGATGAACTGCTCAGCGAACTGGTGGACTTGGTCTCCACCACGGTCTCCATGACGTGCTGAGCGGAGATCCAGGCGTTGTTGATGTTCGACAGCGACGCCTTGGCGGCCGGCACGAGCTGACTGTCGACGGCGTCGTTCCAGGCTTTCACCGCGTCCTTGCCCAGCGCCTGCCAGGTGGACATGACGTTCAGGTTGCCGAAGCCGGGGAAGTTCTCCTTGAAGTTGGCGGTCGTGCCGTACTCCGTCTCCTTGACCAGCACGCCCGTTCCTTGGTAGCTGCTGACGTAGCTGGTCTTCGTCGTCACCTGCACTTCGGGCCAGTTGTGCTTCATCACCCACAACAGGACCTCGCGCAAAAGCGACTGGACGATCCCGTAGGGATTCCCGATGCCGACGAGGTGGGACTGCGACCCGTCCTCCGACATGGCGGCGTAGGTGCCGTTCGCCCCGCTGGCCCACTTCTTGCCCGTGCTGAGCAGGTGCTGGGCCTCGTCGAGGACGGCGTTGCCGGCCCCGATCAGCGCGTCTCCCTGCTTGGTCGTCGAGGTGTACAGGTGCGGCTGCCAGGTGTTCGCCCCCGTGAAGCCACTCGGGTGCATCTGGTCTGCGTAGCTCTGGTAGTTCTTCTGCAGCGTGTCGATCAGGTCCTTGAAGACGCCGGCCGCCTTGCCTTTCCAGGCGGCGTTGTCCTTGCCCAGTGAGTCCTGCCACTGCTTGACCGTCGCGGCGTGGTCGACGAAGAACTTGCCGACCCGGTCGAACGCGCTGGCGGCCCGGTAGAAGGTGTTCATGTCGACGGCGGCCGCGTCCACGACGGCAGCCCCGCTCAGCTTGAGCCCCACGGTGGAGTACGGGGCGAAGGCGATGGCCTGTAACGCGTCCAGCGATCCGCCTATGTACTGTCCGAGTGCCTTGCCGTCCAGGGCCTGCTTGGTCTCGTCGCTCCAGTAGGCGTCCCCGTACGCCAGCTTCGGGCCGGCGGTGACGAAGTCGAACACCGCGCGACGCAGGATCGGCTTCTTCTTGCTGGCCCCGTCCGCGCCGGCGATGAAGAACGGGATGACGAAGTCGTGTCCGTCCACGTCCTCGCCGCCCGTCCCGGCGTCCGGGATCGTCCCCGACCAGGTCCGGTCCTCGATCGTGACGTTGAGCATGGGGACCTTGCCCTCGCCCGTCACGTCGTCGAAGACGGTGCTGCGGGGCGGCATCGGATAGCCGGTCAGGAGGTTGACGGCGATGGCCCAGTAGTCATTGCCGTAGTCGGCCAAGGGACGCTCCGGGGTGGGAGGACGGTGGGGGGTCTGGGTG
>NZ_WVUG01000527.1 GCF_017614965.1 Streptomyces griseorubiginosus | reverse complement strand
CCCCCGGCACCCGAACCTGCGGCACCCGCACTCACCGAGCCCGCGCCCGCCTCCACACTCGCACTCAAACCCCCACCGGCACTGGCGCCCGAAGCACCTCCCGGCGCCCGGTCCGCCTCCGCCGGAGGCAGGGCGAACACCGCGCGAGGTCCCGCCTCCTGCGCCGCCGCCCGCTCGTTCGCGGCGGCCAGCGCACGGCGCCGGCGCCCGGTCGGCTGGCTCCCCTCGCCTGCCTGGTCCGCCGGGACGGCCTGTCCGTCCCCGGCCCCGGCCTGCCCCGCCGATGACCCGGCCGGCGGCAGCGCCGCGGGCAACGCATGCTGTTCGCCCCCGTCACGCCGGGCGCGCCGTCCCGACGGTGCGGGTACGCCCTGGGGCGGTACCGTCCCGCCCAGCCCACTCCCGGCGGCAGCGGTCCCCGCGGCATGCTCGGCAGCCGTGACCACAGCACCCTCGGAGACCCCGGCACCGGGGCCTTCGGCTGATCGCCCGCGCCGGCGCCCGGTACCGTCGGCCACCTCGACCGCACCGGCACCTCCGGCACCCGTGGCGGCCGCCGCTGCCGCCGACTCCTCCACGGCACGCCTGCGGCGCCGGCCCGTCGGCGTGCCCGGCTCCGCCTCCGCCGCCGTACCGGATTCGGCGTCGCCGGAGTCCTCCGAGCCCTCGCCGTCCAGGAACGCGTCGACGGAGGATCGCCGGGCCCGGCGCCGGCCGCCGGAGGTGTCCTCGGCGGCCGGGAGCTCGGCGGGGCCCGCGGCCGGTACGGCTCCGGCGCCGCCGCCGATGGGCACCTCCAGGACGTACGCGCTGCCACTCATCCCCGGCACTTCATGGGTCTGCAGCACACCGCCGTGGGCGCGCACGATCCCGCGCACGATGGGCTCGTGCACCGGGTCTCCCCCGGCGTACGGCCCGCGCACCTCGATACGGACGACCTCGCCGCGCTGCGCCGCCGCGACGACGACCGTGTTGTCCATGTAACCGCCCGCGGACACGGGCGCGTTGCCGGTCGCGTCGACGCCGGCGACGTCCGCGACCAGATGGGCGAGCGCGCCGGCGAGGCGCTGCGGGTCGACCTCGGCCTCGATGGGCGGCGCGTGCACGGCGAACTGCACCCGACCGGGCCCGATGAGTTCCACGGCCCCGTCCACACCGGCGGCGACCACCGCGTCGAGCATGACCTTGGTGCGGGTGATCTGTTCGGCCCCGGCGTCGAGCCGCTGGTAGCCGAGGACGTTGTCGATGAGGGTGGTGATCCGCGAGTAGCCGGCGGACAGATGGTGCAGTACCTGGTTGGCCTCTGGCCACAGCTGTCCCGCGTCGTCGGCGGCCAGCGCCGCAAGCTCGCGGCGCAGTTCGTCCAGGGGCCCGCGCAGGGACCGCCCCAGCAGCGTCAGCAACTGCTCGTGCCGCCCGGCGAGGGCCTCGTACCGGTCCTTCTCGCGCTCGCCCAGCGCCGCGTACCGCTCCTCGCCGGCGGCGAGTTCCTCGTCGTGCCGCTCCTGCAGCTCCTCGAGCTCGGTGATGTGCTTCTGGCGCAGCGCGGTGAGCTCGGAGGCGTGTTCTTCCTCGAGCCGGTCCAGCTCCTCGGCGTGCCGTTTCTCCTGCGCGGCCTTTTCGTCGGCGAGGGCGTCGTAGGGCCGGCGGTCGGTGAAGGTCATGACGGCGCCGACGAGCTGGTCGCCGTCGCGCACCGGCGCGGTCGTCAGGTCGACGGAGACCCGGTCGCCGTTCTTGGCGAAGAGCACCTGCCCGCGCACCCGGTGTTTGCGTCCGGAGCGCAGGGTGTCGGCGAGCGGCGACTCGTCGTACGGGAAGGGGGAGCCGTCGGCGCGCGAGTGCAGGACGAGGGTGTGCAGTTCCTTGCCGCCGAGATCGCTGGCCCGGTAGCCCAGTATCTGCGCGGCGGCCGGATTGACCAGGACGATCCGTCCGTCGGTGTCGGTGCCGACCACGCCCTCGGCCGCGGCCCGCAGGATCATCTCGGTCTGCCGCTGCGAACGCGCCAGCTCGGCCTCGGTGTCCACGGTCCCGGTCAGATCGCGCACGACGAGCATCAGCAGCTCGTCGCCGCTGTAGCCGTAACCGTCGTACGCCTGCTGGCCGTTCTCCAGGTTGGCGCTGGTGACCTCGACCGGGAACTCGGTGCCGTCGGTGCGGCGGGCGACCATCCGGGTCGGCTTGGTCCGCCCGCGCGGGTCCATGTGGTCGGGCCGCCGCATGGACCCGGGAATGAGCTTGGAGTCGAACTGGGGCAGCAGGTCGAGCAGCCCGCGCCCGACCAGCGCGGTCCCGGGCGCCTCGAAGGCCTCGAGCGCGATGGTGTTGGCGTTGACGACGGTCCCGTTGGCGTTGACCAGCACCAACGCGTCGGGCAGCGCGTCCAGTATGGCTGCGAGGCGAGCAGCGCCTCGGGATGGCCTGCTGCTCACGAGACGCTTCCTCCCTGTTACCGCACCTTGCCGACCGCTCGGGCCATCTTGCCAACCTGCCCGCGACGTGTCACGCGAGGGAGTCTAAGGGCACCGATTGCGCCGACGACGCCGGATGAGAGGGAGGTCGCACGACGAAGTGAAGTAGAACGTGTGACCGCCTCCCCTGGCCTGCGCGACTTTACGGACCCCTGGTTTCCGCCATGGAAAGCCTGTGAGCACATTCATCGGCGCGACGGTCCTCCGGGACGGCGCGACGGTCTTCTCGGACGACACGACGGTCCTCCCGGATGGCGCGACGGTCCTCCGGACGAGGCAACCGTGCTTCCGGACGATTTGACCGACCGTCCTTGCTTTCCGCTGTCGGATGCTACGACCGCCCTTGCGAACGCAGATCGGGCAGCAACGGCACCATCCGGTCCCAGCGCGCGATCTCGCACCCGTCGCCACGGCTGTACGAGGCGTCCACCGGCCGCCCGGCCCAGGTCCCGGTGACATGGGCGGTGGCGGGGCCGCCGTACTGCATGGTGCACATGCTGCCGTCGGGGACCGGCGCGAAGGTCTCCCGGCCCCAGTGGGTCCCACGGTCGAGGGCCGCGCAGGCACCGGCCACGTCTGGGTGGTCGCCGCTGCCGGGGTGGCAGGACAGGTGGTACGTGCCGTCCCGGCCGGCACCCGCGTCCCGCACGGTGACGGTGAGGTGGTCGGGGCGGTCCTCGTC
>NZ_WVUG01000526.1 GCF_017614965.1 Streptomyces griseorubiginosus | reverse complement strand
GTGCCCCCGCAGCCGCAGGAGCCCCAAGGGCCGTACCCGCAGGGCCAGTTCCCGCAGCCGCCGGACGGGCAGCCGCCGTACCCGCAGGGGCCTTACGGTGCTCAGGGGCCGTACGCCCAGCCGTACCCGTACCAGCCCTGGGGGCAGGGATACAGCCCGTACAACCGGCCCGCGCCGGTCAACGGGCTCTCAGTCGCCTCTCTCGTGCTCGGCATCCTGTGCTGCGTTCCGGCGGCCGGGCTGCTGCTGGGGCTGATCGCGCTGGGGCAGATCCGGCGGACGGGGGAGCGGGGCAAGGGGATGGCCGTGACGGGCTCCGTGCTGTCCTCGCTCGGGATCGCCCTGTGGGTGCTGACACTGGCCACGGGGGGCGTGTCCGACTTCTGGGACGGCTTCAAGGACGCCGCGAAGGACAACGGCAGTGCCTACACCCTGGCCAAGGGCGAGTGCTTCGACGTGCCCGGCGGCTCCCTGGAGGGCTTCACCTACGACGTCGACAAGGTGCAGTGCGAAGGCAGGCACGACGGCGAGGTCTTCGCCGCGTTCACGATGGGCGGATACCCGTCCTTCCCGGGGGACGCCAAGGTCAGCCAGGTCGCCGAGACCCGGTGTTACTCGCTGCGCTACACCTACGCCATGGACGCCTGGGCCGTACCCGTCGACGTGGACGTGTACTACCTGACGCCGACCCGGCAGAGCTGGCGGCTCGGCGACCGCGAGGTCACCTGCGTGTTCGGCAACACCGACGAGACCGCCGGTCTCACCGGCTCACTGCGCAACGACGTCCGGTCGCTGAACGCCCATCAGCTCGCCTACCTGCGGGCCGTCAACCTCGGCAACGTGGCCCTCGACGGTCAGCCCGCCGTCAGCCCCGGGCAGGACCTGCGGGCCAACACGGAGTGGGCGGGGCGGGTGTCGGAGGCGTTCACCAAGGAGGCCGGCCTGCTCCGGCAGCACGTGTGGCCGGCGGACGTGAAGAGCCCCGTCTCCGCCGTCGCCAAGGAGGCGGACTCCCTGGGCAAGCAGTGGGCTCGGGTCGCCGCGGCCACCGACGCGGACGGCTTCTACGCCGCCTACGGCCCGATCAGGGTGGAGGAGTCCCCGCGCCGGTCGGTCACCGCCCGCAAGGCTCTGGGCCTCGCCACGACCCCGCCCGCGACGGACGATCCGGGCGGACAGGAGGGCGGCGGCACAGCAGGTTCCGATGTCGAGGTGTGACGGCGCCCATAGCGGGGAGAAAGTGCCTGCGTAAAGGCTTCAGGGGCCGCATGTCACCACATCGAGTGATTCTCTGGCCTTTGCTTGCATGGCGGAACCCACGGTTGCCACGCTGTTGCTGTCTGTACAACCTGATGGGAGCGGCCAGTGACTTTCGGTGAGCAGCCGGCGTACCTGCGCGTCGCGGGTGATCTCCGCCAGAAGATCGTCAACGGATCGCTGCCACCGCACACCCGTCTCCCCTCCCAGGCCAGAATCCGCCAGGAGTACGGCGTCTCGGACACCGTGGCCCTGGAGGCGCGCAAGGTGCTGATGGCCGAGGGCCTGGTCGAGGGCCGCTCGGGCTCGGGGACGTATGTGCGTGAGCGGCCGGTGCCCCGCAGCGTCGCCCGCTCCGGCTTCCGCCCGGCCGGCGGGGCCACCCCCTTCCGTCAGGAGCAGGCGGACGCCGACGCGCGCGGCACCTGGGAGTCCAGCAGCGAGCAGACCGAGGCGAGCGGCGCCGTCGCCGAGCGCCTGTGCATCAGGCCCGGCGACCGCGTGATGTGCACGCGGTACGTGTTCCGGGAGGCCGGCGAGGCGATGATGCTCTCCACCTCCTGGGAGCCCCTCGCGGTCACCGGGCGCACCCCCGTGATGCTCCCCGAGGAGGGGCCGCTGGGCGGCATGGGCGTCGTCGAGCGCATGGCGGCGATCGACGTGATCGTGGACAACGTCACGGAGGAGGTCGGCGCCCGCCCCGGCCTCGCGGAGGAACTGCTCGCCCTGGGCGGCGTCCCGGGCCATGTCGTCATCGTCGTGCAGCGCACCTTCTACGCCTCGGGCCGCCCCGTGGAGACCGCCGACCTCGTCATCCCGGCCGACCGCTACCGGGTGGCGTACCACCTCCCGGTGAAATAGCGCACACCTTTACGGCGGTTACCCCCGGCAACCATTCCCGGAGCCCCTGCGACCGCCCCCCGGAACCCGTTCCTCCGCCGCTGAAATCCGGACGTTCTCGCAGGTCGCCGCAGGTGCCTCTGGCATGTCGCCAACTGGATGCGCGCACGCCCGGAGGCGGCGCGTTCCTTTTCGTGCGCCCCCCTCGATCTGGCCGGTTGCGTACCTCTTTGTGAAAAGCCGTATTCGCTGCGTGAAGGTAAGGCGTAGGCTCGGGCATATGCGGATTGCGGTTTCCTTAGAGGGCGGGGGCGGTGGGGCGCGATGAACGACGGCACGATCACTCTTCCCTGGCTCGTCATACGGCAGGACGACAACGGCAATCGCTACCGCGTGGGCCGGTACGCGACCCGGGCGGAGGCGCAGAAGATCGCCGACAGCCTCGACGACCGCGGCCACAAGCAGCTCTACTGGGTCGAGCGCATCGGTCAGAACGGCCAGGGCGGCGCGGTCAACTGACTCCCGTAGGCTCCCGCCCATGAGCGAACGGATCGTGGTAGTGGGAGCCGCCCTCCTCGACGACGGCCGCCTCCTCGCCGCCCGCCGCAGCGCCCCACCCGAGCTCGCCGGCCGCTGGGAACTGCCGGGCGGCAAGGTGGAGGCGGGGGAGACCCCCGAGGCGGCCCTGGTGCGCGAACTGCGCGAGGAACTGGGCGTGGACGCGGAGACCGTGCGGCGCGTACCGGGGGAGTGGCTGCTGAGGCAGCCGTACGTCCTCCAGGTCTTCACCGCCCGCCTTCTGCCGGGGTCCCCCGCCCCCAAGCCGCTCCAGGACCATGACGAACTGCGCTGGCTGTCCCCGGACGAGACCTGGGACGTGGACTGGCTGGACCAGGACGTGGAAGCGGTCCGCAAGGTGATGGAGCCGAGTCCCTAGAAGATCACTGAAAATGTTGCGGGTTCTGGCCCCGGGCCGGCAGGGCCGGGGCCAGTCTTGTAGGCATGCAGGGGGAATGGGCCGGGGAGATGGCCGGGCCGGACGTATGGGAGACCTGCCGTG
>NZ_WVUG01000525.1 GCF_017614965.1 Streptomyces griseorubiginosus | reverse complement strand
GCCGAAGACCTGGGGATGGGCGGCTCCCCGGTGGGCCGGGTGGTGCGTGCCGCGTACGTCATCACCGCCACCCCCGTCAGCACGATCGCCGCGCCCACGTACAGCGGCGCCCGGTAGCCGAAACCCGCGCTGATGGCCAGGCCGCCGAGCCAGGCGCCGAGGGCGTTGCCGATGTTGGAGGCGGAGACGTTGGCGCTCGCGGCCAGGGGGACGCCGTGGGCCTGGTCGGTGACGCGGGTGATCATGCCCGGGACCGGGGCGAAGCCGAAGACGCCGAGGAGGAGGACCAGGGTGACGGCGGCCGGCTTGCTGCTCGCCAGGAGGCCGAAGGCCGTGAGGGTGGCGGTCAGGGCGGTGAGGCTGATGACGAGGGTGCGGTCGCGGTCGCGGTCGGCGCCGCGGCCGCCCGCCATGTTGCCGGCGACCAGTCCGGTGCCGTAGACCACGAGCAGCCAGGGGATGTCGGTGGTGGCGAAGCCGGTGACCTCGGTGACGGTGTACGTGAGGTAGCTGAAGGCGCCGAACATGCCGCCGTAGCCGAGGGCGGTGGCGGTGAGGGTCAGCCAGACCTGGGGGGAGCGGAAGGCGCGGAGGTCCGTGCGGAGGCCTGTCCTGGTGGGCGGGACCGTGCCCGCCGAGGAAGGGACCAGGACGGCGATGGCGGTCAGGGCCAGCAGGCCGATCCCCGTGATCGCCCAGAACGTCGCGCGCCAGCCCCAGCGTTCGCCGATCAGGGCGCCGAAGGGGACACCCAGGACGTTCGCGACGGTCAGGCCGGCGAACATCACCGCGACGGCGCGAGAGGCCCGCTCGGGCGGGACCATGCGGCGGGCCACCAGTGAGCCGATGCCGAAGAACGTGCCGTGGCAGAGGGCGGCCACCACACGGCCCAGGAGCATGACCGGGTAGGTGGGGGCGATCGCCGAGAGGAGGTTGCCGGCGACGAAGAGAGTCACCAGGGCGATCAGGACCGCCTTGCGGTGCAGGCCGGCGGTGAGGGCGGTGAGCGCGATCGCGCCGACGGCCACCGCGAGGGCGTAACCGGAGATCAGCCGGCCCGCGGTGGCCTCGGACACCCGGAGGTCGCGGGCGACCTGGGGGAGCAGGCCGGCGATCACGAACTCGGTCAGGCCGATGCCGAAACCGCCGAGGGCGAGCGCCGCGAGACCGGGTGCGGGACGCGGTCCGGGACCGGGGGTGGGCCCCGGACCGCGGTTCCCGTGGGGGGAAGTACGGCTTCCCAGTCAGATCACCACCCCGTCTATCTGCAGGGTCTGCACCGCCTTCGCGGCGAAGGGGACGGCGACCGTCTTTCCGCTCACGTAGGTGTCCGAGTACGACTTGTAGAGGTCGCCGCCCGTCGTCACCGTGTTCCAGCGCGGCACCAGACCGCCCGAACCGCCGCTCACGGTCGTGAAGTTGGAGAGGTTGAAGGTCAAGGTCTGGGCGGAGGCCGAGGTGTTGAGGGCGACGATCACCAGGCGCCTGGCGGAGGAGTCGTAGGCCGCCACCGCGTTGCTCACGCCCGTGTCGAGGATCTTCATACCGGGGCGGATGTGCCGGCTGAACTGGGCCATCGTGTAGTACTTCGTCTGCACCGCGCCCGCCTGCAGGGTGCTCTCGTCGTACGCGATCATCGCCCAGTTGGTGGACGGGTCCATGACCTGCCAGTAGACCCAGGCGGTGGGGTGCAGCCAGCGGAAGTCGTAGAGGAGGTTGAAGGCGAGGGTGTAGCCGGTGCCGTCGTTGTCGCCGGTCTCGGAGTTCCACAGGGCCTTGCCCGCCGTGGTGACCACGTCCGTGTAGAGGAGGTCGCGGCGGCCGCCGGAGCCCTGGTAGCCGTGGACGTTGACGCGGTCCACGTACCCCTTCGTGGTGGAGCTGAAGGAGTTCCAGGTGGTGCGGGCGAGGTCGTAACTCGTCTCGTCGGACGCGGAGATCTTGGTGCCCGTCAGGCCCCGCTTGTCCAACTCGCTGCGCAGGTACGGCAGTACGGCGGACTGGACGGTCGAGTCGATGTGGCAGCCCTCCTGGGTGCCGGTCGCCGTCCACCAGCTGGAGCTGGGTTCGTTGAAGGCCTCGACGGTCGCGAAGTTCACGCCCCAGTTGTTCTTGGCGTAGAGGGCGACCGCGGCGAGGTGGGAGGCGTGCTGGCGGTAGTTCCAGGACTGGAGGTTGTTGCCGCCGTCGGAGGCGCCGGAGGGGTTGTGGTTCAGACACATCCACCACATGGGGGAGTTGGCGAACAGCTCGGTGGTCGCGCCGCGGGCCACCGCCTTCGTCAGCATCGCGCGTTGGGTGGCGTCCGCGGTCCACTTCCAGGCGGAGGAGGTGGGGTCCTCGTTGTTCCAGTCCTGCCAGTAGCCCTCGATCTGCTTGAAGGCGGGGATGTTCGGGGAAGCGACCATGGTCGTGCCGCCGACGCTGTTCCAGCTGCTCGCGCCCAGGTTGTAGCGGGCGATGTTCAGGCCGAGGCCGGGAAGCGAAGTGCCGTTGTACGTCGTCGACTTGGTGGTGAAGAAGATGTCGGCGAAGTCGTCCCGGCCGCCGAAGACGTTCGCCCACCAGGCCAGCGAGGTGCCCCAGCCCTCCCAGGTGCCGTACGAGGTTCCGGGGCTGACGCTGATCGTGGCGTCCGCGCGTGCGGTGCCGGTCGCGAGGGCGCTGCCGAGGAGGGTGCCGCCGGCCGCGGCCAGCAGGGTTCTGCGTCTGATCATGGCTGCTACTCCGCTTCGCTCACGGGCCTGGGCGCACCGGTCCCTGAACCGGTCGCGGGGCCCGGCGTGGTGGCCTGTCCCGTTGGTGCCAGCACGAAGCATCGGGTGTGACGGGTGGGGTTGTCGAGAGCTACGACAGCCCTTTCTAAAACCTATGTATGAAGTGCGGGACAACCGAAACGGCGCGTGTGGCTGGTGAGTTGCGGGACGGCCCCTTATGGTGCGGGCGGCTCGGTGCGAGGCCCTGCCCAGGAGGCGGCGCGAGGAGGTCTGCGGATGCGCGTTCCCGTCGTGCAGCACAGCACCCGGCGCCGCTCGGCCCGGCGCCGGCGCGCGCTGTGGAGCGGGGCCGAACTCCTCGTCACGGTAGGAGTGGTGCTGCTCCTTCTCGTCGTCCACCAGCTGTGGTGGACCAACCGGGAGGCCAAGCGGGGCGCCGAGCGGAAGGTGGAGGCGCTGGAGCGGGAGTGGGGGAAGGG
>NZ_WVUG01000524.1 GCF_017614965.1 Streptomyces griseorubiginosus | reverse complement strand
AGGTGGGGGAGATCCGGGGGGTGTTCTGAGCGCACCAGGCACGCCTGAGGCCGTGGGAAATCCCCGCGACACCCTCCCCGCCGTCCGCCTACCGTGATCCCATGAGCCGAGCCGCTGACATCGACGTCCGTCCGGTCACCGAAGGGGAGTTCCCCGAGTGGATACGGGCGGTGAACACCGGTTTCCTGCGTCCGCCGACCCCGTCGGAGGCCGAGCTCGAAGCCCGGCGAGGGCAGTTCGAGGCCGGTCGCTATCTCGGGGCCTTCGACGGGGACCGCTGTGTCGCGACGTTCCGGTCCTTCGCCCAGGAGGTCACCGCGGTCGGCGGCGCCTGCGTGCAGGCCGACGCCGTTTCCGGCGTCACCGTCACCGCCACCCACCGCCGCCGCGGACTGCTCACCCGGATGATGACCCAGGACCTCGCGACCGCCAAGGAGCGCGGCGACGTCGTGGCGACACTCATCGCCGCGGAGTACCGGATCTACGGCCGCTACGGCTTCGGCCCCGCCACCACCGCAACCGAGTGGATCGTCGACGTCCCCCGTACCGGCCTCGACCCCCGCTGGTCCGGCCCGGCCGACGGCGCCCGCGTCGACCTCGTGGACGGCGACGACGTACGGAAGATCGGCCCCGAACTCCACGACCGCTTCCGCCGCGCCACCCCCGGCGCCGTCAGCCGCGGCGACTGGTGGTGGCAGCTCAACACCGGCGCCGTCCGTGTCGACCCGAAGTGGACCGAGCCGTTCTTCGCCGCGTACCGGGCGCCGGACGGCACGCTGGAGGGCCTGGTCGCCTACGAGGTGGACGACAAGTGGGGCGACGCGGGGCAGCCGCTGGACACGGCGACCGTACGGGGCATGATCGCGACCACCCCGGCCGCCGAGCGGGCCCTGTGGTACCACCTGTGCTCGATCGACTGGGTGACGCAGGTGAAGACCGGCCAGCGCGCCCCGGACGACCTGCTCACCGACCTGCTCCCCGACCCGAGGGCCGCCCGCGTCGTCTCGCAGGCGGACTGGCTGTGGGTGCGGATCCTGGACGTCGTACGGGCCCTGGAGGCGCGGACGTACGAGGGTACGGGCTCGCTGGTGCTGGAGATCACCGACCGCGCCGGTTACGCGGGCGGCCGCTACCGGCTGGAGGCGTCACCGCAGGGCGCGTCCTGTACCCCGACGCGGCAGAGCGCGGAACTCTCGTTGGACGTCTCCGAGCTGGCGGCGCTGTGGCTCGGCGACCAGTCGGCGGTACGGCTGGTGTCGCTGGGGCGGGTCCAGGAAGAACGAGCGGGCGCCGGCCGGTCGGCCGACGCCCTGCTGCGTACGTCCAGGCGCCCTTGGTGCCCGGACATGTTCTGAACCTCCTCACGCGCGGTGGCAGTTGACTTCTGATCTCTCATCCGTAGCTGTGCTGTTCAGTTGTGACTGTGCTGATGTAGCTCATGTAGCTCATGTAGCTCATGTAGCTCATGGAGCCGATGGAGCTGTTCAGTTGTGGCTGAGCGGGTGCGGCTGTCGAGCCGCCGATGTTGAGTTGTCGATGTTGAGTTGTGACGGTGCGCTTGGTGCAGACTGACCGGGCTCCCGGCTCCCCTCCGGAAGGGAGCCCGGCCAGCCGAACCGGGTTCGGCCGACGCGAGGTCAGCCCGACTGGGCCAGCAGCATCACGAGGATGACCGCTCCCAGTCCGCTGATGACGGTGTTCTTGGCCTTGAGCCCGATGGACAGCGCGAGGAACGCGATGATGCCCATCGGTCCGTACTTCCACTGGACGAGCTGCTCGAATCCGAAAGCGAGGGCGGCGACGGCGAGGGCTACGAGCGGCATGACGGTCCCTCCTTCGGGACGGGAGGAGGACCCCTGTGGCCAAGCCTCCGAATGTTCCGACCATGTTGTTCAACGTTGCTCAAGCTTGCTCAAGTTGGTGACCAACTTCACTGTACTTATCTCCGCTTGGAAGCGGCTTATAACCACCTTCTCTGGAACTGCCGAAAGATGGCGGGAAGTTGTAGTGTTTGGTCGTGGACCCCCAACACGCCGCCGTCAATGGGCGGAAGAGGTCACAGCGGCCACAGAAGTCCCACAGAGAGGTGGCCGACGAGCTGCGTGCCCGGATCAGGTCGGGCGAGCTCCGTCCGGGCCAGCGCATGCCCACGCAGGCCAGGCTGGCCGACGAGTTCGGCGTCGAGCGCGGTGCCGTACGCCAGGCGCTGCGCATCCTGCAGTCGGAGCACCTGCTCACCAACGTCTCCAAGGGCGCGCCCGCCACCGTGGCCCCCGACCTGGGCCTGGCCGCACCACCGACCGGCCCCGGAGCCCCGCCGCTGCCCACCATGGTGGCGCTGGCCCCGCGCATAGCGGCCGCGTTCGCGGAGCCCCACGTCGAGATAGACGCCCTGTGCCTCACCTCGGTGTCCCTGACCCTCGCGATCGGCGAACCGCTGCGCCAGATCCACGCCGGACAGCTTAAACCGGCCAAGGTCGACGTCCGCGTCCTGCTGCCCAGCAGCGACATCGAACTGGCCTTCCCGACGCCCGTGGACGCGGCGATGGACGGCCGGCTGCAACGCCGCTGGGTGTCCCACCGCAACGCCCAGGTCCAGGTCCTGCGGCACAACCTGCTGGCCCTGCGCGCCACGCACGGCATCGATGTCGAGGTCACCTTCCGCTCGCTGCCCTTCACCCCGCCGGTGAAGCTGTACCTGCTCAACGGGGTGGAGTCCCTCTTCGCGTACTACACGGTCACGCGCCGCGAGGAGGAGATCGACCACGAGCCCCTGGAGATGTACGACGCGGAGGGCACCCGGTCCATGCTGTTCGCCTTCGAGCAGGGCGCCGACCTGCGGGACACGACCTTCGTCGAGCAGTCGTACCTGTGGTTCAACGCGCTGTGGGAGACGATCAGTTCGGAGCTGTTACTCACGAACTGACCGTCTCCCACAGCGATGGACACCGGCCGCCGGGACGGGCTCCGCTCATAGAGCGGGTCCGGCGACCAGCAGGGCCAGGACGACGGCGCCGACGGAGCTGACCGTCGGGTTCTTCGCCTTGATGCCTATGGTGAGGAGCGTCAGGCCGATGATCCCGGTGACGCCGTACTTCCACTGGACGGTCTGCTCGACGCCGACGACGAAGACGGCGGAGAGGAGGGCGAGGACGGGCATGGTGGTTCCCCCTTCAGGCTTCGCGGGCGGGCGGTGCGGCGG
>NZ_WVUG01000523.1 GCF_017614965.1 Streptomyces griseorubiginosus | reverse complement strand
CTGGTCGTTGTTTGAGAACTGCACAGTGGACGCGAGCATCTGTGGCCAAGTTTTTAAGGGCGCACGGTGGATGCCTTGGCACCAGGAACCGATGAAGGACGTGGGAGGCCACGATAGGCCCCGGGGAGTCGTCAACCAGGCTTTGATCCGGGGGTGTCCGAATGGGGAAACCCGGCAGTCGTCATGGGCTGTCACCCTTGTCTGAACACATAGGGCAAGTGGAGGGAACGCGGGGAAGTGAAACATCTCAGTACCCGCAGGAAGAGAAAACAACCGTGATTCCGGGAGTAGTGGCGAGCGAAACCGGATGAGGCCAAACCTACGACGTGTGAGACCCGGCAGGGGTTGCGTCGTGGGGGTTGTGGGATCTCTCTTCCATGGTCTGCCGGCCGTGGGACGAGTCAGAAACCGTTGATGTAGGCGAAGGACATGCGAAAGGTCCGGCGTAGAGGGTAAGACCCCCGTAGTCGAAACGTCAGCGGCTCGTTTGAGAGACACCCAAGTAGCACGGGGCCCGAGAAATCCCGTGTGAATCTGGCGGGACCACCCGCTAAGCCTAAATATTCCCTGGTGACCGATAGCGGATAGTACCGTGAGGGAATGGTGAAAAGTACCCCGGGAGGGGAGTGAAATAGTACCTGAAACCGTGTGCCTACAAGCCGTGGGAGCGTCGGAAGGCGCTTGCGCATTCTCGTGACTGCGTGCCTTTTGAAGAATGAGCCTGCGAGTTTGCGGTGTGTTGCGAGGTTAACCCGGGTGGGGTAGCCGTAGCGAAAGCGAGTCCGAAGAGGGCGACTTTAGTAGCACGCTCAAGACCCGAAGCGGAGTGATCTAGCCATGGGCAGGTTGAAGCGGAGGTAAGACTTCGTGGAGGACCGAACCCACCAGGGTTGAAAACCTGGGGGATGACCTGTGGTTAGGGGTGAAAGGCCAATCAAACTCCGTGATAGCTGGTTCTCCCCGAAATGCATTTAGGTGCAGCGTCGTGTGTTTCTTGCCGGAGGTAGAGCACTGGATAGGCGATGGGCCCTACCGGGTTACTGACCTTAGCCAAACTCCGAATGCCGGTAAGTGAGAGCGCGGCAGTGAGACTGTGGGGGATAAGCTCCATGGTCGAGAGGGAAACAGCCCAGAGCATCGTCTAAGGCCCCTAAGCGTACGCTAAGTGGGAAAGGATGTGGAGTCGCAGAGACAACCAGGAGGTTGGCTTAGAAGCAGCCACCCTTGAAAGAGTGCGTAATAGCTCACTGGTCTAGTGATTCCGCGCCGACAATGTAGCGGGGCTCAAGCGTACCGCCGAAGTCGTGTCATTGCAGCATGAGGGCCAACGCCCGCTGTGATGGGTAGGGGAGCGTCGTCTGCCGGGTGAAGCAGCCGCGTAAGCGAGTTGTGGACGGTTGACGAGTGAGAATGCAGGCATGAGTAGCGATTCACACGTGGGAAACGTGTGCGCCGATTGACTAAGGGTTCCTGGGTCAAGCTGATCTGCCCAGGGTAAGTCGGGACCTAAGGCGAGGCCGACAGGCGTAGTCGATGGATAACCGGTTGATATTCCGGTACCCGCTGTGAAGCGTCAAACATCGAACCTTCTGATGCTAAGGCCGTGAAGCCGCCCCGTGAGCCTTCGGGCAAAGGGAGTGGTGGAGCCGCCGGACCAAGGTGGTAGTAGGTGAGTGATGGGGTGACGCAGGAAGGTAGTCCATCCCGGGCGGTGGTTGTCCCGGGGTAAGGGTGTAGGCCGTGCGGTAGGTAAATCCGCACACCTTGAGGCTGAGACCTGATGCCGAGCCGATTGTGGTGAAGTGGATGATCCTATGCTGTCGAGAAAAGCCTCTAGCGAGTTTCATGGCGGCCCGTACCCTAAACCGACTCAGGTGGTCTGGTAGAGAATACCGAGGCGTTCGGGTGAACTATGGTTAAGGAACTCGGCAAAATGCCCCCGTAACTTCGGGAGAAGGGGGGCCACACCTGGTGATGATCTTTACGGTCTGAGCTGGGGGTGGCCGCAGAGACCAGCGAGAAGCGACTGTTTACTAAAAACACAGGTCCGTGCGAAGCCGTAAGGCGATGTATACGGACTGACGCCTGCCCGGTGCTGGAACGTTAAGGGGACCGGTTAGCTCACTTTCGGGTGGGCGAAGCTGAGAACTTAAGCGCCAGTAAACGGCGGTGGTAACTATAACCATCCTAAGGTAGCGAAATTCCTTGTCGGGTAAGTTCCGACCTGCACGAATGGCGTAACGACTTCTCGACTGTCTCAACCATAGGCCCGGTGAAATTGCACTACGAGTAAAGATGCTCGTTTCGCGCAGCAGGACGGAAAGACCCCGGGACCTTTACTACAGTTTGATATTGGTGTTCGGTTCGGCTTGTGTAGGATAGCTGGGAGACTGTGAACTCCGGACGCCAGTTCGGGGGGAGTCGTCGTTGAAATACCAGTCTGGTCGTGCTGGATGTCTAACCTGGGTCCGTGATCCGGATCAGGGACAGTGTCTGATGGGTAGTTTAACTGGGGCGGTTGCCTCCTAAAGGGTAACGGAGGCGCCCAAAGGTTCCCTCAGCCTGGTTGGCAATCAGGTGTTGAGTGTAAGTGCACAAGGGAGCTTGACTGTGAGACCGACGGGTCGAGCAGGGACGAAAGTCGGGACTAGTGATCCGGCGGTGGCTTGTGGAAGCGCCGTCGCTCAACGGATAAAAGGTACCCCGGGGATAACAGGCTGATCTTCCCCAAGAGTCCATATCGACGGGATGGTTTGGCACCTCGATGTCGGCTCGTCGCATCCTGGGGCTGGAGTCGGTCCCAAGGGTTGGGCTGTTCGCCCATTAAAGCGGTACGCGAGCTGGGTTTAGAACGTCGTGAGACAGTTCGGTCCCTATCCGCTGTGCGCGTAGGAGTCTTGAGAAGGGCTGTCCCTAGTACGAGAGGACCGGGACGGACGAACCTCTGGTGTGCCAGTTGTTCTGCCAAGGGCATGGCTGGTTGGCTACGTTCGGGAGGGATAACCGCTGAAAGCATCTAAGCGGGAAGCCTGCTTCGAGATGAGGACTCCCACCCACTTGATGGGGTAAGGCTCCCAGTAGACGACTGGGTTGATAGGCCGGATCTGGAAGCACGGTAACGTGTGGAGGTGACCGGTACTAATAGGCCGAGGGCTTGTCCTCAGTTGCTCGCGTCCACTGTGTTAGTTCTGAGGCAACGACCGT
>NZ_WVUG01000522.1 GCF_017614965.1 Streptomyces griseorubiginosus | reverse complement strand
CCCCCGGCCTCCGCAGCGTCCGCAAGGCCGTCGTACCGGCCGCCGGACTCGGCACCCGCTTCCTTCCCGCCACCAAGGCCACCCCGAAGGAGATGCTGCCCGTCGTCGACAAGCCGGCCATCCAGTACGTCGTCGAGGAGGCCGCCGCGGCCGGGCTCGACGACGTCCTGATGGTCACCGGGCGGCACAAGCGGGCCATCGAGGACCACTTCGACAGCGCCTTCGAGCTGGAGCAGGCCCTGGCGGCCAAGGGAGACGCCGTACGGCTGGACGCCGTGCGCGACCCGGCCCGGCTGGCCAACATCCACCACATCCGGCAGGGCGAGCCGCTCGGCCTCGGGCACGCCGTGCTGTGCGCCCGCCGCCACGTCGGCGACCAGCCGTTCGCCGTCCTGCTCGGCGACGACCTCATCGACCCGCGCGAGACGCTGCTGAGCCGGATGCTGGACGTGCGCGACCACTACGCGGGCAGCGTCGTGGCCCTGATGGAGGTGCCGCCGGAGCAGATCCATCTCTACGGCTGCGCGGCCGTGGAGGCGACCGGCGAGGACGACGTCGTCCGGGTCACCGGCCTCGTGGAGAAGCCGTCCGGCCAGGACGCGCCCAGCACTTACGCGGTCATCGGCCGCTATGTCCTCGACCCGGCCGTCTTCGACACCCTCGAACGCACCGGCCCCGGCCGCGGCGGCGAGATCCAACTGACCGACGCTCTGCAGGAGTTGGCCGCGGGCGGCACGGTGCACGGGGTGGTCTTCGACGGACTGCGCTACGACACCGGCGACAAGGCCGACTATCTGCGCACGGTCGTCCGGCTGGCCTGCGACCGGGACGACCTGGGCCCCGAATTCGTCGCCTGGCTCAAGGAGTTCGTCGCGGACCTGGAGGCGGGTACCGACACCGGGCAGCGCCGCCGGGTCGCGGCCTGACATCACGACAAGGGCCCGGGGAGGACCTACTCCCCGGGCCGGGTCCCGCGACGGCGCTCAGCCGTTGGGACGAAGGGTCCACACGACGGTCATCTCGCCGGTGACGGCACCGTCCGAGCGCCGGATCTCGATCGACACCGGGAACTCAGGGCGCTGTCCCGCGTCCAGTTCGGCCACGACGTCGGTGGCCGGGCGGCCGAGGGTCGCGGTCGCGGTGACCGCCCCCATCGCCAGCTTGCGGTACCCGATCTCCGCGCTCACGGCCAGCGGCACGGCCCGCGCGAGCTGGTCCCCGAAGGCGGCCAGCACGATCGCCCCGCTCGCGGTCTCGCCGAGCGTGAACATCGCGCCGGCATGCGGCCCGCCCACGTGGTTGTGGTACTCGCCCTGGTCCGGCAGGGCCACCACCGCCTTCTCTGGCGTGGTCTCGAGGAACTCGAGGTTCAGGGTCCGGGCCATCGGCACCGTCGCGGCCAGCAGCTCACCGACGGACATCTGATCTGCGCTCATGACCGGATGTTACCCACGGGTAGCCCGGCTGGCCAGAGTGGTGTGATGAGCGCCGCTCGGCCCTTTGCTACGGCGTTGACGAGCCACAGTGACCGAATCGTGTCCCGGACGGCACTAGGGTTGCTGCCCATGTGGCCAGGACAGCAGCCGCCAGGGGGCGAGCAGAACCCGCAGGGACACACTCCCCAGGGACCCGTCCCGCCGGTTCCGCAGGAGCAGCACAACCCGTACCAGCAGCCGGGGTACCACCAGCCGAATCCGTACCAGCAGCCCGGATACCAGCAGCCCAACCCCTATGCGCAGCAGCCGCAGTGGGGCGCGCCGGGACCGGTGGGCGCGCCGCAGCCGCCCAGCGGCGGAGGGGGCGGCGGCAACAGGACGAAGCTGGTCGCGATCGTGGCCGCGGCGGCCGTGATCGTGGCCGCGGGCGTCACCGGCGCACTGGTCCTGGGCGGCGGCGACGACGACAAGGCGGACGGCGGTTCGGGCGGCGACAAGCGCGCGAGCCAGTCGCCCACCACGTCCGCCGAGCCCAGCCAGTCCGCCTCCGACGACGATCCCCGCGGCGGCTCCTCCGAGAAGGCGACCGTCGCGGGCTGGAAGGTCGTGGTGAACCCCAAGTGGGGCACCGTCTTCGACGTGCCGGCCGACTGGGAGGTCGACTCGCCGACCATGCTGATCGGCTTCGAGGACAAGAAGGACGCGAACGCCAAGCCGCTGATCACCATGTCCGCGCCGGCGTACTACAAGTCCAAGTGGTGCACCTCCGACGACGACAAGGACGGCAGGACGGAGGACACGGCGCTCGCCGCCGTGGGCACCAAGGGAGCTGACGGCGCCAAGAGCACCGACGAGGTCGCCGTGAACCAGGTGCCCTGGTGGGTCTACGGCGGCTACACGCAGCCGGACAAGAAGAGCCTCACCTACGACAAGACGGCCAAGAAGTTCACCACGGCCTCCGGGATCGAGGGCAGCTACGCCTGGGCCCGGTCCAAGAACAGCCCGCAGATCGGCAAGTCCAAGTGCAACAGTGACGGCAAGGCCATCACCTTCGGGTTCAAGAATTCCGCCGGGGACTTCGTCGCCTGGAGTCTCTACGGGGCGACAGGCGTCAAGGGAGAGGTCCCGGACGCGACCGTGATGAAGATCATGAGCACGGTCCGGCTGGCCAAGGAGCCGCCGACAGGGGGCTGACCCGACGCCTCAGACCGTGGCCGACGAGGCCTCCGGTATGGCGCGGAAACGGTTTGGCAAGCGGGGGTCACGGCGGCGATAGTCGGCCGGTGACCTCCGCCGACGCCTCCGACAGCCCTCGCGGACCCGCCGGGGCCGGCCGCAACTACCGCCTGCTGACCGCCGCGGCGGTCGTCACCAACCTCGGCAGCAACGGTGCGCTGATCGCCTCCGCGTTCGCCGTGCTGGACGCAGGCGGTGACGGCGGTGACGTCGGTCTGGTGGCGGCCGCGCGGACGCTGCCCCTGGTGGTGTTCCTGCTGATCGGCGGCGCGGTGGCGGACCGGCTGCCCCGGCATCGCGTGATGGTCACGGCCAACGCCCTCAACTGCCTGTCCCAGGCGGTGTTCGCGGCGCTCGTCCTGGCCGGTCACCCCCGGCTGTGGCAGATGATGCTGCTCAGCGCCCTCGGCGGCACCGGCCAGGCCTTCTTCAGCCCGGCCGCCGAGGGCATGCTGATGTCGTCGGTGACGGGCGAGCAGGCCAGCCGCGCGTTCGCACTGTTCCGGATGGCGATGCAGGGGGCCGGGCTGGGCG
>NZ_WVUG01000521.1 GCF_017614965.1 Streptomyces griseorubiginosus | reverse complement strand
GTGTATAAGAGACAGGAGTCGCGGAGGGCTGTGTGGGTGGGGGTGGTGGCTATCTCCACGCAGTTGTTGCCGTCGTCCGGGCCTGAGTAGGACGACTTCCGCCAGTTGTCCACGGGATGCCTCACAGCTCTTGCGCCAGTCGGTTGATGAAGTCACGCGACCGTTTGCAGTCGAGTGACACGGCTTCCACTTTACGGAAGCGCGTTCGAAAGGCGTTGAGCTGTGCTTCGGAGTCGATAAAGGCCGAGCCGTGGGGCACGTCACGTACGACGGTGTCCAATTTGGGGAGTGGGCCGCCGAAGTGGGTCATGGAGCTGGCAGCCCCGCCGAAGCCGTCCAGATCAAACGGGATGACGCGCACGGTGACGTTGTCCGCTTCGGAGCGCTCCAGCAGCTTGGCGAGTTGGGCTCGGGTGGCGGCGCGGTCGCTCACCCTGATACGCAGGGCCGCCTCATGGATGACCAACTCGTACGGGATGGCGATCTGTTGGCGTCTCATACGGTGATGCACACGCAACTCAAGCTCTTCGTGCGTGAGTTCGGGCACCCTGGCAGAGAATACCGCGCGGGCATAGTCCTCCGTCTGCAAGAGGCCGGGTACGTAAAGGATCGCCACCTCGCGCAAGAACGTGGCGTGGTGATCCAGCTCAGCGAGATCCAAGAAGGATGTGGGCAACAGCCCTCGGTACTCCTCCCACCAGCCACGCGTGCGGTCGGTCGCCATCGCGACCAAGGCGTCGATGAACTCGCCGTCCGTACAGGCATAGTGGGAGGCGAGGCGGCGCAGCCGTTCCTCGCTTACCCCTGAGAGCCCGGCCTCGATATGGCTGATCTGGACGGCGTTCACCCCGAGCAGTGCTGCGGCTTGGCGGGCGCTGAGCCCTGCCGCGTCGCGGAGCCTGCGCAGTTCCACCGCCAGGCGCAACTGACGTGCCGTTGGTTCGCGCCTGGTCGTCATCGACTGCTCCTTCTCGATCGGGGGCAGATTACTCGATCGACTTGCCCCACCTAAAGATTATCCCCTACCGTCGGTGACGCAACGCTCACTCTGCGGAAGTGCACCGCTCCGTCCTGCCTGCCCCGACGGCCGCGGCGAAGCCACCGCCAACCCTCCCCCATCGCACCGGAGTTGCCGCATGCCCGAAAACATCCCAGAACCCTGGGAGTACTGCCTCTCCATCCCCAACGACCCCCGCGCCGTCACCATCAGTCGCCGCACCCTCCGGCTGATCCTCACCGCGCACGGACTGATCGGCCTCGTCGACGTCGCCGAACTGCTCGCCACCGAGCTGATCACCAACGCCGTACGGCACACGAAGGGACCCGCCGCCCTGCGCGTCCGCTGGGCGCCGCCCGGCACGCTGCGGATCGGGGCGTGGGACGCCGACCCCGAACCGCCCGAGCCACCGGTGCCGTTGGCGCGGCTCGGCGAGGCGGAGGGAGGGCGGGGGCTGGTTCTGGTGCGGGCCTGCTCGGAGGTCTGGGGCTGGCACCCCCTGTCCCGGCACGGCAACCGGGGCAAGTACGTGTGGTGCGAACTTGCGGCGGCTTAGCTCGTTGATCAGCGCGATGGAAAGGAGAGCTGATGGTCGGCTCGTCGCATGAGGCGCTGCACCGGATCTTCCAGAAGGATCCGACGCTGCTGACGAAGGCACTGCAGAAAGTGCTGCACGTGCCGTTCCCCGAGCCTCGGGAGATCGCCGCTCTGAACGTCGATCTCACCGAGATCGAACCGGTCGAACGCCGCGTGGACACCCTGCTGCGGGCGGAGACAGACGAGGGCACGTATCTGCTGGTGGTCGAGTCGCAGGGGAAGGTGGACGAGCGCAAGCGGGGCAGCTGGCCCTACTACCTCTCCTACTTGTATGAGAAATACCGCTGCGAGCCCGTGCTCATCGTCATCACGCAGAGCAGCAAGACGGCCGAGTGGGCATCCAAGCCGATCCGGTTCGGCTTCCGGGACTGGCACTCGCTCACGGTACGGCCCCTGGTGCTCGGTCCGGACAACGTGCCGGTGATCGCGAACGAGCGGCAGGCCGAGAAGGACGTACCCCTTGCGGTGCTCTCGGCCATGACACACGGCCGCGGCCCGCAGGCTCCGGCCATACTGGAGTCCCTGGCCGCCGCCTTGCGGACCATCGACCCGGACAGCGCCGCTGTCTTCGTGCAATTCGTCGACTCCTGCCTGGCCGACCCCCAGGCGAAGCAGATGTGGAGGGACCTGATGACGGCGATCCAGTACTTCTGGCGACACCCCCTGGCGGAACAGGTACGCGCGGAAGGGCGAGAGGAAGGCTTGGTCAAGGCCAAGGTCCAGACCGTCCTCCACATCCTGCAATGGCGCGAACTCCCCGTGCCCGATGCTGTACGTGAACGGATCCAGTCCTGCACGGACGTGGAACAGCTGGACACCTGGGCGCGCCGAGCCATGCATGTAGAGGATGCATCCGAAATCTTCGGCACGGAATGATGGCGATCCAGTACTTCTGGCGACACCCCCTGGCTGAGCAAGTACGCGAGGAGGGCCGGAAAGAGGGCCGGGAGCAGGGCCGTATCGAAGCGCGCCGAGAGGTGGTCCTGCACGTCCTGGAATTGCGCCGCATCCCCGTGCCCGACTCCGTCCGTGAGCGCGTGGAAGAGTGCACGGACCTCGCCCAACTGGAGTCCTGGGCCAAACGCGCCCTGCACGGCGCGGACATCGAGGAACTGTTCGCCGACGAGTGAGCCGGCCTGCGCCCCCTGAACAGCGCTGTCCCGCGCTCCCCTGTTCCATCACGATCCGGCCTTTTGACGGCACCCCGGACGGCCTGAAGGCGGTCGAAGGGGGCACGCTGTACGCGTCCGTGGCACAGCAGCCCTCACAACTTGGCAGGATCGCCGTGGACAACGCGCTGAAGGCGCTTCAGGGCACGGCTGACGGTCGTCGGCGGCCGGCGCAGGGGAACGGGCGGGCGGTCAGGGGGACCGCCCGCCCGGGGGCACTGATCTGGGTCACTCATCTGGGGAGTCATATTCATGTACGACTACGACCTGCTGGTCGTGGGTTCGGCCAACGCCGACCTCGTGATCGGCGTCGAACGGCGGCCGGGGGCGGGCGAGACGGTGCTCGGCTCGGATCTGGCCGTCCATCCGGGGGGCAAGGGCGCCAACCAGGCCGTCGCGGCGGCCCGGCTCGGGGCCCGTACGGCGCTGCTGGCCCGCGTCGGGGACGACGCGTACGGCAGGCTGCTGCTGGACTCCCAGCGGGCGGCCGGCGTGGACACGGTGGGGGTGCTGGTGGGC
>NZ_WVUG01000520.1 GCF_017614965.1 Streptomyces griseorubiginosus | reverse complement strand
GAGTTGGGGTGTGACGGTGACTGCACGGGACGTAGTGGGTCGCTCTTGTCTCCTGACTCCGGCGTCCTTCGCCGTCATACTGGCGGCGGGCGACTTGCGCGCCGAGCCGGTTGCCCCGCCCTCGCCCCTTTCCTCCGACCAGGATCCGGAGCCCGTGGCATGACCATCTGCCTGCTCCTGCTGAGTGTCGTGGCCCTGACGGCCGCCGTGCCGGTCCCGCGTGCCCTGGTGCGGGCCGGCTGGCCCGAGCGGGAGCCGGTCGTCGCCCTGTGGGTGTGGCAGTGCCTGGTGGCCACGGTCCTGATGTGCTGCCTGGCGGCGCTGCTGCTCGGCGCGGCGGCCGTGTTCGGCACGGTGCGCGCCCAGCTCTTCGCGCCCGCTCCACCGGCGGTCACCGCCGCCTACGACCTGTCCGTCGCGCCCGTGTGGGCCGCCGCCCTCACGGTGCTGCTGGCCTGCGGTGCCGCCTGGACCACCGCGATGCTCGGCCGCGAACTGGTCGAGGCGCGGCGGCGGCGCGGAGTGACCCGGGCGCATCTGCGCGAGCGGGCGCCCGAGCTGCCGGCCGGTCTCGAGGCGGCGGCGCGGGGGCCGCTGCTGGTGCTGGAGGACGAGTACCCCGACGCCTGGTGGATGCCGGGACATCCGCCGCAGCTGGTGGTCACGACGGGCGCGCTGCACCGGCTCACCGACCACCAGCTGGACGCCGTACTCACGCACGAGCGGGACCACGCGCGGGCCCACCACGACTGGCTGCTGCATCTGTCGACCGCGCTGGCCACCGGGTTTCCGCGGGTGCCGCTGTTCGCCCACTTCTGCGACCAGACGCACCGGCTGGTGGAGCTGGCGGCGGACGACACGGCGTCACGGCGGTGCGGGCATCTGACGACCGCGCTGGCGCTGATCGAGCTCAATCAGCACCGCGGGGTGCTGTCCTGTGCCTCCAGCCACCGGCTGCTGGGCGAGCGGGTGGACCGGCTGCTGGAGCCGCCGCTGAGGCTGGGGCGGCGACACCGGGCACTGACGGCGACGGTGGCCGCGCTCGTGCCGCTGCTGCCGTTGCTGATCACGTTCGCTCCCGGACTGACCGCCCTGTCCTGACTGGCAGACCTTGCTCCGCACCAGCCCTTTCCGCAGGTCATCGCCCTGCCTGACGGGTGGGCAGGTGGCGCACACTGTCGCAACACGGACGCGGACGTCAGGGCGTACGCGGCGCGGGCACTGTGAACGCCTCCCGGAAGGCCCCACCCGTACGCCACGCCACGCCGGCCGCCTATATCCAGTCGTCCGGCTCCGGCTCCGCATCCGCGTCCAGCTCGGGCCAGTCGTCGTCCGTCGGCTGCTTGCCCTCGGCCGCCGGCTCGCCATCCGTCGCCTTGGCCGCACTCGGGCCGTCGTCGCCCAGCGAGGCCAACACCGCCAGCACACCCTCCCCGTACGTCGTCAGCTTCTTCTCACCGACCCCGCTGATGCCGCCGAGCTGCCGTACCGACGTCGGCCAGGCCAGGGCGATCTCCCGCAGCGTCGCGTCGTGGAAGATGACGTACGCCGGGACGCCCTGCTCCCGGGCCTGCTCGGCGCGCCAGGCACGCAGGGCCTCGAACGCCGGCTGCAGCGCCTCGGGCAGCTCCACCGCGGCGGCCTTGGCCTTGCGCTCGCCCCGGCCGGTGGCCGAGGACGCCGACCGCGAGGTCGCCGGCTTCTTCGGCTCCTTGCGCAGCGGCACCTCCCGCTCGCGCCGCAGCACCGATCCGCTGGCCTCGGTCAGTACCAGCGTGCCGTACTCGCCCTCGACCGCGAGCAGCCCCTGGGCCAGCAACTGCCGTATGACGCCCCGCCATTCGCCCTCGGTCAGCTCCTCGCCGATGCCGAAAACCGACAGCTGGTCGTGGTCGAACTGGATGACCTTGCCGGTGCGCTTGCCCAGCAGGATGTCGATGATCTGCACCGCGCCGAACTTCTGCCCACGCTCCCGCTGCAGCCGCACCACCGTCGACAGCACCTTCTGCGCGGCGACCGTGCCGTCCCAGGTCTCGGGCGGGGTCAGGCAGGTGTCGCAGTTGCCGCAGCCGGCCGGATCCGGTTCCTGGCCGAAGTAGTTCAGCAGTTGTCCGCGCCGGCACCGGGCCGTCTCGCACAGGGCCAGCATCGAGTCCAGGTGGGCGGCGGCCCGCCGGCGGAACGCCTCGTCGCCCTCGCCGAGCTGGATCAGCTTGCGCTGCTGTATGACGTCGTTGAGGCCGTACGCCATCCAGGCCGTGGACGGCAGACCGTCGCGGCCCGCACGGCCCGTCTCCTGGTAGTAGCCCTCGACCGACTTGGGCAGGTCGAGGTGGGCGACGAAGCGGACGTCCGGCTTGTCGATGCCCATGCCGAAGGCGATGGTCGCCACCACGACCAGTCCCTCCTCCCGCAGGAACCGGGACTGGTGCGCCGCGCGCGTGCCCGCGTCCAGACCGGCGTGGTACGGGACCGCCTCGATGCCGTTGCGGCTGAGGAACTCCGCCGTCGCCTCCACGGACTTGCGCGACAGGCAGTACACGATGCCCGCGTCGCCCGTGTGCTCCTCTCTCAGGAAGCCCAGCAGCTGCTTCTTGGGGTCGGCCTTGGGCACGATCCGGTACTGGATGTTGGGACGGTCGAAGCTCGCCACGAAGTGCCGGGCCGTCGGCATGTGCAGCCGCTCGGTGATCTCCTGGTGCGTCGCGTGCGTGGCCGTCGCCGTGAGTGCGATGCGCGGCACGTCCGGCCAGCGCTCGCCGAGCAGGGACAGGGCCAGGTAGTCGGGGCGGAAGTCGTGGCCCCACTGGGACACGCAGTGCGCCTCGTCGATCGCGAAGACAGAGATCTTGCCGCGGGAGAGGAGATCGAGGGTGGAGTCCAGGCGGAGCCGCTCCGGCGCCAGGTAGAGGAGGTCCAGCTCCCCGGCCAGGAACTCGGCCTCCACCACCCTGCGCTCGTCGAAGTCCTGGGTGGAGTTCATGAACCCGGCGCGCACGCCGAGCGCCCGCAGCGCGTCCACCTGGTCCTGCATCAGCGCGATGAGCGGCGAGACCACCACGCCCGTACCAGGTCTGACCAGGGCCGGGATCTGGTAGCACAGCGACTTGCCGCCGCCGGTCGGCATGAGGACCACTGCGTCGCCGCCGGCCACCACATGCTCGATCACCGCCTCCTGCTCGCCGCGGAAGGCCTCGTACCCGAAGACCCGGTGCAGCGTGGCCAGCGCCTCGCTCTCAGTCGCCCCTGCCGTCCCGGTCACCCTTGGCATCGCGCTGATCCCGCCCATCC
>NZ_WVUG01000051.1 GCF_017614965.1 Streptomyces griseorubiginosus | reverse complement strand
CCCAAGAGCTGGCCGCCCACGAACCCACCGCTCTCACCGCCTCCACCACCACACCCCCCACCCGCGAGGCTCTCGACGCCGCCGAGGCCGAACAAAGGCGCGTCCGCGCCCGCATGATCCTCCTCCAGGAGGAGCTGGACTGGACCGTGTACGGGCTGTACGGGCTACTCACTCCCGCTGAGGTCGCCCGGACCACCCTCCCCGGCGATCCGGCCGACCTCGCCGACACCGACGTACCCGAAGAACTCAAGCTCGGCCAGCGGGCGTTCGAGATTGCGCTCGCTCGCAGCGGCGCCGATACCGCGTGGTTCGACCGGCACGACTCAACCGATGACCGCACCACCGAGATTCCCCCCTCCCCCGACTGGCCCGAGTCTTACCGCCGTATCGTTCAGGCGCGCCTCGACCTCATCGCCGACAACAAGGACATCCGCCTGATCGAGCGGCCCGAGTTCAAGCGCCGGTGGTTGACCGAGTCTTGGAAGAAGCGCGAGGCCGCCGCCCTGCGGTCCTGGCTGCTCGACGCCACCGAGCGCGAGGAACTGTGGTTCGAGGAACGCGACGGGATCGACTCCCCTCGGGCGCTCACCATCTTCCAGCTCGCGGACGCCCTCCGCCACGACGAGGATGTTCAGGACGTCGCCAGGCTCTACGCCACCGATGTCCTCGAGAAGCCCGACGCCCCGCTGTCCACGGTTCTGAATGACGTCATCAAAGACGAGCACGTCCCCCACCTCGCCGCCCTCCGCTACAAGGAGTCCGGCCTGCGCAAGCGCGCCCAGTGGGAACAGGTCTGGGACAAGCAGCGTGAGGAGGACAATGACGGCGAGCGGCGTGACATCAAGCCCCCGCCCAAGTACACCTCAGCCGACTTCCTCCAGCACAGCTACTGGTCGAACCGCGGCAAGCTCGACGTCCCCAAGGAGCGGTTCATCTCCTACCCGGGTTCCTCCCCGGACAACGACCCCTCCCTCCTCATTGGTTGGGCCGGCTGGAACCACCGCTACCAGGCCGAGGCCCTCGTCAACCTCCTCAACGACCGACTGAATGTCGACGGTTGGCCCAAGGAGGACCCCCGCTTCATCCCACTCCTCGCCGGGCTCGCGGAGGTCATGCCCTGGGTGAAGCAGTGGCACGACGAGTACGACGACGAGTGGGAGGGCAACCCGGCCGAGGACTTCAACAGCGCCCTCACCATGGGCCTGTTCGGCCGCGGCCTCTCTCGGGACGACCTCGCCGCCTGGCGCCCCGAGAAGAAGCGGGGCGGTGCCCGGCGCGGGTAAACACGCTGGAGGGGGCGGGGTTATGCAGTTCCTGCCCCCTGATACGCGTATCGCTCCGGTCAGCCGCGCCCCGCCATCCGTAGGAACGCCGTCCACTCCGTGGGAGTGACCGAGAAAGCGGGTCCCGAGGTCCGCTTCGAGTCCCGTCCGTGGACGAGCGATTCCATCCGCGCGACCTCGACGCAGTCGCCACCGTTACCCAAGAGCGCAAGCCTCGTCGTAGCCGAGCTCGCCACGAACGCCGCCACCCACGGCGCCGTACCCGGCCGCGACGCTCTACTGCGCCTCACCCGAGCCGACGGGCGACTGCGGATCGAGGTCAGCCTCACCCGAGGCGAGCGCCACGCCACCGCGAAAGCAGCCGCCGCTCGCGCCGACGCCGAGACGGGCCGCGGTCTGCTGATCGTCGAGCCCCCGTCGAGACCTGAGGTGTGACGTCCCGCACAGATGCACCGGGCAAGGTTGTATGGGCGGTGCTTCCCACCGAAGGCCCAGGCACCTCGACCTGACGCCGAACCCCGCCGATCTTCCCGGCCGTCCCACCAGCCTCCCCACCCCTGGCAAGATAGACAGACGTGGTGTAGGAGCCCGGCCGCGGCAGCCGGGCGCGAGGATGCGGTGGGGAGCGGAAGCGGCTGATGGCCAAGGGCAGCGGGACCGTGCTGAGGGATGTCCTCGACATCAAGGAGGACCTTCACTCCGGTGACTTCAAGGTCGCCCTGTCCGAGGGGTTCACCGGCGAGGCGGCCGGGTCGATCGACGACTACGTCGTCACGGCGCAGCTCCAGGGGGAGTTCCGCAAGGCACTGAAGCTGGTCGGCAGCGCCCTGCGGAAGAACGCCTCACACGCCGCGTACCTTCATGGCTCCTTCGGTGCCGGTAAGAGCCACTTCCTGACCGTGCTGCACGCCGTCCTCAACGGTGACCCGGCTGTCGAGAACAAGACCCGGCTGCGTGAGGTGATCGCCGAGCACGCGGACTGGCTGCCCGGCAAGAAGTTCCTCATGGTGCCCTACCACCTGGTGGGGGCCGCGAGCCTGGAGTCCGCCCTGCTCGGCGGCTATGTGAAGGCCGTACGCAAGGAGCGGCCCGAGGCCCATACACCTCTGGTGTACCGGGCCGACTCGCTGCTAGCCGACGCACGCGCGCTGCGCGCGAACATCGGCGACGAGGCGTTCATCCGGCTGCTGCCGGCGCCCGTGGCCCCGCAGGCCGAGGAAGAAGAGGTCGACGCGGACGACGACGAGGACGGCGAGCTGAAGCCCATCGGCGCCGCCCCGGCCCTCGGCTGGACCGGCGCGGGCCTCGACGCCGCTTTCAAGGCGCCGGCCGGTGATCCGCAGCGCAACCAGCTGCTGACCGCCCTGTTCAGCGGGCCCATGAAGTCGTACGCGGACACGGTCAGCGGTGACGCCGCCGCCTATGTGTCCCTTGACGACGGGCTCAGCGAGATCAGCAAACACGCCCGGTCGCTCGACTACGACGGTGTGGTGCTGTTCCTGGACGAGCTGGTGCTGTGGCTGCAGGCCAGGATGTCCGACCGGACCTTCATCAACGACGAGATCCAGAAGCTCGTCAAGCTGATCGAGTCCAGCAACCCGGACCGGCCCGTGCCGATCGTCTCGTTTATCTCCCGTCAGCGCGACCTGTCCCAGCTCGTGGGCTCCGACATCCTCGGCTCGGACGTGGAGAACCTGCAGTCGGCCCTGGAGTACCTGAAGGAGCGCGTCACCGTCATCGACCTGGAGGACCGCAACCTCCCGGAGATCATCAAGGAGCGGGTGCTCAAGCCGCTTCCCGGCCAGGAGCGGGCGCTGGACGCCGCGTTCGCCGGGGTCGACAAGGCGGGCCAGCTCGTCAAGGACGTACTCCTCGACGACGAGGGTGCTACCGGTGCCGACTGGGAGGACTTCCGGTCGGTCTACCCGCTCTCCCCCGCCCTGCTGAATGTGCTCGTGGCCCTGTCCGGCGCGCTCCAGCGCGAGCGCACCGGTCTCAAACTGGTCCAGCAGCTACTGGAGAAGAACGCCGACGCCGAGATCGGCCGACTGATCCCGCTCGGTGACCTGTGGGACGTCCTGGTCGACAACAACACCACCGCCTTCACCGCCAAGCTCCAGCAGGAGTCGGAGACCGCCCGCCGCTTCCACGCGAAGGCCCGGCACTTCCTGCTGAACAAGTACGGGCGGGCCGATCACCCCGAGTTCCTCGCCGACGAGCGCTTCGTCAAGACGCTGCTGCTCGGCGCGATCGCACCGGACGTGCCCGCGCTGCGCCGCCTCACCGCCGGCCGGCTTGCCGCGCTCAACCACGGTTCGGTGCGCTCGCGAGCCGTGCCCGTGCGGGACAAGGTCATCGAACGGATGCGGGCCCTGCAGGGCGAGTTCCCCACCGAGCTGCGCTCCGAGGGCACCGACGACCCCGTCTTCTCGCTGCACCTGTCCGACCTGGACGTCGAGCCGATCCTCGACGCCGTCGTCGGCGAGGACAAGGGCGGCGTGCGCCGCACCTGGCTGCGCGAGCAGCTGTGGGAGCTGCTGGGCCTCACCGGTCGGCAAGGCCAGCTGGTCGACGAGAAGAAACTCGTGTGGCGTGGCTCCGAGCGCACCGTGGAGTTCGTGTTCGGCACGGTCTGTGACCCGCGCAGCGTCGCGGACGAGGCCTTCGAACCGGCCACCAAGGGCAACATGCGGATCATCCTCGACTGCCCCTTCGACGAGGAACAGAGCCGCTCCCCCGACAACGCCTACCGGCGCGTCGCCGACCTGAAGAAGTCGAATCGCGGTGCCCCCGTCCTGGTCTGGCTGTGCGACCACTTCTCCGAACAGCGCAAGGCGCAGCTGGGCCGCCTGATGCGGATCAACTTCCTGTTGGAGCGCGACCGGCTGTCCGACTTCACCCGTAACTTCCCGCCGGACGACCGTGCCAAGGCCCGCCGCCAGCTGGAGCACGGCCGGGAAAACCTCACCCGCACCCTGGTCGAATCGCTGCGCGAGGTGTACGGGCTCGCCGAGGCCAAGGAGGGCACGCTGGGCGCCGAGGTGCCCGACGGGCGGCATGTGCTGTCCCTGCAACCCGAGTTCCCGCGCCCGCAGCCCGAGGGCAGCAAGCCCTTCGACCAGGCGGTGGCGCAACTCGCGGACGGGATGTTCTCCGCCCTCTACGACAAGCACCCCGACTTCGGTCCGGGGCCGGGGACGACGCCCAGGGCCGTGTCCATGGGCGATCTCACCACGGCGCTGAAATGGCTCACCGCGGCCATGGACGAGGGCGGCCGGACCGAGGTCGACCCGAAGGAGCTGCGCACCGTCAAGCGCATCGTGGAGCCCCTGGAGCTGGGCACCGTCCACGACGGTCCGCTCGTCGTACGCGGTGACCAGCTGCGCAGCCAGATCAACCGGGCCGCCGCCGCCCATGGGGAGCACGGCGAGCTGCTGGTCGAGGACATCCGCAACTGGATCAGGGACGATCTGGGCCTGCGCGGCCTCGACAAGCACGTCTCCAGCCTGCTCATCGCCGCCTACGCCCTGCTCGACGACCGCTCCTGGGTGCTGTACTCCGGCACCGAGACCACGCCTCCCCCGCTCTCCGAGATCGGCCTCGGTTGGAAGCTGCGCTCCCAGCAGCTGCCCACCGAGGAGGAGTACGCCACCGCCCGGGACCGCGCCGGACGGCTGTTCGGCGTCACCGCCAAGCCCGGCCTGTACGCGCGCAACGTCAACCGGCTCGCCGCTGACGTCCTGGCCAAGGCGGCCACATACGAGGAGAACGTCGGCAAGGTACGCACCGTGCTCAAGCGGCACGCCGCGCTCCTCGGGCTCGACGGGGACGGCAGCGCTCCGCGCACCGTGGTCCTGCGTGAGGCCGCAGCCCTGCTGGCCCGCCTCGTGCGCCACGCAGAAGACGCCACCGGCCTGGTGTGCGAGCTGGCCTCCGTCTCGTACGAGACCCCCGCCCGGGACCTCTCCCACGCCATGTCCAGCGCCTCCGACGTGTTCACGGCCCTGGACGACACCAACTGGCGGCTGCTGAGCAGCGTGCACGGGCTCACCGGCCGGGACGACAGCATCGGCGACCGCGCTCAGCGGCTCATGGAGCGGATCGGCGAGGCGGCGCGCGCCCCCGAACGCGAACGGTCCCTGATCCCCGTACTCCGCGAGATCCGCGACCACGGGCACGCACTGCTGGATGCGGCCCTGCAGCTGGAGAGGCCTGCCGTCGCCGACGATCCCGCCGGACCCGACCCTGTGACGGACGCGGGGCAGATCACCCTGTCCGAGCACGGGACCCCGCCAGTCCCCTCGGATCCCGCGCGGGCGCCCAAGGGCGAGCAGGACCCGCTGTCCTGGGACCCCGAGCCCGGCACCGGCGGTTCCGGCCCGCGGCGGGCCGCCCGACGAGTCATCGCCGCCGGCCCCGCCGCGCTCGACGCCGACCTCACCGCCGTACGCGAGGAGATCGAGGCCTTCCGCGCGCTGCACCCGGACACCCCGGTGGAGATCTCCTGGCGTGCCGAGCCGGACGGTGAGCGCCGGTGACGGTCACCCGGCCCGTCGCCGGCCGGCGCGCCATCGAAGTACTCCTGCAGACCGAGCTGAAGAAGGCACCCGGCCGTCGGCTCGTCCTGGTCGACGCCGTCTGGGACCCCGCGGAAAAGGACAGCGAGTTCACCGTCACGGTCGGCGGCGAGCGCCGTCGCGTCGTCGTCAGCGACCAGCACTCGCCGCTCGGCGTGGCCGACGCCTGGCACCGCCATCTCGCGGGTGGCGCGGTGGAGGACGACCGCGTCCTCGTCGTCACCGGCACCGTCGCCCCCGACCAGCTCGGCCTGGACCTGCGCGCGCATGCCGTGTCCAAGCATCCGCTGCCCGTCGACCGCGCCGAGATCGTCGTGCAGCTCTTCGGCGCGACCGACCTGGATCCGCGGATGCTGGGCGAGCACTGGCTGCTCGACGCGCTGCTGCAGGCGGAACCGCTCGACGGCTGGCCCCGGGTCGGTGCCGTCCTCACCCGTGACCGGGCCGTACGGGCCCTGCTCGGTGCCCGCCTCGGGCTCGGCGACCCCGCGTCCGACACCCTGGACCTGGACGCCGACACCCTGTTCGCCTGGACCCGCACCCCGGCCGGGCCCTCCCTCTACGAGGCCCTCCCGAAGGACGAACGGGACGGCCTGGCGAAGTGGCTGACCCGCGCTGTGGGGCCCGCCGCCCCCACACTGCTCGCCCTCGCCGCCGAGGGACGGGGCAGTGATGCGCTGCCGCTCGGCGTGCTCGCCTCGGCCGCCCTCGGCTCGCAGACGGCGGAGGCCGCGGGCTTCGCCCTGGGCACCCTGTTCGGCCCGGCCCTCGCCTCCTTCGACACGCTGCGCCCCTTCGCGGACGCCGCCACCGGCGTCCTCACCCGCTGGATCGCGCAGGCGGAAGGCACCGCCCCACCGTCCGGGCCGGTCCGCTCCCGGGTGCTGGCAGTTCTCGAACGCGCCGACCGACTCGCCGCAGACGCCCGCCTCACCGATCTGGTCCGCGGTGACCAGCTGCTCCCGTCCGGCTATCGGGGGCGGCTGCGGACCCTGGCGGCCTGCCTCGGCAGCCGCGGCGACGGCGCAGTCGCGGTCGCCGAGTCCGCGCTGCGCGACCTGGGCGCACACCAACTCGCCGCGCTGCACGCCGAGTCCACCGAGACTGCCCGCACCGCCGTACGCCTGATGCGCTGGCTCGCCGTCGAGCCCGCACCCTTCGCGACCGTCGGCCAGGCAGTCCAGGAACACCTGTCCTCGTCAGGCTGGGCGGACCTCGCCATCGGTGTCCTCGCGGAAGGAGACGTCTGGCGCGACGCGGCCGTCGGCGAGGCCTACCGGCAGCTGATAGGAGCGGCACGGGAGCGGCGCGCCGCACTCGACGCACGCTTCGCGGACCTGCTCGCCTCCTGGTCCGAGTCCGCCCGCCAACAGTCCAACGGGGGTGCGCTGCTCATCGAGGACGTCCTCGCCAAGGCGGCGGCGCCGCTTGCCCAGGGCGGCGGCCGTCCCCTGATCCTCGTCCTCGACGGGATGAGCGCGGATGTCGCCGTCCGGATCGCCGGGGAACTGGACGGCAGGGCGTGGACCGAGATCGTGCCCGTCGCCGAGAAGGGCGCCCGGCCACGCCGGCAGGCTGCGGTGTCCATGCTGCCGTCGGTCACCCGCGTCAGCCGCGCGTCGCTGCTGTGCGGGCGGCCCTCCGAGGGCGGCCAGGCCGCCGAGCGAACCGGTTTCACCGCCTTCTGGCGCAAGCGCCACCGCGGGGCGCATCTCTTCCACAAGGGTGGATACGAGGGCCCGCCCGGTCACCGGCTCGCCCCCGAACTCGTCCAGACCCTCGCCTCCGACGATGTCGTCGCCGTCGTCGTCAACACCATCGACGACGCCCTGGCCGACGGCCGGGAGGGAACCAGCGGCCGCTGGGGCCTGGCCGACATCGGGAAACTGCCTGACCTGCTCAACGCCGCCCGCGATTACGGACGTCCGGTCGTGCTCGTCTCCGACCACGGGCACGTCATCGACCGCACCGAACGCGGCCACCTGCCCGCCGAAGTCACCGGGGTGCGTGGCGCCCGCTGGCGCACCGGTGACGACCCGTGCGACGGCGAGGTCGTCTTGACCGGTCCACGCGTGCAGACCGACGGAAAGCGGATCATCGCCGCCTGGCGTGACGACCTGCGGTACACCGCACGCCAGGCCGGCTATCACGGCGGCGCCGCGCTCGCCGAGGTCACCGTTCCCGTGATCACTCTGGTGCCGTCCGAAGGGGGCGTGCCCTCGGGTTGGGCACTGCTGCCGCCCGAGTCGGCCGAACCCACCTGGTGGAAGGCGTCCGACACGACCGAAGCCGACGCCGCACCCGGTCAGACGCTGGAACAGGCTGACCAGGGGCCCGTCGCCCCGCAGCAGCGCCCCACCGCGTCGTCCGGCCCACTCACCCTCGGGCAGCGGACTGTGCGCAGCGCCCCGTACCGGACACAGCGCGAGTTCGTCCGCCTCGCGCCCACCGACAAGGCCGTAGAGGCGGCTCTCGACGCCTTGGATGCGGCGGGCGGAAAACTGTCGCCCGGAGCGGTCGCCGCGGCCGCTCAGGCCGCCACTGGCAAGTCGCAGCGCAACCCCGCGCGCTTCGCCACGATGCTGGAGCGGCTGCTCAACATCGACGGCTACCCCGTGCTCCAACTGGTCGAGTCAGGCCGCACCGTGCAACTCGACCGCGCCCTCCTCACCCAGCAATTCCCCTCCGCTGAAGGCACCGCATGACCCGCCCGGCCCTCGACATCAGCGCCGCGCGCCGCCGCGACGTTGTCGACGCGCTGCGCCGCGGCACGGTCCCGCAAGCCGGGCTCGGCCTATTCGCCGTCGGCCTGGAGCGCTTCGAGGACGCCCTGGACGACGACCTGACCACCGTGGCGCGCGGTGGGGCCGCCTTCCATGCCCTGCGCGGGGAGTACGGCTCCGGCAAGACGTTCTTCGCCCGCTGGCTCGCCGAACGGGCGAAACGGCGCGGGCTCGCTGTCAGCGAGGTGCAGATCTCCGAGACCGAGACCCCGCTGCACCGGCTGGAGACCGTCTACCGCAGGCTCACCGAACGGCTCACCACCGCCACGCACCAGCCGTCCGCCCTACGCGCCGTCGTCGACTCCTGGTTCTACACCCTGGAGGAAGAGGCGCTGGTCAGCGGGGACCTGGCGGACGACGACGAGGAGGCACTGGCGGCCGCCGTCGACGTGCTGCTCGAACAACGACTGGCCACCGTCGCCCGCACCACCCCCGCCTTCTCCGCCGCGCTGCGCGGCTACCGCAGGGCCGTGGCAGCAGGCGACGGAGCACTCGCCGAGGCCCTGATCGCCTGGCTCGGCGGGCAGAAGTCGGTGGCCGCCGCCGCGAAACGAGCCGCCGGAATCCGCGGCGACCTCGACCACTTCGCCGCTCTCGGCTTCCTCCAGGGCTTGCTCACCGTGCTCCGGGACTGCGGGCACCCCGGCCTCCTGCTCGTCCTCGACGAAGTGGAGACCCTGCAGCGAGTTCGCGGCGACGTGCGTGAGAAGTCCCTGAACGCTCTGCGTCAGCTCCTCGACGAGATCGACACCGGGCGCTTCCCCGGCCTCTTCCTCGTCATCACCGGTACCCCCGCCTTCTACGACGGCCAGCAAGGCGTCCAGCGCCTCGCACCCCTTGCTCAGCGCCTCGCCACCGACTTCAACACCGAGCCGCGCTTCGACTCCCCGCGGGCCGTACAGCTGCGCCTGCCCGGCTTCGGCCTTGCCTCGCTCAGCGAACTGGGTCGCAAGGTGCGCGACATCTACGCGGCCGACGCCCGCCACCCCGAACGACTCGCCACGCACGCGGATGACGCCTACCTCAACGAGTTGGCCCGCGCCGTCACCGGAGCACTCGGCGGCAAGGTCGGCATCGTGCCGCGTCTGTACCTGCGCAAGCTGGTTGCGGACATCCTGGACCGCATCGACGAGTTCAAGGACTTCGATCCGCGCAGGCACTACTCCCTCACCCTGCACACAGCCGAACTCAGCGACATCGAGCGCAACGCGGCTACCAGCGCCGCGGAGATCGCCCTGGACCTGCCGTGACGCACCGGACGTCCGACACCGCAGACGAGTGGCCCGCGCCGCCAGACGCCTTCGACCTTCTAGATCCCGTCCTCGGACACCACATCGTCAACACCCTCGGCTGGCACATCCTGCGCCCTCTCCAGACAGAGGCGGTCGCCCCGCTCCTCGACGGCGAGGACGCCGTGCTGCTGGCCCCCACCGCGGGCGGCAAAACCGAAGCAGCCGTCTTCCCCCTGCTGAGCCGGATGAACGGGCGAGGCTGGAAGGGCACCAGCGTGCTGTACGTGTGCCCGCTTAAAGCCCTCCTCAACAACCTGCACCCGCGCCTGGAGACGTACGCGGGCTGGCTGGGCCGCAGAGTAGGCCTTTGGCACGGCGACGTCACCACCTCGCGCCGCCGCCATCTACTCGTCCAGCGCCCCGACATCCTGCTGACCACGCCGGAATCCCTGGAGTCCATGCTGGTCAGCACGCACGTCGACCATCACTCCTTCTTCAGCGGCCTGCGCTCGGTCGTCATCGACGAGGTCCACGCCTTCGCTGGTGACGACCGGGGCTGGCACCTGTTGGCCGTACTTGAACGCCTGGGGCGTGTCGCGGGTCGTCCCCTCCAACGCGTCGGTCTCTCCGCGACCATCGGAAACCCCGCTGAGCTGCTGGGATGGCTCCAGGGCTCTGGACACGGCCGCCGTCCCGGCCGCGTCATCGCCCCCGAAGCCAAGCAGGTGCCACCCCCGACAGGGGTCACGCACCCGGCCGGAGACATCGAACTCGACTACGTCGGCTCCGTCGCCAACGCCGCGATCGTCATCGCCGCTCTCCACCGCGGCGAGAAGCGCCTGGTCTTCTGCGAGAGCCGACGCACTGTCGAGGAGCTGGGTGAGCAGCTGCGCCTACGCGGTGTCACGACCTTCCTCTCCCACGCCTCGCTCTCCGTGGACGAACGCAGACGGGCCGAATCGGCGTTCGCCGAGGCACGGGACTGTGTGATCGTCTCGACCAGCACGCTGGAACTCGGCATCGACGTGGGCGACCTGGACCGGGTCATCCAGCTCGACGCACCCCGGACCGTCGCCGCCTTCCTCCAGCGGCTGGGCCGAACCGGACGCCGCTCCGGCGCCAGCCGCAACTGCCTCTTCCTCGCCCTGGACGACGACGGCCTCCTCTCCGCAGCCGCCCTGCTGCTGCAGTGGTCGCGCAACTGGGTGGAACATGTCACTCCGCCCCCCGAGCCCCGCCATCTCGTCGCCCAGCAACTATTGGCCCTGTGCCTTCAGGAACACCAGGTCGGCGAGAACCTGTGGCAGCAGTGGTGGGGCGGCATCGGCCCCTTCGGCCCTGGAGCGGCGCCCGTCGTCCGGCACCTGGTCGAGCAGGGCTACCTCAACCAGGACTCGGGCCTTCTGTTCATCGGCCCGGAGGCCGAACACCGCTACGGCCACCGGCATTTCATGAACCTGACGGCCGTGTTCACCGCGCCGCCCGAGTTCACCGTCCTCAACGGCCGCACCGAGATCGGCCGAACGGATCCCGACCTACTCACCGAGGAGGTCCAGGGGCCGCGCAGGCTCCTGCTGGCCGGACGCAGCTGGCAGGTCACCCACATCGACTTCAGCCGCCGCCGCTGCTTCGTCACCCCCGTCGACGAGGGTGGGCGGGCCCGGTGGGCCGGCTTCGGCGCCGAGCGGATCCTCTCCTTCGAGCTCACTCAGGCCGCGCGCGACGTCCTCCTCGGAGAGGACCCGCCCGTGCGCCTCACTGGGCGGGCCACGGCACGCCTCACTCAGGCCCGCGAAGTGCTCCTGGACACAGTGCATCCAGGAGGTACCGTCATCACCCGCCGCTCGGACAGGGACGTCCGCTGGTGGACCTGGGCTGGCCACCGGGCCAACGCCACACTCGCCGCCACCCTGCAGTCTGCTGTGTCACCCCACCGGCGCGCCCACGCCCACTGGATCCGGCTACGGGACGACCTCACGCCCAAAGAGTGGATGAACACCGTGGACCAGGCACACGAAGGCCTCACTCTGCCCGAAGTCGACTGGCACGCTGTACGCGGCCTGAAGTTCGCCGAGGCGCTGCCCCCCAGTCTGGCGGAGGCAACGCTGGCCGCGCGCACTGTGGACGAGGCGGGTGCTCGTCTGACCCTTGAAGAGCCAGTCAGGTTTGCGATGCTCCAGGCCGAAGGATGACGGCGGCTGTCATCGCTCGACTTGTATGCCCAAAACAAGCCCGACATCGCGGAGTTCGACCCTCCTCTCGACAAGCACTGCCGAAGAGGCTCGTCGAGCAGGTCGACCGAGAGTGAGTGCCAACGGCGACTTCACCGAGCCCCACCGTGCACGGCTGGGAGTGAAGTCCAGCGTGCGGCTGACAAGTCCTCGATGGCACGGGCGATCTCTGGCCACGGCGCGCGCAGGACGCCGAAGAGCGACCAGTAGCCGTACATGTCCCGAACCAGGGCCCCGACGCCAAGGCGTGCGGCGTCTCGGTCGATGGTGTCTACGACACGCCGGGTGATTCCGCCCGCTCCTCGGGCGGCTGGGGTGATCCCGTGTCCGAGGAGGAGCGTGGCCGTGCGGATGGCATCCAGCGTGGTCGGCGGCGCAGTCCCGGCGAAGCTGCCGTAGATCAGTTGCTGCCAGCGCTCCTGGGTGCGAGCCCATGCCAGGCGTTCCAGGCCGCTGCCGAGGTCTACGGCCATCCGGCCTGGGTGTTCGGTGTTCCACAGGAGGACGATGTCGCCAAGGGTGCGGTCCAGATGGCGGAAGCGCAGCGTGATCCCCTCCACCTGACGCCGGCGCCACGAGATCAGGTCGCCGTTGATACTCAGGTGCCGTGCGTGGAAGCCGAGTTGGGAAAGGGCCGTCAGCCAGCCATCGAGAATCGCGCCGTACTCGTCCAGGCCGCGTATGGGCTGGACCCTGGACACATTGACGAAGGAGGTCAGGAAGCCGTCCTTCAAGTGGCCGGTGGCGTCGCGCTGGCCCGTGAAGCGGACGACTGGCTGGGGAAGGAACCCGCTTCGGTGGGTTCGGAGTTGGCCGTCCTTGAGGAGTGGGTCGAGTGCCTGTACAGCGGAGATGGTTAGTTCGGTCTCCCGCCCCCAGCGGAGTGGAAGGCAGGCATCGCGTGGGGCCCCAACTCCGGCGAAGCCAGTCTCCAGGGAGTCGAGCAGTTCCCTCCATGAGGGCGGTCTGCGCGGTGGCCTGTAGGGGGTACCGCGGTTCGGGTGGCGGATCTGGATGTGGTGGCCGTCGGTCGTGAACTCCCAGTGGGGGCCTAACGCAGCACGCAGTACGACGGGTATCTGCTGGGCCAGGTCGTCCCCCTGCACGCGATTCGCGTGGGTCAGCACGGTCGCGTCGCCATCGTCTGGAAGTGGCGTTCCGGGTCGAAGCGCTGCATCCCGATGGCCTGGACCCGGCGGTGGTCGAGGTCTTCTGCCTGCTGGATCGCGTCGGCGAGCCTTCGTGCCGCTGTCTCGTCGTCCTCCAGTGGGTCGACGACGGCGACCGAGCCGGTCTCGTTGCACAGGGCGGCCTGGGCGCATGTCCCTTCCCGCCAGGTCAAAGCCGCGATTGGGGTGCCGGCGCGCAGGGATTCGCCGAAGATGGCGGCACCGGCCTCCACGTATGCGCGGGCGTAGGTGTAGACGAAGACCGACGCCTCGGCGATCGCGGCTGTCTTGGCGGTGCCACCGAGTTCGCCGACCCACTCCACGTGTTCGGCGGTGAGGAGGTCTTCGTGGAGTTGCACATATTCCTTGTCAAAGACCGGGCCGACGATCCGGATCCGGCGGCCGAGGATCTGTGCCGCCCGCACCGCGATGTGCGGGGCCTTGTCCTCGTCGATCCGGCCGAGCCAGACGAGGTCGGTACCGCCGGTGGCCGGAGGTTCCTCCTCGTGGAGGCCCAGGTGGACAGCGAGTTCGGCTATCGGCCGGTGGTCGGCGTAGCGCTCGGTCATCTCGGGCGAGTAGCAGTAGAGCCGCGACCGCTGGCCGTCGAAGGCGGTGGCGGTGTGTTGGAAGACCGGTGAGTGCTGGAACGTGGCGACGTCGCAGTCCAGCTCGCTCCATGTGCGAGTCCAAGCCGGAAGCGACGGGTACTCGTGGCCGACGACCAGGAGGTCGTAGCCGCTGTCGCGCATCTCGCGCTCGGCGAGGGTTCCGGGCTTGATGTCTTCCAGGCGGACCGGCTTGCGGACCCAGTCGTGTTCCAGGTCCGTGAGCCAGCCCGGCCCGAGGAGGTGTACGTCGGCGCCTGCGGCCCGGGCGCCTGTGGCGACCGCCCACAGCCATCGTTCGATTCCGCCGTATCCGGCGGGTGGAAAAGCGTAGCTACCGGGGAAGTCGCAGACGCCGACGAGCACTATGCCTCCGGTGTTCCGTCCGCCGAGATCCGGCGGAAGCCGAGGTACGGGACGAGGGATTCGGGCAGGAGGATGGAACCGTCCTGCTGCTGGCACTGCTCAAGGAGAGCGGCAAGGGTGCGGCCGACAGGCAGACCGGAGCCGTTGAGAGTGGCGACGAGCTTGGGCTTGCCGTCCTCGCCGCGGGTCCGGATGTTCGCCCGACGGGCCTGGAAAGTGCCGAAGTTGGAGACCGAGGAGATCTCGCGGTACGTGTTCTGGCTCGGGATCCAGACCTCGAGGTCGTAGGTGAGCTGGGCCGAGAAGCCTGTGTCGCCGGCGGCCAGCTTGATGACGCGGTAGGCGAGGCCGAGTTCCTTCAGGCACGCCTCGGCGTGGCCGATCATCTTCTCCAGCTCGGCGTCGGCGTCCGCCGGGTCGACGAGCCGGACGATCTCTACCTTCGCGAACTGGTGCTGGCGGATCAGGCCGCGGGTGTCGCGGCCGTACGAGCCCGCCTCGGACCGGAAGCAGGGGGTGTGCGCGGTGAGCGCCAGCGGCAGCTCTGCAGGAGGGATGATCTCGTCGGCGTAGAGGTTGGTCAGCGGGACCTCGGCCGTTGGGATGAGGAACAGCTCGCGGTCGGCGACGCCGGTCTTGAACAGGTCCTCCTCGAACTTCGGGAGCTGGCCGGTACCGGTCATGGTCTTGCGGCTGACCAGGTAGGGGACCGTGTACTCGACGTAGCCGTGCCGACGGGTGTGGAGGTCGAGGAAGAGCGTCGCCAGTGCGCGCTCCAGGGCGGCACCGGCACCGCGCGAGACGGCGAAGCGCGGTCCGGACAGCTTCGTCGCCCTGCCGAAGTCGAGGATGCCGGTGGCCTCGCCGAGGTCGACGTGGTCCTTCGGCGCGAACGGGAACGCGGGCGGCGTGCCGACGCGCCGGATCTCGACGGCGAACTCCTCGGAGTCGCCGTCAGGGGCCGAGTCGTCCGGCAGGTTCGGAATGCTCAGGAGCAGGTCGCGAAGCTGGGCTTCGATCTCCTCCTGGCCGGCTTCGATCTCACGGATCTGGTCCTTCAGCTCGCGAGCGCGCTCCTTGAGCTTGGTGATGTCGCCGCCCTGCTTGGCAGTCTGCTGAACCTCGCTCGCCACTCGCTTGGACTCTGCCCGCAGCTCGTCGGCCGAGCGGATGTTCTGGTTTCGCCGAGAGTGGAAGGATTCCAGCTCGGACAGGTCCAGGGTGTAACCGCGACGAGCGAGCCGACGAACCGCTTCGGCACCCATGTCGATCAGGGCGCGGGCATCATGCATGAGGAAGATCCTTCTGATCCTGCGAGTGGGATGGGGATGCGGGATCGACGGTAGCAACCGCCGAACCGTTCCCGTTCCGGAATATCCTCCCGCCTCCGTTGTCCGCGGCACGACGCTCGGCGCCAGTTTCAAGATCGTGCATCAGTGTCCCGATGAATTCCGGCAACTCGTCGTCACGGATGGCGATGGGCTCGACGTAGGGGGCCTCGGGGAAGAACAGGGGCATGACCTCGTCCGGAGTCCGTGCGCGGTGCCACAGGAGTACGGAGACCAGCAGGCCGTGGGCCACCAGGACACGAGGGCCGGGATGGTCCAGAGCTGCGAGGACCCCCGTGAGCATCCGGCGGATTCCCTCGCTCTGCGACTCGGTGCTGCCGGGCGGTGGCTCGTCAGCGCCGTGCTCATCGAGCCAGGCGGCGTATTCGAGGAACGGACCTCCTTCGAATTTCCCGTAGTCGAGTTCGTTCAGCCGCGGGTCGGTGATCAGGTCTGGTCCGGGAACCCCCATCAGTAACTTTGCGGTCTGCTGAGCGCGGGGAAATTCGCTGGCCAACCACGTACTCACGCTGTGGAGGGGCAAGCTGTTCCACCCCCTGGTCAGCGCCCGCCGGCCGTCTTCGTTCAGGTGGATGGGTTTGGCCGGATCGCCGTTGACCAGGTAGCGCCGGCTGTAGGCGGTCGGTCCGTGGCGGAGGACGTAAGTCGTCATGATCGGTTCCCGGAGGTCGGCGCCGACAGCCATGCGAGGACGTCGGCCATCCGCGGCGCGCGTGGATCAGCGGTTTCGAGGTAGTAGAGGAGACCGTCCACTGCCAGTGCTCGGCACCACGGCGCGAGCACCGGGACGGGGATACGGGCGATCCGGGAGGCTGTGGCCAGGCGAGTGTCGGTGCCGTGCCCGAGGTCGTAGTACATGATCCAGAAGGCCCAGTCGAAGGCTGCGTCACCCACCATCGGAAGGGGGTCGATGAACCGCGGGTGTCCCAGCCAGTCGAAGAGCACGTTCTCGCGGTAGAGGTCCGCGTGCAGGACGGTTGCACGGCCGTCGTCCTCTTCCAAGGCCATGAGCTCGGGAAGGGCCGCGTTGACGAGCTCGTGCCATGGGCCGAAGTCGACCGTTTCCAGCCTGCGCCGCACCCGCGGGCGTATCTCCTGCTCCAGGTATGTGGCCAGACGGGGGAAGTGACGCGGTCGGGGACGGCGGCGGCCGATGGTGTGGAGGCCGTGGAGGGCGGCAGCCACCATCTGCGGTTCACGTGACGGCGATTCGCCGCCGCCCGGCTCGCCGCCGATCATCTCCAGTGCCGCTGCGGCGAGGTCGTCCGCCGCCTCGACAACGTCCGCCGTGGGACCGCCCGCCCAAATGCGCAGGGCGGTCACCTCGTTGCGGAACCGTGTGGGGTCAGCCCACGCCTTGAGGAGCAGCGGACGCCCGTCGAGGGTGCCGGCCATGGCGATCACGGAAGCGTGTCCGGCGTCGTGGTACGCGCCGAGCGTGAGCTTCCAGCGCTCGGCTGCCTGGTCCAGCAGATCGGGCACGATGTCGAGCCATCCGGAGATCTCGGGGCCATAGTGCGTGATCAAGCGCTGCCGGCACTCCGTGGAGACCTCTCCGAGAGTCCGCTTCGACATCAGCTCAGCACGATCCCGTCGGAGACCAGCTCGTCGGTGAGGGCGGGGAACTCACTTAGCGTTTCCTCTACCAATGCCTGGACCTTGTCCATCGCTGCGTCTGGAGACGACAGACGGACGAGGACGCGCCACGGCTGGTCGAGGCGCTGCCCGGTAGCGCTCACCAGGTGGACCTCGGCATGCTCCCCGGTCGCCTCGTGCAGCCGCTCGGCGAGCCGTCGCGCGGCGATGTTGTAGAGCTTGCCCACGTGGTAGACGGGGTTCTTGCCGTTGGCGCCCTCCAGGTTCATGGGCCGCAGCGGCGTGATGAGGCCGTTGACCCGGTTGCCGCGGCCGACGACGCCTTCGTCGCCGGATTCGATCGAGCTGCCGCTGTACGTGAGGTACAGCTCGTCCTTCTCCGGGACGTCACGCGCGTTGAGTCGGAACCGCGCCCCGGCACCGGGGAGCCGGAGGTCCGCGAGCCTGTGGCACTCGGCGAGCACGCTCTCCGTGTTCCGCACGTACTCGGACCGGCTGGCGACGAGCCGTGACTTCTGCGGGACGCAGAGCACGACGTCGGCCTGCTCTCCATCCCAGTAGCCCATGAGCTTGACGTCCGAGCCGCACCAGGCGTGGGTGCGGGTGAACTCGCTGTCCCCGGAGAAGTGGTTCACCAGCTCGCGGACGAACGACTCGAAGGTGTTCTCCGGGGCCCAACCGGTTCCCAGCGACGTGTCGTTGGACAGCCGCACCCTCCGCTCCCGCAGGTCCTCGATCGACCGCGGGTTGAACCAACGCGTCCGGTCGGGCGCCTCGTCGCCCGTGAGGACGGCACCAGGGCTCGAATTGCTGGTGATGTTGAAGACGATGTCGAGGTGGTCCGAGACCTCGGGCAGCCGCTCGCCGAAGAAAGCCCGCACTTCGGCCTCCACGATCTCCTCGACGGGAATCCGCTCCCCGCCGCACATGGGCGCGGCACGGCCATTGACGAGCACCCTGACCGGGGCGGTCATCCGGCCGCCGCCGTACCGGACCTCGCTCGCGCCACCGAGGAGGGCGAGCTTGTCGAAGTTGTGGTGCAGCACGGCACCGAAGCGCTCGACGGTGTGGTGGCTGTAGGCACGGGAAAGCCGCTCGGCGAGGTGATCAGCCAGGGTGTCCGGGTGGCCCAGGCCCTTCCTTTCCACGATGGTCGTCGCGTCCGGTCGGGCCATGGCGGTGTCGATGACGAGGTGACTGTTGCCGATGGTCGTGCTGGTACGAGGCATGACGAACTCCCGTTTGGTGTGCACGAAAGGTGGATGAGCGCAGGCGTTAACGCGCCTGGGCGAGCAAGGGGCGAGGAGTCAGCGCGGGACGCCGGCGGCGCGCAGGGCAGAGACGGCCCCAGCCAGCGAGGCGTAGGCAGTCGGGGCGTGGTCCTCCGCGGCAAGCTGGTGGACGTCGCGCACCGCGACGAGGTCGATGTCCTGAGGGCGACGGCGATCAAGCCAGAGCAGTAGGCGCCAGGCCAGCACAGGACCGCTGAACGGCAGCCGGGTCATGAGATCGATCGGGACACGGCCGGGCTTCACGCCCCCGTACAACAGGTCACGTACAAGGTGGAACACCACGTCCGCGTAGTCGACCACGGCGGGCCCGCGGGCACTGGCCTCCCAGTCGACGACGCTCAGCTGGTAGTCGTCGACCAGGAGGTGCTCGGGCTTGAGATCACCATGGAGGTAGACGACGGGATGGGACTCAAGCGGTTGGAGGGCCTCGGCCAGCGCTGCCCACCACGACCGCTTTCGGCAGCGCGGGGAGAGCTGGTCGAGCAGGAACTGGTGCTGCGGCGCAGGGCTCCTTCCTTCACCGCTCCATCCCGAGCCAGGTGTGAGCTCGGGCGAAGATCGGTGAAGCTTGTCCGTCAGGCCAACGACGTGATCGATGTACTCCTCGATCGCCCGGTTCGTGCGCACGCCACACGGGACGCCCGGCAGCATGCGGAACACCGACCAAGATCCAGCGTCACACATGCCCGTGGCCAGGACCTCTGGCACCGAAAGACCCCGGTGAGCCGCACGCCGAACCGTATCCGCCTCACGGTGCCGTCGGCCCTCAGGATCAACCCCCACGTAGACCTTCAGCAGAGAGCCCCCGTCGACTGCTCGCTGTGTCATGGCGTACGGCTTGGCGATCGCACGGCCGAACGGACCGTACAGAAGCTCGGCCTCACGTACCGCCACGGTGCCGTTGAGCGCAGGTTGCCTCCTTTCCGCGGAGTCATTCCAAGATCCGGACGAGGACGGAGTCGTCGACGCGCTCATAGCCTCAGCCCCGACAGCAGGCCGGCGACCGACGCCGTGACGTCCTTCACGAACGGGCCGACGTTGTGGGTCCCGGCGTGGTAGAGGCCAAAGACCGCACACACCACGGCGTGACCCGCCTTGAGCCCACCTCCCCGGCATAAGGAGGCGATCACGATGCCGAGGATCAGCAGGACAGCAACATCGACAGCCACCGCAGAACCCCCTTCGATCTCGGACGATTACTGGAGACCGAGGCGGGTACTGGGGCGACCGCGTCGGTGTGACCATGACAGCGGTCTGGGAGCGCTCGGAGTATCACGAGTTGTTGCCGGACCTGCTCATCAGCGGTTCATGGTCGATAGGTCTGACTTTTCAACATCCGCTTACACACGCGCTCATGAGAGGCTGGCCTAGGCTCCGGATCATGAGCAGGGATGGGCGGGCGGTAGGCGCAATGAGGAAGAGTCGCCCGGGTTGGCGCCCGGACAAGTTGAGGCAGCAACGCGAAGCCCACGGCCTGACCCTTGAAGGCGCGGGCGAGCAATTGCGCGAGGTGGCCCGGGCCGCGGGGCTCGCAGTGCCGGCCGCCAACTTCCAGACGCTGTGGCAGCACGAGCAGGGCGAGATCTATCCCGGGCCGCACTACCGCCGCGCGTACTGCCTGCTGTACCGCGCGACCGAGCCTGAGCTCGGCTTCCGCAACGCTCTGCCCGACGAAGCCAGAAAGCTCAAGTTCACCGCGTCGAGCGAGCCCCACAACGGAGCCCATGTCCTCGCCGTGGAGCGCGCGTTGCTCCAACTCGCGCCCGGCACGGAGGACTCTGACGGGCAGGGCATGCAGCAGCGCATCCTCGACGCGTGGAAGCGCCGCCACACAGGTGGCGACCCCAACAAGCCGACCCTGCTCATGGTCGGTGGCTACGCCGGCAGCGGGAAATCGGAGTTCGCCCGCTTCATATCCCAGCTCACCGGCTGGCCCGTCCTCGACAAGGACCCGATCACGCGCCCCCTCGTCGAGCGCCTCCTCGTGGAGATGGGCAGCGAGCCCAACGACCGGCACACCGACCTCTACCGGGAGAAGGTCCGCCCGCTGGAGTACCAATGCCTGCTGGAGACCGCGTACGCGAACGTCGACTGCGCGATCAGCACCGTACTCAGCGCGCCCTTCATCGCCGAGGCCACCGATCCTCGGTGGATGCGGCGCCTGATCAACCGCTGCGAAGCGCGTGGCGTCACCGTGGCCGTTGTCTGGATTCAGTGCGACCTCGACACGATGCACGAGTACATCAGCTTCCGGTCCGCCGCCCGGGACAGCTGGAAACTCCAGAACTGGGACTCGTACGCCGCCGGGATCGATCTGGAGCTGCGGCCCGTGGTGCCGCACTTGGTTGTCGACAACCGGCTTGGCTCCGCGATCTCGCTCACGGATCAGGTCCGCCAGGTCTTCGGGACGGTGTTCCAGTGAGGCAGGGCATCCTGCTGTACGGGCCGCCAGCTGCAGGCAAGGACACGATCACGGCGGCGCTCACGGAACTCGATCCGCGGTACGTGCCCTTCACCCGCCTGAAGGTCGGGAGCGGGAAAACCGAGGGCTACCGGATGGGCACGCCGGAGCAGCTGGCCGGCCTAGAGGCACGCGGCGATGTCATCTACCGCAACGACCGGTACGGCAACATCTACGTCGTCGACCGGCCCGGCCTCGACCAGGCCATGCAAGGCGGCAGGACCCCCGTCGTCCACCTCGGCCAGATGGTGGGGATGGAGCAGTTGACCGCCCTCTACCCGGCTCGCTGGGTGCGCGTCCTGCTGTGGTGCTCCAAGGAGACAACCGCCCGACGCTCACCGCAGCGGGGCGACACCGACACACCAGCCCGACTGGCCGCGTGGGACGCCACTCAGGCCGATCTTGCGGCTCATCCGCGGGCTCAATGGGAGGTGCGCGTGGACACGGACGCGACGGCGCCCCGTGAAGCCGCGCAGGAGATCGACGACATCGTCCGCACCACGTCACCCCGGTCCTGACGGCCAGGACGTCAACGACCTGACGGATGCGGCCTGCTCAACCTGGGTTGTCCAGGTGCTCCTCGACGCGCAGAGCTTCCAGCGCCTCGGCGATATCGAGTCGCTCGTCCCTGTTGCCGTCCCACCGGGCGAGCGTCGTGGCGGCGGCGTGCATGAGGGAGTCCGGAAGCCCTGCGTCGGCGAGCAAAGCCGCCGCATCCTCAAGCTCTGAGCCCCAGCGCCAGGCGCGGGCAGCGGTCTTGGGGATGTAGTCGGTCTCAACGAGGTAGCTGCGGGTGCGCTTGGCTGCGATCTCCAGTAGCTCGTCCGCGACACCGTACGTTTTGGCTGCCCCGTAAGCCACGGCGGCCAGCACGCGCGAGACCTTCTGGTAGCTGGAGTACGCGAGCTTGAGCGCGGAGGCCTTGCCGATGCGGTCGCCCAGGACGTGGGGCCGCACATCTGTGCCAGCGAAGAGTTCGGCGATCCGGTCGGCCTGCTTGCTCGGGCCGGACAGATAGAGCGTCGGGTACTTGCCGCCGACCGGAGGCGATCCGACCACAGCGGCATCGATGACCGGCATCGGGGTCAGCCGGTCGGCGATGCGCTGCACGCGCGAGGGCGAGACGGCGTTCGCTTCGACGTAGATCGCGCCCGCGCCGGCAGTGCCGAGCTCGGCTACCTGGGCGGCGGTCTCCTCCGCGGCGGCGGGAGGGCACAGGGAGAGCACTACGTCCGAGCGAGAGATTAGCTCCGGCAGTGCTTCGGGCTCGAGGCCCGCGCGCTCGGCTCGGCTGCAGGTTGTGCCGCTGCGCCCGTCGGGGCACCACAACACGATGTGGCCGCGGGCACGTAGCTGGGCGCCGAAGGCAGATCCCATGCTGCCGGGGTGCAGCAGTCCGACGGTGGTAGTCATGCCCTGGTCCTCATGCGGTCGACGGATTGCAGAAGCAGCAAGTCGATAGCGGCGCGTGCATGTGGCACCACGTGGTCCGGCCCGGGATCGTCCGGCGGCCAGGAGCGGCCGTTACCGATCCAGATGGTGCGCAACCCCGCAGAGCGTCCGCCGCCAACGTCGTTGATCGGGTTGTCGCCGACCATCCAGCCACCGTCGCCCAATCCGGTGCCGCAGCGCGCCGCAGCCAGGGCGAAGTGTCGGGTCAGCGGTTTGCGCGCTTCGGCCTCCTCGGAGACGAAGACGCCGTCCACGCGCTTGGAGATACCCGTGGCCCGCAGCTTGGCGTGCTGGATGTCCACCGCACCGTTGGTTGCCACCCCCACTCGCCATCCTGCCGCACGCAGCTCGACTAATCCGTCAAGGACCTCGGCTGGGCACGACGCCGAGGCCGCGATGTCGGCGCAGTACTCGCGCCACAACGCCGCCGTCGACATGGGCAGCCGGTACCGGGTGCGGATTGCGTCAAAGCTGGACGGATAGGCCCGCTCGGCCACCATGCCCAGGACGTAAGCCCGCTCCTCGTCCCCCAGACCGTGCCGGGCGGTGAATTCGGCGGCCCAGTCGCCGAGGGTCCCCCGCCGATCCACCAGGGTGTTATCAAGGTCGAAGAGAACCAGGAGACGCTGCACATCCCGCACCCTAACCTCGATGTGCTTGTGCGGTCCGACCTGTCGGGAGCCGGGACGGGCGGCCAGACTGTCGCGTCGAATCAGCGCCGGGTTCCCCTTCTCCGGTGTGGCCATGCGGGCTATCGAGACGGTCGACGCGGCCGGTCAGCCGGGGTGTGGCAGGTCATGCAACTGGCGGAGCTCGTGGCGGCGGCCGGTGTGCACGAGCTAGGCGGCGGAGAACAGGTGAAGACGAAGCCGTTTGGGTTCCCAGCGGTGGGTCGCGCCAATCAGAACGAAGCATCGGCGGTCAGGCGAGGAGGTCGAGCGCGAGGGAGACGATCTCCGGCCAGATCCGATTCTCGGCGGTGTCGAGCAGGGGCAGGTTGCGCAGGCCGGTGTCGCGGGCGTTTCGGATGCGGTCCTCGCATCGGGCCCGTCTGCGGTGGCGGAGTTCCAGGTCGGCGAGCTGGCCGCCTTGGTGTTCGTCGCGAAGCAGGTGAGGTGGTTGCCGTCGAGGTTGGTGAAGCGCGACTGAGCGCCGGGGGCGGGCGTTCCTTGCGGACGATCAGTCGCATACCCTTCGGCCAGGTGCTCAGGTCGGGCATGTCGGTTATCTCCGCAACCCAGGCGCCGGGCCGCTCGGTGCCGCCCGCGTCGGTCGGGCGGTTTCGACGTGGTCGGCGCCGGTGTTGAAGCCCGCGTTGCCGGGCCACAACAGGTCGGCCACCGGCTCCCCGGACCGTCGGCCCACAAACATGCCGACGTCGGCCAGACAGACGCCGCCCAGCGCGGCGGCCAGAGCCATGTCCGGCAGGACCTTGCCCGGATCTGTGCACGGCCCACGCCGCGCCACGGTGCCAGCGCCGCCGATATCGCGGTGTCCAGGCCGGACTTGCGCATCGTCTCGACCAGCATCGAGTTGCCTGGACAACCACCCCGCGAACACTGCCTTCGACACGGACACGCGGGGTACGGCCCTGGGAAGTACCTCTTCCGCCACCACGTACAGGACCCTCAACTCCATCGTTACAGCTCAGAGGCAATTTCTACTTTGGCGTTCCTCCCGTCCTCGTGTCTGCCAGATCTCGTCTGCGACTTTGAGTGCCAGTTGATGGAGGACGGGGGTTCCAATAGTTTCGGCAGGGTGCTCATGGAATGCCATTTCCCTACCTGGCACCATCTTGGTAGAAACATATTTCTCAAACAGCGAAGAGTTAGATTGGATTCGGTCGTACAGTCGAAACAAATAGCTGTAAAAATCCCGCAACTGGTATGCTGCATGATGCTGCTTGACATGATGGTTCCATGCGTCGACGGCCTGTGCGTACACGTCGAACTGATCCTCACGAAACTGTACCGCGTCAGACCATGAGGGCCTTTCAACCTCACTTCTAGGCCATGATCCATCCGCACACAGAGACTCAGGATGCTCAGCGATTCGTCCGTTTCGTGCCACCATTGGATACACCTGGCACACCACCGGTCGGCTAGCATAAATGAGGCAGCGCGAGCGCTGCTCGGTGCTTTCTTCCAAGAAGACACATGGTGCGCCTGGAAGCATTTTGCCGCGTTTATCCAGGGTAAGAATGAACGCCTTTCCCCCTTCCGCAAGAAGGAAGCCGTGTGGGGTATCTTGTCTTTGCCGAAGCGCCCGAGCATATTCCATCGGACCAATCTTAAAGCAGCGATTAATAGACCAAATGTCGTAACCACAAATCGGGACTACGTAAGCGCGGCAACACATTCCACAAGGACCGCAAGGATCACGAGGAGCGGAGGCTTGCTGGGGAGACATGGGGTGCCAATCATCGTCGTCCGTCAGGAATCGCGTACTGCGCACAATTCGGGCTACGGTAAGGGGAAGATCGTTTTCCTCCACCCATTGTCGGTCAGCATCCGAGTGTTCCATTCGCATACTGTGTGGGATCGCTTATGTCGGCCGCCTTAAACGCTGCCTGCCTGTCGAGGCAGGAGGCACAGGTTCCATCATGCAAGTCGCGAGTCGGGGTCATGCAACTGAAGGTGGAACCGAGATCGACCCCGAGCTCAGCCCCTCGGCGTAGGACTTTTACCTTTGGCCAACTGTGGTAGGGCGCAAGCAGCCTACAGTTAACCCCTGATAGCTCCAGACCATCACGGAATTGTTCGATGAATTCGGGGCGATTTTCGGTGAATGCCAGCGCGTCGTCAGCGTTTAGTCCTACGGCAACGCGCGGAATATCCCTTGCCACAGCGAATGCAATGGACATCGACAACACGACAGAGTTTCCGTACACCAGCCGACCGTCTGATTTCCGAGGTCGGGTGCGTTCGGGGATACACGCTCGCACGAAAGATTTCACGTCCACATGGACGAATTCGGCTCCAATTTTTTCCGCGATCGCTCTGGCGGCACTAGTCTCGCGAGTCGTCGCAAATCCGGAGAAATGCAGGGCGACCGGCGGAATTGAGCTCTTCCGAGCAACGTCGTGGAGTAGAACGGTAGAATCGATACCGCCAGAGAGCATGATGACGGTCTTCTGATTTGATCGCCTAATCTGCTGACACTCGGCCATTATCCTACCCTATCGCGTCAGCGACCTACTCCCGCATCCGAACCAAAGCGCTCCTCAAGATGCTCAAGGATCGCGTCGACTCTCGCCTTAACTCGTAGCCGACATGAAGATGTTTCGGTTGATTCAAACGTGTCGGTCTCCGCCAGCTTATTCGCAGGCCAGCCGCCCCCGCAGAACGAATAGTAACCACATGTCTCCCGGCAGCGCTTGACTCCCTCCTCGATTTCTACGTTCAACCACCGAAACCGATCAGTGTGAATTAGGTCGTCAAGTGACTGCTCGAAGACATTTCCCAAGATGAACTGGCCATACCGATGATGGCGCGCAGTAAGCAGTTCTGGGGAGAACGTTGAGATATTGCCCCGGCTATCAAAGTTGAGGATCGCCATCGGAACATTGTCCTGCGGGCGGGTATTTGAACTCTGCGACATAATGTGACGCAGAGTGTTTTCGTATTCACGAAGCAGAGGCGAGGAGGGGGCCTTGTCCATACTTGAAAGAATCCGCTTCAGGAAATCTTTATAATCATTTTCAGCCCCATCATACTGGACGCTGGAGGTAACATTGACACCCTCCACCGACTCAACGTTCAAGCCAACATAAGGGGCACCAATTTCAGTGAAGAACCGCCAGATATCTTCAGGATGCCGCAGAGAAGCATCCGTTACGACCGCGATGATCGCGGGTCGAAGACCCGCTTCCCTCATCAGTCGAACTCCGCGCATGGTTCGATCAAATGTGCCTCGCCCGGCACGGTCCACTCGATATGCGTCGTGGACTTCCTTCGGTCCGTCCAGGCTAATACCAACTCTGACCTGGTGCCGCTTGAAGAATTGGCACCAATCATCCGTAATCAGTGTTGCGTTGGTCTGGATTGACCACGCGATTTTTACGCCGCGCGTGTTCCTCCGCTCAATCCGCTTGTGCGCTTCCTCATAGAAACTGATTGGCAGCGAAAGTGGTTCTCCAGCATGCCAGACAATCGTCACCTCGTCAGCAATGAAAGAAGACTCAAACAGTCGATCAGCGATTTTGGCAACCGTCTCCAGTGAGATACGGTTGTTCAGCATGCGGTCTGGTAGATAGCAGTACTTGCAGTCAACGTTGCAGAAGCTTGTGGCCTGGATCACTACGATCTCTGTACGGCCGTTCGCCATGGAGTTCCAACCTTCAGCTGGCGCCCGTCAGGTGCCGATGGCGGTACCTGGCTTCGCGACATCACCTACGTACACTCGCCAGGCTCGCCCAATGTCATCCCGGCGTTCCGCAGAGACTGCGACCCGAATGAATGCACTGCCTCTAATTGAGGATCTTCGTCCAATCCTGCCACTTATCCCACTGCGTCCCCTCCGACTCCGGTTCATGTTCCTCATCAGGGTGAACCTCATCGCCATGAAGAGTGGAACTATCGCGCGCCACCGCCTCGGCCTCCTCCTGAAAATCAGGCGTTTCGCGGAGCTGGGACGTGCGTTCGGAAATCGACTCATTGCCCTTTGAATATGCTTTCTCTGACATTCTTCGTACCTTCCTAGTTGGGGACCGTGTCGGGTTGATTCCCCACCGTGACGGTGAGGTACCTGCGCGGCGGCGTTTTCCCTCGAACGGAGGCCACAACCAGCTCCGTCTGACACTCGGGGCGGTTGCGAGTCCGCAGTACGCGTCGGACTCTCACAGCATTGATGTAGTGACGCTGGTTCTCGTACTTGGGGGTGGGCACCCTCGTGAGGCGCACGGCGGGGTAGGCACTCGCCCATCCCTGCCCGCCTCGATCGCCCTGCCGCTGGCCATAGCGGTTGGCGATGTTGCCTGAGCGTCCCAGAACGGGAGTGCTACCAGGTTTGTAAATGCCAGGTTCACGCCGTGACGACGGGATTGGGTAGCGGCCAGTCGCTCACCTCGAGATGACGCAGTGGGGTGTATTAGGTATATATAGGTGATATGGCACCACTGCGTAGGAGACTAGCCTGGGTCGGGGCGGTTGTCGGCGCGTTGCTAGCCGCGGGGTTCATTGCGCTCGTAGTGGTGGCGGACCTGGACACAGCAGGCAAGGTGGCGGGCATTGTGGGGACGATCGCCGGCGTGGCTGGTCTGGGGGTGTCGACCCATGCGTTGAAGCAGCCGGGCACCGACGGTGGCGCTACCAGGAGCGGTCTTGCCTGGCCCGAGTCGGACCCCCCTCCGGGATTGGTCAACCTTCCCCCACAGCCGAGCCCTAGCCAGTTCGTCGGCCGCGAGGAGGTCCTGGACCGCCTCGACGACACCCAGGAGGGCCCCGGCGGGATGGTCGTGCATGCGGTTCACGGCCTCGGCGGCATCGGCAAGAGCACTCTGGCCGCGCACTGGGCCACCACACGCGCCACCGATTACTACCCGATCTGGTGGATCAGCGCTGACAGCCCGGCTGCCCTGAAGGCAGGCCTAGCGGCTCTGGCAACTGCACTGCAACCCGCATTGTCTGACGAAATGTCCCTCGACCTCGAAGCTCTGCAAGAACGGGCGGTGCAGTGGCTCGCCGCCCACCACGGTTGGCTGGTCATCCTTGATGACGTCAACGACCCAGACGACATCCGCTGGCTGCTCGCCAGAGTGCGCGGCCGGCCAGGTGGGGTCCGGCGCAATAAACGACCACGTGGTCGATCACGCTACCGCCGCCGGTCAAGCGGCCGCTTCCTGATCACCAGCCGCACCACTGGCTGGCGCGGCCTGGCGACCGCCGTCCCCGTGGACGTCCTGGACCAGGCGGAAGCCGTGGACCTACTCAACCGCATTCTCAACACCGGATCCTCTCGGGAAGTGGACGGGGCGGACGAACTGTGCGAAAAACTGGGCGGCCTCCCGCTAGCCATCGAACAGGCGGCTGCCTACATCGTCGACGCCGGCATTACTCCACGCATTTACTCGGGCATGCTCGCCAGCTACACGGACGAGATGTTGGGGCAGGGGGCGGAAGGCACCGCCACCGAACGCACTATCGCCCGCATCTGGCACGTCACCCAGAAACGAATGACCGACGAACCCCTCACCGCGACCATCCTGCGGGTCCTGGCCTGGTATGCGCCCGATGCTATCCCCCGCACCCTTCTGGACGGCATTGCGGACCCGCCCGCGCTCACCCACGCTGTCGGCCGACTGGCCGCCTACAGCATGCTCGCCACGGAGCACAACACCCTGAACATGCACCCCCTGGTCCAAACCGTCGCCCGCACGCCCAACTGCCAGGATCCTTACCGGCAACCACACGACATCGAGGACGCCCGCATCCTGGCCACCACCCAACTGACCAATGCTCTGCCCGCCCATTTGAACACCGCCACTGACTGGCCGACCTGGCGCGCTCTGCTCCCGCACATCGCAGCTCTCGCCGACCACGCACCACCGGACACCCGTGCCGCCGCCACCGCCCGCCTCCTCGCACAGACGGCATCGTTCCTCCAAGACCAGAGCGCCGTCGTCCTCGCCACCGCGTATCTCGAGCGCACCCTCACCGGGGGGCAGCGCCTGGGTGAAGACCACCCAGCCACCCTGACCTCCGGCAACAACCTCGCCAGCGACTACTGGGAGGCGGTGGATCTTGGGTGGGCCGTACCGGTGTTCGAGCGCACCCTCGCCGATAGTCGGCGCGTGTTCGGCGAAGACGATCCAGTCACCCTGACCTCCCGCAACAACCTCGCCGGCGCCTATCACGCGGCGGGGGATCTGGAGCGGGCCGTCCCGCTATATCAGCAAACCCTCACCGACCGGGAGCGGCTACTGGGCGAAGACCACCCCGCCACCCTGACCTCCCGCAGCAACCTCGCTGGCGCCTACCTAGCGAGTGGGGATCTGGGACGGGCAATACCACTATTCGAGGGCGCCTTCACCGACAGTCGGCGAGTGCTCGGCGACCAGCACCCTTTGACCGAAGTGGTACGGGACACCCTGGCTGCAATACGCGGCACCTGACCCGGGAGTTCGGTCGCCAAACACTTTGAAAGTGGGGTTACGGGCCCTCCGGATCCGGGCTTGGGCGTCTCCCCTTGATCGTGGAAGGCCTGATCATTGGATCGCCAAGATCCATAGGATCAGGAGTTCCTGCTGGGTGGTCGACGGACTCGCCTGAGTTTCGGGCCGATGCCGTTGCGCTGTATCACTCCATCGAGAGAACTGCGAGACATTCAGGACGAGTGCACCGTTGCACTCTGCAACGCCGCCCAGTCCTTCGCGCGCAAACATGAGCGTTGGCAGCACGGGATCCAGTAGACGCCTCGATCAGAGCGTGGATCGAACTCTCCTGGGGGGGAGGGGGGCGCAAGGCAGTTAATATGCCGGATGACCCCGCGCCTCGACCACTTTTTTTTGCGCAGCGAAAAAGCTGGCACCAGACGATGAGCTGTCTAACTCACGTAATGCAAGTCCAGGCGCCTTCCGATGAAGAGTCCGTCAACGCGTCTCCTTGGCCTCGTCTCTCCAGCAGGTACCGGAGCTGTCAGGCCCTGGCTGCGTCTTCGCAGACCCGGTAGTAGAGCACCGTCTCTGCTAGCAGTCGTTCGGTTCCTGCCCCATATGCTTTGGACCCTTTCTCGATCGTCCAGAGCATTCAGGAGGGTGCTTCTCGCGCCAAGATCTTCGCTATCGGCCTTCGCCATATCCTTCGCTATGGCGAAGGCTTCTGACCTGCACCTTCGCCATCGCTTCGCCATTGCTTCGCTATCCAATGCCGCCCTCTTCGCTATAGCGCCGCCTCTCTACCCTGTAGAGGGCGAAGCGAAGGCGAACGCAAGGGCAAAAGAGGGAAGAGGGGGAACAAAGAAGGTTCCAGCTCTACTGGGCGTCCAACATCTACTTGCCTCGGCCCTCGAAGTCAGCGAAGGCCTCGCGCCCGAGTTCGGTGATCGTGTAGTTCGCGCCGGTCTTCTTCACCAGTTCCCTGCGGACGAGTGTGTTCATCCACGAAGCGGTAGTCGACGGAGCCCACGACTTGCCGGTATTCGGGTTCGGCCCCTCCGCCTCGGAGACGTGCCGCGCGATGGCCGTCACCCCGAGGCCACCCACCTGGTCGGTCTCCGCGAGACTCGACAGGATGACGTGCTGGCGGGCGTTGACAGTGGGCGTGACCCGGATGTCAGAGCCACTGTAGATGCCCCTGGCCGGCACAAGAGAGCCCCAGCCCTCCTCTATGTCGCCGACCTTCTCCAGGTCCAGCACGAAGGCGTCTACGGCCTCGGCGTCCTTCTGCTTACCCTTCGGCGCCCTGGTCGAGAGCGCCACCTTCAGATCGCCCTTCCGCTTCACCGCGACCACCGTGGTCGCGGCGGCGTAGATGGCGGTGGCGCCACGCATCCCCTTGGCGTCGTCCGAGCCGAAGTGGTGGACGAGCAGAATGCACGCCCCAGTCGCCTCCCGGAGTTGGTGCAAGACGTTCACGACGACGCCCATCTCCGTGTTGTCGTTCTCGTTCACGCCGACGGTGCACATGGCCTGCGTGTCGAAGATGATCAACCCGTAGCCGGTCCCCTGCTCCCGCTGGCGCTTCACATGAGCCAGTAGCGCGGGCATCTCCACGACCAGGTCGGAGAGCTGGACGGCCCTCGGGTAGAACATGACCTGGTCGCGCGGGATCTCCCGTCGGTTCTTTCGTTCCCACGCGCGGATGCGATCGCCGTATGCCCCGGCGCCCTCGGCGACGACCACCAGAGACCGGGCCATCGCCATCGGCCGGTCGTCGCCGTGGTACGTCATCCCGAAGGCGGCCCTCGCCGCGATGTCCAGGGCTAGGAACGACTTGTACGTGTTCGAGGGACCTGCCAGCCAGGCCAGGGAGTCCAGGCAGAGAACACCATCGATGAGCCAATGCGGCCGGGGCAGGGAGAGCATCTGGTCGACGTCTAGGAGCCCAGTCTCGAAGGCGTCGAGAAAGCGCTGGGTAGCGGGGTCCAGTTCGCCCGACAGCCGACGCTCGACCTTCTCCCGCTTCACCTTCTCGCGGGCGGCGTCCTGGCGACGGGCGTAGTCGTCGTGCTGCTTCTGCTCCTTCCGTTCGCGGGTCTCTCTGTCCTCTGCGATGCGGTCACGCTCGTTCTGGACGAGCCGCACGAAGGCGGTGAAGTCGCTCTCGAAAGGGAACCACGCCTTGGCCAGATCCTGACGCCTCTCGGTGTCCGGCTGCGCCGCACATTGGTCGACGAGCGCGAAGTACACGCTCGCGGAGTAACCACCGTAAGTCACAGGGTCGTCGGTCGGCGCGAACCCGTCGGGCTGCCTCGGTCGGCTGAACGGGGAGGCGTGGACCGGCGGTGTAACGGCCTCGGTCTGCGACTCGGCATCCTCTTCGGGGGCTGAGGCCTTGCCGGGCCCCTCTTCCGTGATCACAACCGACCACCACCCAGCAGCGCCGGGCAGTCGTCGTCGTGCTCGATGACGACAGCGATGATCTTCCCGGCCCGGCGGGCGGCCCGCCGCTCGGCGCGATTCGGCATCGGCATTCGAGCACCGCAGCCTGGGCAGATGCCGGTGGTGTTCGCGGTCCGGCGGATGGCGAGTCCGTTCTTGAGCCCCTCCGGGGCGGCGTCAGGAATGACCGGCTGAACGACCACTACTGGCTGGCCGGCGATCGCGGTTATGGTGATGTCGTTGCCGTTGATGGGGCCCCTGCCACCGGGGCCCTGTCCGTTGTTCACTCCGCTCCACCACCCCTACGGGCGGCGGCCTTGGCGGCACGTGCGCGCGATGAGGCCAGCGCCAGGCGCTGGAAGTAGGCCTTGCGTGCGTGCTCAGCGCGGCGCGAACGCTCCTCCGACGTCAGGCGGTTTTCGGGGTCCACCTCCCGTTCGAAGCGGTCGAGGAAAGCCCGCCTCGCGGGGGCCGTGTGGGCGGTGGGGTCGTCGGTCTTCGCCCAGAGAGAGTGGGCGGCAATGCGTGCGCGCATCGAGCGCTCAGCGGCGTTGGACATGGCAAGGAAGCCCATCGAAGGGATCTTCCCGGCCCGTCAATCGGCCTCTTTGGGGCCGCCAGGTACAGTCACTGCCGCGTGCAGCTCGCGTCGACGGTTACGCAGCGCTAAGCGCTGGACTGCCGAGACTATCAGGCGCTGTGCGGGAGCGGTGTGATGTCCACCGCAGGTTGCTGCTCGCCAGTCTTTCCGTGCTCGCGGTACCGCGGCGCTACTCGGGGCTTCACGGAATCGAAGTCGAAGACGCCGCAGTCTTCGTGGTGATCACTCTCCTCCCACCAGTACAGATTGCCTGTCGACGTCACGTAGGCCACCTTCCGCTTGCATGCGGTGCAGCGCAGCATCAACGCGATCTGGGGTGGCCTCCGGAACGGCGAACCCGGTCGAGACCTGCTTGGGGGCAAGGGAGGGAGGTATTTCACAGGTCCCCCAGGTTGAGTCGGCGGGCCTCCTCAGAGGCGCGGCGCTCGGAAGTCGCCCGGGTGTATCGGTCGATCATGTCGCGGCGTGACCATCCGGCAACAGCCATCAGCCCGCCCTCGGACCCGCCTGCCGCAAGCCAACGCCCAGCAGCGGTGTGCCGGAGCACGTGCGGGTGGAAGTCCGGGATGCCAGCCAGATCCGCACGGTACCGCAGCGCAACGTACAGCCCGTCATAGCTGAAGCCCTTGCCGCGGTCGCCGAGCCACAGGGCTGCGGTCTGGGCAAGCCGATGCGTCCTACGGGCCCGGATGTACCGGTCGAGAGCTCGGGCGGCCTGCGGACCGACAGGGACCGTGCGGCCCTTGCCTCCCTTGCCCCGCCGCACGACCGCTACTCCCCGCCTCAGGTCGATGTCAGCGACGCTCATGCCGACAATCTCCCCGGCTCGCGCCCCGGTCTCAGCCATGAGGCGGACGATCGCCTCGTCACGCCGGTCGCGAAGATCATTGCCCTTGCAGGCCTTGATCAGCGCTCGGAGCTGGTCGTCATCCAGCTCCGGGACCACCTTGTGATCGAGCTTAGGCGGCTTCAGGTACAGGAGCTGGTCGGTGTCGATCTCGCCCTCGTCGGCCAGCCACGCGCTGAAGCGACGTACGGCCAGCTGCCTGGACCGTGCCGTGGACGCCTCCGCGCCCTCATTCAGCAGGGCGGCGACGAAGGCGTTGACCGTTGGCCGGTCGAGAACCGGGGAGCGGCCTTCCGCTTCGCACCACCGCAGGAAAGCGCGCACCCCGTCGCCGTAGGTCTTCAGGGTCTGTGCACTTTTCCGCTCAGCGGCGAGGTGAAGGAGCCAGGAGTCAAGGAGTGAGGCTATGTCCGGATATTTGACCATGCCGTAAGCATATGCCAGAGAGGTCTGATATCTGGAGTAGCAGCGCTGCGCTGGCACACAAAAGCGCCCCCAACCCGCAAAGTAGCAGGTCAGGGGCGCCAGGGCGGATCTGACTCAGTCGAGGTAGTCGCGCAGCACCTGGGAACGCGAGGGGTGACGCAGCTTCGACATCGTCTTGGACTCGATCTGACGGATGCGCTCGCGCGTGACGCCGTACACCTTGCCGATCTCGTCGAGGGTCTTCGGCTGACCGTCGGTGAGACCGAAGCGCATGGAGACGACGCCCGCCTCGCGCTCGGACAGGGTGTCCAGAACGGAGTGCAGCTGCTCCTGCAGGAGCGTGAAGCTGACCGCGTCGGCCGGGACGACGGCCTCGGAGTCCTCGATGAGGTCACCGAACTCGCTGTCGCCGTCCTCGCCCAGCGGGGTGTGCAGGGAGATGGGCTCGCGGCCGTACTTCTGGACCTCGATGACCTTCTCCGGGGTCATGTCGAGTTCCTTGGCCAGCTCCTCCGGGGTGGGCTCACGGCCCAGGTCCTGGAGCATCTGGCGCTGCACGCGCGCGAGCTTGTTGATGACCTCGACCATGTGCACCGGGATACGGATGGTGCGGGCCTGGTCGGCCATGGCGCGGGTGATCGCCTGACGGATCCACCAGGTGGCGTACGTGGAGAACTTGTAGCCCTTGGTGTAGTCGAACTTCTCGACCGCGCGGATCAGACCGAGGTTGCCCTCCTGGATGAGGTCCAGGAAGAGCATGCCGCGGCCGGTGTAGCGCTTGGCCAGCGAGACCACCAGACGGAGGTTGGCCTCCAGGAGGTGGTTCTTGGCGCGACGGCCGTCCTCGGCGATGATCTCCAGCTCGCGCTTGAGCTTGGGCGCGAGCTTGTCCGCGTTGGCCAGCTTGTCCTCGGCGAACAGGCCCGCCTCGATGCGCTTGGCGAGCTCGACCTCCTGCTCGGCGTTGAGCAGCGGGACCTTGCCGATCTGCTTGAGGTAGTCCTTGACCGGGTCGGCGGTGGCACCCGCCGCGGCGACCTGCTGGGCCGGCGCGTCGTCCTCGTCCTCGTCGGAGAGCACGAAACCCGCGCTCTCGGCGCCCTCGGGCTCATCGCCGGCCTTGGGGGTCTCCTCGAGCACTTCTTCCTCGAGGACCTCGGCGTCGTCCTTCTTGGCGGTGGTCTTCTTGACCGCCGTCTTCTTGGCGACGGTCTTCTTCGCGGCCGGCGTCGCCTTCTTGGCGGCCGGCTTCTTCGCGGCAGCGGCCTTCGGCGCGTCGTCCTCGACCGGCGGCGTGTCGACAGCGGGCGCCGCCGGCGTGGCGGTGGCGGTGGCCTTCTTCGCGGTCACCGTCTTCGCCGCGACGGTCTTGGTTGCGGTGCGCTTGGCCGGACTCTTCGCTGCGACGCTCTTTCGGGTGCGCTTGGGCTCCGCGGCACTGACCATCAGCGTCACACCCTCTTCCTCGAGGATCTGGTTGAGGCTGCGCAGTACGTTCTTCCACTGAGTGGCCGGAATCTGGTCAGCTTCGAAGGCCCGACGCACATCGTCGCCGGCGATCTGCCCCTCAGCCTTTCCCCGCTCGATAAGAGCCATGACAGAGACGGACTCGGCGATCTCCGGCGGGAGCGTACGGGATGTGCTGGCCGACACGAACAACCTCTCGGAACGTTGGAAAACGGCTTCCGGCCCCGTCCAGGACGGACAGGAACCGACCACCGGCCTTGGGGATCGGGCCGACGGCGCGGGCGGGGGCCGGGAAGATGCACAGCGCCGTGAACGGCGTCCGTATTCCCTCCTCGGCAGTCACCTCTTAGGTCATCGCAGTGTTCCCGCAAGCGTTACGCCCAATCCGCGTGGCCCGAGTCACACCCCGTAAGCATTCAAAAACGGTCAGACGTGGGCATACGAGATCACACATGGCTCAGACCAAGGCACCTCGGCGCCACGAGTCCCTCGCGCCGTCGGACCCCGCATGATCCCGGGGAGGATGCGGGGTCCGACGGGAGCGGCCGGCCGGGCGACGCCCCAGGAGGGGGAGGCGTACCCGTCCGCGCCACTCGTGGTGCGGGGTCAGTGCTCGCGCGGCGCCGGCACCACACGCTCCACCTCGGGGTGAACGGTGAGCAGTTGGCGCATGGCAGCCTCGGCCGCCGCGCCGTCGCCGGCCGCCAGGGCGTCGGCGATCCTGGCGTGGTGCGCCAGCGACGTCTCGTTGGGCCGGTCGCAGCCCGTGACGGGGCTGCCGGAGACCTGGAGCGCGGCCGACACGATCCCGGAGAGGTGCTCCAGCATGCGGTTTCCCGCGACCTGGATGAGCAGGGAGTGGAACTCGGCGTCCGCGCGCGAGAAGGTGAGCGCGTCACCCTGCCCCATGGCGTGGCCCATGATCTCGACCATGTCCGCGAGGCGCTGCTGGACGTCCTCACGCCCGTGCCCGGCGGCGAGGCGGGCGGCGAGCGGCTCGATGGTCCAGCGAAGTTCGCTCAGCTCGCGCCGCTGGTCGTCGCGCTGCGGCCCGAAGGCCCGCCACTCGATGATGTCGGGGTCCAGGAGATTCCAGTCGCTGACCGGACGCACGCGCGTGCCGACGTTCGGACGGGCGCTGACCAGGCCCTTGGCCTCCAGGACGCGGAGCGACTCACGGACGACGGTGCGGGAGACCTCGAAGCGCTGGCCGATCTCCTCGGGCACCAGCGGGCGGTCCGCGCCCAGGTCACCGGAGACGATCATCTGCCCCAGCTGCTGGACGAGTTGGCCGTGCAGCCCGCGTCCGCGGCTGCCCGTGGCGCGCCGGCCCACGCGGCCCAGCTCCGGGTCGGCGCTCTCCCAGGCGGGGACTCCGACGCGGTCGGCGACGTGCGCCTCGGCGTAGGGGTAGCGGTCGAGTTCGCCCGGGCCGACGAGGCCGGAGTCTGCGGAGCGGGCGGCGGTCATCATGGTGTGCGCAAGGGTACTCACGGATCCTTTGTCGGCGCTGTCCTCAACTCCCTTGAGGTCTTTGGTGAAAAGCACACGAAAGGGTGATCGCTCACCCCGTCGCAATTGACGCCTTATCGGAAAGATATGGGCGTTCCGCGGGGAGTTGCGCACAGGGTGGGGCGAAAGTGTGCGGCCGGACGTCACCGGACCCTGCTGCGCAGGGTCGTGAGCACATACGCGCAGAGCAGCGCGGTCAGCGACAACGTCATTGCCCCACCCACGGGTTGGGCGATCACACGCGCGACAGCGGACAGATAGCGCTCTCCCCCGAAGGGCCACTGCAGCAGAAGTGTCTCGCGCAACCGCAGCGGAAACCCGGCCGCGGTCCGCACGGACGATCCCGACAAGGCCTTTTGTACGAGGGGGACGACGACGACCGGTACGGCGAGCACGGCCGCGAGTCCCGCGGTGGTGGACCGGAACACACCGGCCGCCAGCACTCCGGCCCACGCGCACCCGACGACGAGCCCGGTCCAACTCGCTCCCAGCGCCGGCCAGTCTCCGGGAACTTCCGTGAGCTCCCGTCCGTAGACGACGTAGAGCACCTCGGCGTCGCAGCCGACCGTGAGGACGGCCAGGGTCAGCGCGGTGGCCGTGGCGACGAGGAGCTTCGCGACGAGCAGCCCCAGCCGGCGGGGCACGGTGCCCCGGTCCGCCGCCAGCGCGGGGTGGCGGAACTCGTCGCCGAAGGCCAGCGCGCCGAGCAGCCCCGCCCCGAGCGCGGCGGGCGGCAACGGCAGCTCCCACGGCCACGCGGCCAGCAGCCGCGCCTGCGGTGTGTGCCCGATCCTCGCGGTGAGTACGGCGGTGAGGGCCGACGCCAGCAGTACGGCCCCGGCGACCAGGAACCCCGTACCGATCCCGGCGGCACGGCGGATCTCGTAGCGCACGGGGCGGAGGGGGCTTGGGG
>NZ_WVUG01000519.1 GCF_017614965.1 Streptomyces griseorubiginosus | reverse complement strand
CGTGTAGGGTCCGTGATTTCGTTGGGACGGGGGCGTGCGGATTTTGGGTTCCGGGCGTGGTGAGCGGCGATGGTGTTGGTGGCTGGTGAGCAGTTGGTCGCTCTTGCTCGGTCGGGTTGGTGACAGCGAGTGAGGTGTCCACTGTCTTGATGTCCGCCGGTTTGTCGGCCGGGTTCACTGGCTGTGTGGTGGGCGGGTGTGGTGGCCGTTGGTGGCCGGGTGGGTGGTGTGCCAGGCGTCCCAGATCGTGGCGCGGAGTCTGCCGCGTGGTGGTACGTCCATGCCCTGTTCGCGGGCCCAGGCCCGTACCTCGGCCACGTTCGGTGCCGGGGTCACGGGCCGGGAGCGCCGTGCGGTGGGGACAGGCGCGCGGGCCGGCGTGGCGGGCAGGTTCTCTGGTGTGGTCGTTGTGAATGCGCGGCGTTCGAGGATGCGGCGGCGTTTGTGGTGCATGCGCTCCAGGAGGGGGACGTTGGCGTCGAGGTAGTCATGGGCCTCGACGTGGGACTTCCTGGCCTCGGTGTTGCGCATGATCCGGCCGACCTGCTGGATGACGCGTCCCTTGAACGAGATGGGGCTGGTCAGGAAGAGGGTGTCGAGACGCGGTGCGTCGAAGCCCTCGCCGGCGAGTTTGTCGATCGCCAGCAGCACCAGCGGCTCATCGTGCTCCTCGGCCAGGGCGGAACGGACCCGGGCGCGTTCGGCCGGCGGCATCCCGCCGTGCAGGACCAGCGGGGTGAGGCCGTGCGGTCGGAGGGCTTCGGCGAGCTGGTGGAGGTGTTCGACGCGGTTGGTCAGGGCCAGGCTGCAGCGGCCGCGCCTGGCGGCGTCGGCGATGTCCGCCGCGATCAGCCGGTTGCGGCTGGTGGCGTGGGCGAGTTCGTTGTAGATGGCCTGGATGGAGGCGCCGTCGGTGCCGGGCTTGTCGGTGGTGAAGGTCGTGGTGTGGATGACGAGGTGTTTGGCGAAGGTGCTGGCGTCGTCGATCTCGTGGCGGATCGGCCCGCACTGCATGGTGATCACCGGGTCCATCTGGTCGGCGCGGTAGGGGGTGGCGGACAGGCCGACCCACCGCGGCGCCTTCGCTTGGCGGATCGCGGCCTCGGCGCCGGGGGCGCCGACGGCGTGGCACTCGTCCACGATGACCAGCCCGTAGCCGTCGAGCAGGCCGTCGGGGGCGTCGCGGTGGGACAGCGTCTGCAGCATGATCAGGTCGACGGTATGGCCGCGGCGGTCCTTGCCTCCGCCGAGCGAGCCGACCTGCCCCTCGCCCAGGTCGAGGAAGGCGGCCAGCCGTTCCTGCCACTGGGTCAGCAGTTCGGCCCGGTTGACGATCACTGCGGTCGGGGTGTGGTGGCCGGCGATCAGAGCGCAGGCCATGACGGTCTTGCCGGAGCCGGGCGGCGCGACCAGGGTGCCGGCCGGGTGCTCGGTCATCGCCTCCACGGCCGCCCGCTGGGTGGCGGTCAGCTCTCCGGTGAAGTGGACGGCGATCGGCGGGGGTTCGGGCAGATCGCTGGCGACGGTGAGGGATCCGCCGGCGGCGGCGATGAGCTGGGCGGCTTCGTCCACCAGGCCGCGGGGCATTTTGAGCCAGTCGGGGTCGGATGCGTCGAAGCAGCAGACGAGGCGCGGGGTGTTGAAAGTGGAGAAGCGCTGGTTCTGTTTGCGGTAGAACTCCGGGTTGTGGAACGACGCGGCATGCTTGAGCGCTGCCAGCAGTTGCGGCGGCAATCCGGCTGTGGAGATCGAAAGCATCGCCGCGAGCCGGGCCTCGACGCGCGCTGGCGCCTTGCCGAGGGCCTTGCGGCGGGGCTTGGGCCCCAGCTCCGGAGCGGTCGGACAAGGCCCGGCCTTGATCGGACCGAGCTTGCCTGCGAGCGAGGCGACGTTGGCCGGGGACAGCCGTTCAATGCCTGCGAGGTGGGCGAACTGGTCCGGATACGGTTGCCAGGTGTCGGGGTCCACGAAGACGGTGGTGCCTTTGGCGCGGGAGACACCGTGCAGCGGCAGCGCGATGAGGCTGCCGAACCGGAAGCTGCCTCTGGCCTTGGTCGGCAGGAAGTCCTGGGCGGGAAAGAGCCGGTCGTAGCTGGACAGCACCATCTGGCCGCGGGTATCGATCGCCCGGCGCAGCAGTGCCATCCCCAGGGCGCGGGCGGTGGCCGCCGCGACGGGCGCGGTGAAGAACGTCCACACATGCGCGCCCTTCCCGGACCTGGAGATCTCGAGGACGGCGGGGACGCCCGCCTCGTGGCAGGCCGTGACGTACGCGCTCGCGTCGGCGCGCCAGTCGCTGCCGTCCTTGCCGTCGAAGTCGCACGCCAGCAGGCGGCACGTGTCGTCGGCCAGCAGCGGATACAGGCCGATGTGCAGCTCGCTGCGCCCCTGCTGGGTCGGGTCGAGGTGGCGGTAGATGGTCTCGTCGGTCAGCGGCCAGAAGACCCGGTCCTCGTCGGCCTTGTTCTTGTCGAACGGGTTGTCCTCGGCCGGGCTCCAGCCGGTTCGGCCGGACTTGGCGCTTACCCACCGCTTTGCGTAAACGTCCTCGCGGCCTGCGAACAGGGCCCTGAAGAGGGCGATCTTCGCCTCGGCGCTGGAGGAGGCATCCGCATACGGCAGGCCACCGGCCCCCGTGGACGGCAGGACCGCGACCGGGTCGGGAACGGACGGGATGACGGCGGGAGTGGCCTGGACATCGCGGCCCAGAAGGCTGTGCAGCCGCGCGTTGTCGGCTTTCAGCCGGGCGATTTCCTCGTGTAGCTCTGCGTTCTCTTCCAGCGCCACGTCGAGACGGATGCGCAACTCGTCGGGATCGAAGCAGTCGGACCAATCCTCCACGCTCCCATGATCCAGACTGCGCGTACGTCACGCAGCGAAAGCATTCAGGTTTCCCTCTCCCGGCGCCCCTGCTGCAGGGGCTCACTGGGATTTGGGATCGAAAGAGACCCAGTGGGGACCACTACTGAACGTAGCCTTTGTCAACGGAATCGCGCATTTGTCAATCCGCTGTCAATGAGGTGCCTTCTTCAGCGAAGTCGCGGATCCTACATTTCGTGTCCCGTCGCGCGTGGCGCCCAGCAGGTGGTTGATGAGCTGGGTGGTTTCGGGTTCGGGTGAGCAGTCGAGGTCTTGGTTGATGTGTTGGAGGCGGGTGATGGCGGTGTACAGGCCGTGCCGGTTGCCGGCGGCGTGTTCGATGCGCATCCAGTCGCGGTAGAGGAGTTCGGCGGTGGGGTCGGCGTCGAGGCCGGTGGTGATGGCGTGGCGGGCGGCGTTGAGGTTGTGGTGGGGGCCGTGGGG
>NZ_WVUG01000518.1 GCF_017614965.1 Streptomyces griseorubiginosus | reverse complement strand
GGGCGCGGACACGGGGGAGACCTCCGGTCGGTGGGCAGGACGGAACGCTTGCCGACCAGACTTCCCGGCACACCTGAGGATGGAGCTTTGCTTAGTTTACCTAAAAGTGTGGCCGAGGGGAATCCGGCGATTCCCACGTTAGGCATGAAAAGGGCACCCGGCGCGCTCGGCGCCGGGTGCCCGCTTCTCGTCGTGCTCAGTCCTCGCTGGGTGCCGCGGGGAGCTTGGCCTGGATGAGGTCCATCACCGTGGAGTCGGTCAGCGTCGTGACGTCACCGAGCTGACGGTTCTCGGCGACGTCACGCAGCAGACGCCGCATGATCTTGCCGGAGCGGGTCTTGGGCAGCTCCGCGACCGGCAGGATCCGCTTGGGCTTGGCGATCGGGCCGAGGGTGGTTCCGACGTGGTCGCGCAGCTCGGCGGCCAGGTTCTCGGTCTCGGCCGCGGTGCCGCGCAGGATGACGAAGGCGACGATGGCCTGTCCGGTGGTCTCGTCGGTGGCGCCGACGACGGCCGCCTCGGCCACGGCGGGGTGGGAGACGAGGGCGGACTCGACCTCGGTGGTGGAGATGTTGTGCCCGGACACGAGCATCACGTCGTCGACGCGGCCCAGCAGCCAGATGTCGCCGTCGTCGTCCTTCTTGGCGCCGTCACCGGCGAAGTACCTGCCCTCGAAGCGGGACCAGTAGGTGTCCAGGAAGCGCTGGTCGTCGCCCCAGATGGTGCGCAGCATGGACGGCCACGGCTCGGTGAGCACCAGGTAACCGCCGCCGCCGTTGGGGACCTCGTTCGCCTCGTCGTCGACGATGGTGGCGGAGATGCCGGGCAGCGGGGTCTGCGCGGAGCCGGGCTTGGCGGCGGTGACGCCGGGCAGCGGCGAGATCATGATCGCGCCGGTCTCGGTCTGCCACCAGGTGTCCACCACCGGGGTGCGGTCGTGGCCGATGTTCTTGCGGTACCAGATCCACGCCTCGGGGTTGATCGGCTCGCCCACCGAGCCCAGCACCCGCAGGCTGGACAGGTCGAACTTGGCGGGGATGTCGTCGCCCCACTTCATGAACGTACGGATCGCGGTCGGCGCCGTGTACAGGATCGTCACCCCGTACTTCTGCACGATCTCCCAGAACCGGCCCTGGTGCGGGGTGTCCGGCGTGCCCTCGTACATGACCTGGGTGGCGCCGTTGGCCAGCGGTCCGTAGACGATGTAGGAGTGCCCGGTGACCCAGCCGACGTCGGCCGTGCACCAGTACACGTCCGTCTCGGGCTTGAGGTCGAAGACGGCGTGGTGGGTGTACGAGGTCTGGGTGAGATAGCCGCCGGAGGTGTGCAGGATGCCCTTCGGCTTCCCCGTGGTGCCCGAGGTGTACAGGATGAACAGCGGGTGCTCGGCCTCGAACGCCTCCGGGGTGTGCTCGGCCGGCTGACGCTCCACCAGCTCGTGCCACCACACGTCCCGGTCCTCGCTCCAGGCGACCTCCTGGCCGGTACGGCGCACCACCAGCACGTGGTTGACGTTGCCGGCCTTGGCGATCGCCTCGTCCACGGCCGGCTTGAGCGCGGACGGCTTGCCGCGCCGGTAACCGCCGTCGGAGGTGATGACGACCCGGGCGTCGGCGTCCTGGATGCGGGTGGCCAGCGCGTCGGCGGAGAAGCCGCCGAAGACCACGGAGTGCGCGGCGCCGATCCGGGCGCAGGCCAGCATCGCCACCGCCGTCTCCGGGATCATCGGCATGTAGATCGCGACCCGGTCGCCCTTCTCCACGCCGAGCTCCAGCAGCGCGTTGGCCGCCTTGCTCACCTCGTCCTTGAGCTCGGCGTAGGTGATGGCGCGGCTGTCGCCGGGCTCGCCCTCGAAGTGGATGGCGACCCGGTCGCCGTGGCCGGCCTCGACATGCCGGTCCACGCAGTTGTAGGCGACGTTGAGCGCGCCGTCCTTGAACCACTTGGCGAACGGCGGGTTCGACCAGTCCAGCGTCTCGGTCGGCTCCTTGGCCCAGGTCAGCCGACGGGCCTGCTCGGCCCAGAAGCCGAGCCTGTCAGCCTTGGCCTGTTCGTACGCCTCCGCCGTGACGTTGGCGTTCGCGGCCAGCTCGGCGGGGGGCGCGAACCTGCGTTCTTCCTTGAGCAGGTTGGCCAGGCTCTCGTTGCTCACGGCATCTGCCTTTCCCAGGGTGTCCGTTGTGTCCCAGGCCACAGCTCATCAGACCCGGGGGTCCCATGACAAGGGTCGACCGGAAATTGGTTTAGACCTGTCGTCCGGGCTGGTCGACGAGGCCGCCCGAGGGCCGTGGCCCAGGTCATCCGTACCCACGGAGGCCGGCCGGACGAGGTTCAGCGATGTGCTGCCCTTCACACCCGCCAGGCGCTCCGATCAGGCGGACAGATCCGTCACCCCCACATGATCGAACACGTGCTCCTCACCCGTCTCGGCCAGCAGATACGCCTGCGCCTCACCCACATGGAAGTACATCCCGTGCAGTTCCAGCTCCCCTTCCCGCACGGCCCGGGCCACCGACGGATGCGCTCTCAGGTGCTCCAACTGCTGGACGACATTGGTCAGGCACAGCTGCTCGACCGCGTCGGCCGGTGCCCGCCCGGCCAGCCGGGCCCATCGCCGCCCGCCGTCGGCCATCCGCTCCAGACTCGGCAGGCCGTGCCTCAGCCACCGCTGGAGCGGTGTCCGAGCGCCGGTGGGCTCGGAGTTGAGCAGCGCCTGCATGGCCCCGCATCCGGAGTGCCCGCACACCGTGACGGACCGCACGCCCAGGACGTCGACCGCGTACTCGATCGCGGCCGCCACCGAGTCGTCGCCGCTCTCGTGGCCGGGCGGCGGCACGAGATTGCCGACGTTGCGCACCACGAACAGGTCACCCGGACCACTGGAGGTGATCATCGAGGTGACGAGCCGCGAGTCCGCGCAGGTGAGGAACAGCTGGGACGGCCGCTGTCCCTCCCGGGCCAGTCGCGCCAGCTCTCCCCGCACCAGCGGTGCGGTGTTGCGCTGGAACGCGCTGATACCGCGCGCCAGTTGGTGGCCTCCGGAGGCGCCGGTGGTGTCGGCGTCTGCGGAGGTGCCGGGTGGACGCGAACCGGGTCTGCCGGCAGCGGATCTACTGGCACCGGAACTGCCGACGCCGGATCTGCTCGCATCGGGGCCGCTCGGACCGGGGCTGCTCTGGTCGTCCGGATTATCTGGACTACCTGGATCAACCGGTCCGTCCGGAGCGGCTGACGCATCAGGGGTGCCGGATGCGTCGAGGGCGTCGGACGCACCGGGGCGCGCACCCGGGGTGGGGGACGCATCGGAGGTGCCGGACGCACCGGGGG
>NZ_WVUG01000517.1 GCF_017614965.1 Streptomyces griseorubiginosus | reverse complement strand
CGCCCCACCCGCGCGTCCCGAGCAGCCCCGCCTACGACCTGGTCCCGGGCCTGCCCGACCTCGCCTCCTTCCCGCGCGCCGAATGGCTCAAGGCCGCCCGCCGCGCCCTGGCCGCCGCTCCCCACCAGGCCCTGGACTACGGCGACCCGCGCGGCCGCGCCGAACTGCGCACCGCCCTCGCGCACTACCTCGCCCGCGCCCGGGGCGTGCGCGCCGACCCCGACCACATCCTGGTCTGCGCCGGCATCTCCCACGGACTGCGGATCCTCGCCGCCGTCCTGCGCGCCCGCGGCGCCGGCACGGTCGCCGTCGAGTCGTACGGCCTCTACGTCCACTGGGACCTGCTCGCCGAGGCCGGTCTGCGCACGGTCCCGCTGCCCTTCGACGAACGGGGCACGGACCCGGGCGAGTTGGCGGACCAGGGCGCCGTCCTGCTCACCCCCGCCCACCAGTTCCCGATGGGCGGCACCCTGCACCGGGACCGGCGGGCGGCCGTCGTCGACTGGGCCCGCCGCACCGGGGGCCTGGTGATCGAGGACGACTACGACGGCGAGTTCCGCTACGACCGCCAGCCCGTCGGCGCCCTCCAGGGCCTCGACCCCGAACACGTCGTCTACGCCGGCACGGCCAGCAAGTCCCTCGCCCCCGGCCTCCGGCTGGCCTGGCTGGTCCTGCCCCCGGGATGGGTGCGGGAGGCGGTGAAGGCCAAGGGCGGGGTGGACAGCTGCGGGGTGCTGGACCAGCTGACCCTCGCCGAGTTCCTCACCTCCGGCGCCTACGACCGCCATGTGCGCTCCGCCCGGCTGCGCTACCGGCGCCGCCGCGACGCGCTGGTGGGCCGGCTCGCCCGCAGCGCCCCGCAGGTCCGCGCCACCGGCATCGCGGCCGGCCTGCACGTCGTCCTGCGGCTCCCGCCGGGCACCGAGCAGGAGGCGCTGCGGGCGGCGGCCTGGCAGGGGCTCGCGGTGCACGGGCTGCACCGCTACCAGCACCCCGAGGCGAGGGTCGAGCGGCGCGACGCACTGGTCGTCGGCTACGGGACACCGCCGGACCACGCCTGGTCGGGGGCGCTGGACGCCCTGTGCGCGGCACTGCCCGAATGACGCCGCCGTAATTGCCGCGTTCAGCATTCCCGAATGCGGTCGCGCGGATAGAGTCGCCCCATGAGCAACAGTGACGCGATATCCCGTGTGGCCCTCAAGAAAATCACCCCCGACGTCTCCAAGGCGATGGGCTCCCTGCACGCCGCCGCCGTTTCCGCGGCCCAGGAAGCCAAGGTCGAACCGGAACTCCTGGAACTGGTCAGGATCCGCGCCTCGCAGATCAACGGCTGCGCGTTCTGCCTCGACATGCACACCAAGGACGCGCGGGCGGCGGGCGAGACGGAGCAGCGGATCTACGCCCTGAACGCCTGGCGGGAGACCCCTTTCTTCACCGAACGCGAGCGCGCCGCCCTTGCGTTGACCGAGGCCGTGACCCTGGTCCACGACGGCCGGGTGCCGGACGCCGTCTACGCCGAGGCCGCCGAGGTCTTCGAGGAGGACCAGATCGCGGCACTCGTCTGGGCGGCCACCGTCATCAACGCCTACAACCGCATCGCCATCGCCACCCGGATGGCGCCGGGCGGTTATCAGCCGGCCAATAGATAACGCCGGTCCCTGGAATAGGGCCGTAGGGAAAGGGTCGGAAACAGAAATACCTCATACGGGCACCGGCGATCCGCGTCGATGCCCGTATTCCATGCGCCCTTTCCGGCTTTTCCGGCTATTTCTCCGGCAGCGGCTCCATGATGTCGTCCAGCCAGGAGCGCCATTCCGGGGCGTGGGTCGCGGGGGCCGCCTGGATCGACCCGCCCGTCCAGTCCGTCACCGGCCGGATCCCGTGGAGCGCGTTGACGAGCCACACCTCGCGGCCGTCCAGTTCGGCCATGGTCCGGGTGCGGTGGGCGAGCCGGACGCCTTCGCGGTGGGCCCGTTCCTGGATGAGGGCGACGGTGACGCCGGGCAGGACGGGCAGCCGGGGCGGGGGCAGACACAGCGTGTCGTCCTCCCACCACAGCACGCTGGCCGTGGTCGCCTCCAGCACCCCTCCGGACGGAGCGACGAGCACCGTCTCGTCGGCTCCCTCGCCCGAGGCGCGTCTGCGGACCCGGGCCAGCGTGTCCAGGTCGGGACCCTTGCGGCGGGGCACGGTCCGCGGGTCGGACTGGCCCGTGGCCCAGACCCGCACCCCGGTCCCGAGCGGTGGCGCGTGCCGCAGCAGCAGCCGCAACTGCGTCCCGCCCGGCGCGAGTTCGACACGCGGGAACCACTCGCCCGTCCGCGGCAGCGCGTCGGTCATGTCCCGCCAGAACTCCAGCAGCCGTCTGAGCGGCGGCCCGCCGGCCTCTCCGCAGGCCCGCAGGAACCGCTCCCGGTGCCGCTCGAACCCACGCACCCTGCCGTCCCGCACCAGCCACGAGTCCGCGACGAGCAGCCGCCCGCCGGGCTCGTCCGCCGGAGCCAGCCCACCGGCGGGCGTCCACGCCAACAGCCCCTCGGCGATGACGGGTTGCGTCACAACTGCTCCTCCCTCAGTACGTGCCGCCGGCGACCACCGGGGCTCCGTTCCGCGGCCCGTAGGGCGCGTGCTCCAGCCATGCCCCGCACCACGGCAGCACGGGCGCGAGGACCGCCGCCGCGCGCTGTCTGGCCCGGACGATCCGGCGCCGGGGCCGCAGATGGTCGAGCGCGGTCTGGGCGGCGGCGCTGTTGAACAGCCCCGCGGCCCGCCGCACTCGCGCGAACTCACCGACCGCGTCCGCCGTACCCTCCGCGACCGCCTCCGCGGCCGCCGCCGCGTCCGCGATCCCGCTGTTCATCCCGCGCGCCCCGAACGGCGGGAAGAGGTGCGCCGCCTCACCGACGAGCAGCACCCGCCGGTGCTCATCCGTGAAGGAGGCCGCCACCATGCGCAGGAAGCGGTACGTCGACACCCACAGGATCCGCTCGGCGCCCCCGTCGCCCACGACCGCCGGCAGCCACCGCCGTACCGCCTCCCGGGTCCCGAAGTCCTCCTGCGCGTCGTCGTCCCGGCACTGCAGATCGACCTGGAACCCCCCGGCGAACGGCACCCGCATCACACTGCGCCCGCCGACGCCCGGATGCTCGTAGTGGAAGACCCGCTCGGACACCGGCTCGGCGTCCTCGGCCTCCGCCACGTCGACCACCACATGGAAGCCCTCGCCCCGCTCGCCCTCCATGGGAATGCCCAGCCCCCGCCGCACGGCCGAACGCGCGCCGTCCGCAGCCACGACGTACCCGCAGCTCCACTCCCGCCCGTCCGCGCAGGTCAGCACCGCCTGCCCCGGTG
>NZ_WVUG01000516.1 GCF_017614965.1 Streptomyces griseorubiginosus | reverse complement strand
GGCTGCTGCGGCGGAAGTCGGCCCGGGGGATGTGGCCGGCATCGATGGCCTGCCGGGCGAGGGCGTCGGCGTCCTGGAGGCGTCCGGCGCGGCGGCGGACCATCACCAGGTGCGAGAGGGCGTGGGCTGCACCTGCGTCGGCGGCCTGCCAGGCGAGGTCTTCGGCAGCGGCCGGGTCGCCGGCCCGCTCCCGCAGCGCGGACAACGCCGTGAGCGCGGAGATGTGGCCTGCGTCGGCGGCCCTGCGGTAGAGAGCCTCCGCGGTATCGGTATCGCCGGCTTTCTCCCGCAGCCGCGCCGAGAAGAGCAATGCCTGGCTGTGACCCGCTTCAGCGGCCTGACGGTACAGTCCTTCGGCGCCGTCCGGATCGCCGGCCTGCTGGCGCAGCCCGGCCAGCACGAGCAGGGCCTGGGTGTGGCCGGCCGCGACGGCCCGGTTGCACAACGCTTCGGCACGGTCGTGATGGCCGGCTTCGGTACGCAGCCCGCTCAGCAGGGCCACGGCGCGCAGGTGTCCGGCTGCGGCAGCCTGCAGGGCCAGGTCGTCGGCGTCATCCAGGTCGTGGGCCTCCTCACGCAGCAGCGCAAGGCAGACCAGGGCATAGCTGTGGCCGGCGTCGATGGCCTGTTGGTACAGGGCCTGCGCACTGGCCAAGTCCCCGGCAACCTCGCGCAGTTCAGCCAGCATGGCAAGCACGTGCGGGTGGCCATGGCCGGCGGCGAGGCGAGCAATGGCCTCGGCGTCCTCGCGTCGCCCCCGCGTCTCGCGCAGTGCGGCCAGCCGCTGCAGCGGCTGGCCGTGGCCGGCCTCGGCCGCCTGCAGGGCCAGCGTCTGCGCTCCGGCCCGGTCTCCGGCCACTTCCCGCAGCACTGCGATCCGGGCGAGCGCCCGCACATGGCCGGCCGCGGCCGCCTGCCAGGCCAGGTCTTCGGCCATCTCAGGCTCGCCGGCCTGCTCGTGCGCCTCCGCCAGTAGCGCCCAGGCCCGGGTGTGGCCGACGTCGGCCGCCCGCCGGTACAGCATTGCGGCTTCCGCCCAGTTGGCGGCCCGCACGCACCGGGCCGCCTGAGCCACCAGCGCCCGCACCTGGCCGGCTTCGGCGGCACGCCGGCCAAGGTGATCAGCCCATTGCAGGCGGTAGCGTGCCCGAGCAGCGCGGGCCAGGCCGTCGAGGTCGTCCGGGCCCAAGAGGTGACGCCCGGCAGCGTCCCAGAATGAGGCCGGCGGGCACAGCCTGCGGCGCGTGGCCCGGCCGTGCTGCTCCAGATAGTCGGCGAGCTGGAAGAGGGCCGGCGTGTTCGCCGCCAGGCCGTCGGCCGGCCCGGGGAGGGGAGAACGGTGCCGCAGACGGGGGACGACGCGGCGCAGCGGCGCCTGCTTACCGTGCACCAGCCGGGTCAGTTCAGCGAACGCCGACTCCACCCAGCCCTCGCCGAGTTGGGCATAGTCAACGTCGTCGAGATAGTCCACGCACGCCTCGGCCAAAAACAGCTGCGGCAGATGCACACCGACCCCCAGCCGCCGGGCATCCATCGCCGCGCTGAGGATGGCCACGGCGGCCGGTGAGCCGTGCCGGTAGCGGCGCAGCAGCTCGGGCGCCCCCGCCAGATCCTGGGTGATCCGCCCACTCGTGCCGGCCCGGGTGAGCGCATCCGCCAGCAGCACATCACCCTCCTCGGCCAGTACGGTAGCCGCGCGCAGCGCCTCGTCGTCGAAGGCCTCCGGCACCGACAGCATCCGCGCGGCGAGCAGTTCCCGCACCCGGCTGTGCACATCGCCCTCGCCCGGCCGGGGCAGAGCCGTGTACTGCTGAACGAGCTCCGGCCACAGCGTGGCCAGGATGAGGACCGGTCCCCGGCCGGCATCGGTCAACAGCGCATGAAGCGCAGCAGCGATCTGCTCACCCAGCAGGGGATCACCGAGGTAGTGCTGGGCCTCGTTCAGCCACACCACCGTGCCAGGCGGCACCGTCTGCAGGCTGGCCAGCACCGCCTCGGCCCGAGTTGGGGCGAAGGGATGCCACAGCCACCACCCCCACCGGGCCAGCGGCTGGACCGCTTCCCAGCACGCCCGGGTCTTCCCGGTCGAGGACGAACCGACCAGCACCACCAAGTGACTGCGGCCCCGCGCCGCCTCGCGGACCACCTCGGCCAGCACTCGGTCATGATCGCGCACCACATAGCCGGGCAGCAGCACCTCCCGGACACCCTGGCCGCCGACACCGCCCAGTGGGGAGGCAACCGGGTGCACCTCCAGATCGAGCGGGCTGCACCGCGCGATCGGCTGCCCCAGACGCCCTGCGCCCAGCACATCGCGCCACGCTGCAGCAGGCTGTGTCTGCTCGTCCGGCACCCGACTGGTCTCCCGCCACTGTCTTGTTTCCGCTCGTCATTCATCTTCGCCTGCGCACCCATCGTTTTCTGCGTCTTTGGGCACGCAGAGGGAGACAAGGCGGAGTGCCTTTAGCGGGATCTCTGACACGGCCCTGCGCTCGCGGTCCTGGTCAACCGGCGACGGCCAGGGGGTGTCGGCCCGCACGATACAAGGGCGTGGAAAGCGGCCCCAGTGAAAGGCCGCCGCTGCAACTCACGGTCACGCGCTTTGGGCGAGATCGCGGGGCATCGGCTGCAGGCCGAGCTCGCCACGGATGGCACTGAGGAAGTCCTGCTCGGCCTCCCACAACAGCTGGAAAAGGCTGGAGGGCAGGTTGCTGGGCTGCAGGTGGCGCGTGCGGCGGCGAGTTGGCGGGCGTGGGTGACCATCTGAACAGCCGTGCCGACCGTCGCAGGGCTGAGCGCCACCAGCCGCATGGCGGTGAATCCGGCCTCAAGTGTCTCCTTGTAGGGCCGTCCCGTCTCCTCGAAGAACGGCATCAAGCGACCCGGTGAGCGACGATGGGGTGCCGCGGTGATGCGGGCGGTCGGCTCCAAGACGAACGCCACGTACTTGCGGTGCGCCGCCAGGAAGTCGTTGTAAAAGCGCAGCCGGACCTCGCGCCACTGCCGCTCATGCTCGCGCTGCGCCATGCGGTCGTGGTTGCGCATGGACAGCCAGCCTCCCAGGACCACACCGCTCAGGGCGGAAAGACCTGCGACAAATGTTGCGATCATGCCGCGCCCCCCTTCCTCTCCTCACGCTGACAGTGAGCACGGTGCTGGACGCCAGCGCACTCGCTCACCCCTTCTTCGCTCTCAACGTCACTTGGTATGCCGGTCGTTGGACCGTCGGGGTTTTCGCCGACGCAGCAGCCGGGGGGCGCGCCCGGCTACGCCGCGCCCTGTCTGCGGCCGGGATTGTGTAGCGGCCCTCGTCTTTGCCGGAGTTCAGAGGGGTGGGGGAGGGGGTGCGAAG
>NZ_WVUG01000515.1 GCF_017614965.1 Streptomyces griseorubiginosus | reverse complement strand
CCGCCACCCCCACCGACCCCTTACGAGGAGCCGCCGTCATGCCCGACACCGAAACCGCCGGCCCGCCCCAGCGGCTGCGCGGCGGCGTGCTCGGCATGGCGGACATCGCCGCCGCCACCATGGCCAACGTCGGCCCGGCCATGAGCTTCTTCTTCGGATTCGCCTTCCTCGCCACCACCGCGGGCGTCGCCTCCCCGCTGACCATCCTCACCGCCGGCGTGGCCGTCGCGCTGCTGGGCAACACCCTCGCCCAGTTCTCCCGGGCACACCCCTCGGCGGGCAGCTTCATCACCTTCGTCGGCAAGACCTTCGGCCCCGTCAGCGCCGTGACCACCGCCCTGCTGGCCGGCCTCGGCTACATCATCGCCATGGCCTCCGTGATCGCCATCTCGGGCGGCTTCGTGCAGATCACCCTGCACCACTACACCGGCGTCGACATCCCGTGGATCATCTGGACCCTGCTGCTGACCGGCGCGTCGGTGGTGCTGATGCTGCGCGGCATCGTCGTCTCCACCAAGTGGGCGGGCTACTTCTTCGCCGTGGAGATGCTGGTCCTCGTCGTGGTCTCGGTCGCGGCACTCGTCGAACACCACGGCAACCTGTCCGCCGCGCCCTTCCTGCCCGACCACATCCACCACGGCCTCAGGGGCCTGGCCGCCGGCTTCCCGCTCGCCGTGTACCTCTTCGTCGGCTGGGAGAACTCCGCGGCCCTGGCGGAGGAGACGGAGAACCCGCGGCGCAACGTCGGCCGCGCCGTGTTCTCCTCCGTGGGCATCATGACGGCGAGCTACATCCTCTTCTCCTACGCCACCGTCACCGGCTTCGACTACGACGTCCAGCGGCTCGGCGACTCTGCCATCCCCTTCATCGACGTCGCCCACGACACCCTCGGCGCGCTGGCCTTCCTCGCCTACGTCGGCGGCCTGACCTCCACCCTCGGCGTGCTCATCGCCGGGATCAACTCCCAGGCGCGGCTGGTGTTCAACGCCGGCCGCGAGGGACTGCTGCCGTCCTTCTTCGGCTACGTGCACCCCGTCCGCCGTACGCCGAACAACGCGATCGTCACCTTCGCCGTCACCGCCCTGCTGATCATCGGCGGCTGGGGCCTCGGGCATCTGCTCGGGGCGGACGGCGGTCCGATGGACCCCGTGGTCTTCTTCACCGAGTCCTCGACCCTGGGCACCATCCTGATCCTGGTGGTCTACCTGGCCTCCAACATCGCCCTGCCCTTCTACTACCGGCGCTACCGCCCGCAGGAGTTCCACACCGTCCGCCACCTGGTGCTGCCGGCGCTCGGTGCCCTGGCGATCCTGGTGCCGCTCTACTACCTTGCCAAGCCCGGCCAGCCCGCGCCGTACAACTGGTTCCCGGTCGCGGCCCTCGCGGCCCTGCTCCTCGCCGTCGGCTACGCGACCCTCCTGGTCCGCCGAGACCCGGGCCTGGCCGAACGGGTCGGCTCCGTCGTCGCCGACGTGGAGTGAGGCCCCGGTCGTGTGATGGACGGCGTGGTCAATCCTTACCACGAAGGCAAGACCCGTCAGCCGCCGCCGGCCCTCCAGGGCCGCACGACACCTATGTCCTTCGAGTCGGGCGGTCCGGTACGGGCCCGGGACCTGCTCGACATCTGACGTTCCCCGATTCGCTCACCGATGAGTTTAGTCGTGCCGGACGGTCCATCCCGGCACAACGAGACGAATGGAGACTCCGATGAGCAAGGCGCACTCGCATCCGACGACCCACATCGCCCGCCGCATGTTCGAGCTTCTGGAGCCGATCTGCCTGGTCACCTTCTTCGCCGACGAGTGCAACGAGGAACTGGCCGCACTCGGCCACCGCACCTACTGGGACGGCTATTTCGCCAGCCGCGCCGCTCCGCTGGGGCGGGTGCCGGCCCAGGTCGTCCACGCGGCCTTCTACAACTTCGCCGAGGGCGAGGCCGCCCGGCACATCCCCAGCGCATGGGAGACGATCCCGCCCGAGGCGTCCGTCGCCGCCCGCGAGCGGGGCAGCGCGGCCTCACTACGGCGCATCCTCGGCGAGGAACTCGCCGGCTCCCCGGGCCTGGTGCGCGCCGCCGATCTCACCACCAAGGCCGCGACGAGCGCCCCCACCGAGGGCCGGGTCATGTACGCCGGGATGCGTACCCTGCCCGTGCCGAGCGACCCGGTCGCCCGGCTGTGGCACTCCGCGACCATGCTGCGCGAGCACCGCGGCGACGGGCACATCGCCGCCCTCGTCGGCGCGCGCATCGGCGGCACGGAGGCCCACATCCTCTCCGCGCTGGAGCAGGGCATCCACCCGCCGGAGTCGTTCGGCCGGGTCCACCACCTGCCGAAGGAACGGCTGGCCGCGGTCATGGACGGCTTGCGGACGCGCGGGCTCGTCGACATCGACGGCCGGTTCACCGACGCCGGCCGCGCCACCAAGCAACGCATCGAAGCCCTCACCGACGAACTCGCCGCCCCGCCCTACGAGGCCCTCTCCCCCGCCGAACTCGACGAACTGATCGCCACGCTCGAACCCATCACAGCGAGGCTGGTGGCGTCGGGATCGCAGTGACAGCTCTTTCTCAGTTCGGGGCGGGAGGTGTGCAGGACGAGCCTCTTCAGACCTTTTCGGGTTTGCGGGCGAGCAGACAGGCGTGCGGCCTCTTCACCCGTCCGCCGGGCTCCTGCTCCAGCCGCGCGGTGACGACGAGTCCGGCCTGCTTCATCAGGCCGACGACGCGCTCCAGGGGCAGGAGGTACGACTCGTAGGACACCGGACGGCCATAGCCCTGGGTCGGCTGCAGCCGTTCGTCGCCGACATGGCCTCCCCAGAGCAGGTGGCCGCCGGGCGCGAGCGTGCGGTGGAACTCGGCGAACACCGCCGGAAGCCACTGCGGGGGCGTGTGGTGGGTGGAGTACCAGGCCAGGATGCCGCCGAGCTCGTCGCCCTTCAGCTCCAGCGAGGTCATCGAGCCCGTGGTGAACCGCAGGTTCGGATAGGCGAGGCGGGCCAGCTCGATCATCTTCGGCGACAGATCGATGCCGAAGGCGGACACCCCCAGCCCGGCCAGGTACGCCGTCACCCGGCCGGGGCCGCACCCCAGGTCCGCGACCGGTCCCAGATCCGCCGTCCGTACGAGTTCGGCGAACCCCGCCAGCATCGCGCGTGACAACGGGTCCATCTCGGTCGGAAGCGGGACGCGTTCGACGTAGTCGGCGGCGACCGTGTCGTAGGACTCGCGCACGGCTGTGAGGAAGGAGGGTTCGGTCATGCGGGCGACCCTAGGTCGCTTCTGATGGCTCTTGCTTGGGTGGGTGGATCAGTGCTCGGGCTGGGCAGGGGCGTCTTATGGTGCGGCGGCATGAACTGACGGATGCGCAGTGGCAGAGGATCGAGCCGTTACTTCCC
>NZ_WVUG01000514.1 GCF_017614965.1 Streptomyces griseorubiginosus | reverse complement strand
GGGCTGTCCAGGCGGAGGGCGGGGCCTGCGGGCTGCTGCTCGGGAAGTCCCTGGGCTCGCTCGGTTGCGGTGTCGCGGCTGAGCGGAACCTTCCGGCGGTCTGGCTCACACCCGTTCTGACGCTCGGGCCTGTGGTGCGTTCTCTTCGGCGGACTCAGGCGCCGACCCTCCTCGTCGGGGGAACCGCGGACAGGATGTGGGACTCGGAGGTCGCCGGCGGCCTGGGGCATGACGTGCTGGAAGTGGGCTCGGCGGATCACTCGCTGGAGGTCGGTGGCGATGTCGTGGGGTCCGTGGAGGTGTTGCGGCAGGTCGTCGTGCGGCTCGATCGGTTCGTCGGATCGCTCGGGGCTCCGGTGGCGCCTCCACGGTGAGGGTGTCGTGGGCGACGTCTGGCGCATCGGACCGTGACCACGACGGTGCGCGTCCCGCCCGGGTGGTCGAGACGCCCGGACCGTCGGTGGTCCGCATCCGCATCCACGGCGCGCCGGGGCGCGTCTACGCAGGTATGGATCTGGAGAAGCGGGCGCCGCAGCCTCGGGAATCCGAAGGCTGTCTCGTGGTGGTGCTTCGGGTGCCGGTGCGGATCGTCGTGTTCGTGCTGGTCGTGCCCGTGCGGATGGTGTGGGACGCGCTCGTCGTCGCTGGAAGGTTTCTGCGGGACACCGTGCTGCGGCCGGTCGGGCGGGTGCTGGCGTGGATCGGTCGGGCCCTGTTCGTATGGCCGTTCGTGGGGCTGTGGCGATACGTCGTCGTGCCGGTCGGGCGGGTGCTCGGGTGGCTCGGCAACGTGATCGTCGTGGTGCCCATGGTGTGGCTCGGTCAGTATGTGGTGGTTCCCCTGGGGCGGGCCGTGCGGGACGCCCTGGCGTGGGTGTACGCGCGCGTGCTGCTGCCTGTGCTGGTGCCGCTGGGGCGGGCGGTCGTGTGGTGTGCGGCCGGGCTCGTACGAGGTCTGGGCCTGGTGCTTTCGGCGGTCGGGACCGTTCTGTACTGGGTCGGCCGGGTGCTGATCGTGCTGCCCGCCCTCGCGCTGTGGCGCTGGGTGCTCGCTCCCGTGGGCCGGGTCCTCGCCGTCGTCGGGCGTGAGGTGGGGGAGGCGCTGGGGCACGCCTGGAGGGTCGCGGGGCGCGTCTCGCTCGCCGTGGGGCGTGCGCTCGGGACGCTCTTCCGGTGGATCTTCGTGGAGCCCGTGCGCTGGTTCTGGCGGACCGTGCTCACACCCGTCGGACAGGTCGTACGGGATGCCGTGCTGCGGCCCGTCGCCGCCGTCGCCCGCGGTGTGGGACGGGTGGCGCGCGAAGCGCTGGCCTCGGCCCGTGAGTCGGTACGGCAGGCCCGGGCCGACGTCCGGCGGATGCTGTTCGGTGAGCCCGCGCGAGTCCCCTCCGTGGACCGGCGGGAACCTCTGGGCGCCGAGACACGTACTCTAGGTAGCAGTACGACCGCTCTCACGAAGGACTGAACGACACTGGGCAAGCGACAGCCCGAAGGCCCGCCGCCCGCACCCGCGGTGCAGCGCATCCGACTGCGCTACACCAAGCGCGGCCGCCTCCGGTTCACCAGCCACCGTGACTTCCAGCGCGCCTTCGAGCGTGCGTTGCGCCGTGCCGAGGTGCCGATGGCGTACTCGGCGGGGTTCACGCCGCATCCGAAGGTGTCGTACGCCAATGCCGCACCCACCGGCACGGGCAGTGAGGCGGAGTATCTGGAGATCGCGCTCACCGAGGCGCGGGACCCGGAGAAGCTCAGGGTCCTGCTCGACGAGTCGCTGCCCGCCGGGCTCGACGTCGTCGACGCCGTCGAGGCGCGGACCTCCGGTCTCGCCGACCGGCTGACCGCTTCCGTATGGGAGCTCAGGCTGGACGGCGTACGGCCCGAGGAGGCCGAGCGGGCCGTCACCGCCTTCAACACCGCCGGGGCCGTCGAGGTCCAGCGGACGACGAAGAACGGTGTGCGGACCTTCGACGCCCGCTCCGCGGTCGTACACCTCGAAACGCATAGTGATCCGGCTGATAGGCCGACCGACCAGCCCTGTGCGATACTGCGGCTGGTTGTTCGGCACGTGACGCCTGCCGTACGACCCGACGACGTCCTGTCCGGTCTCCGCGCCGTGGCCGACCTGGCGCCGCCGGTCCCCGCAGCGGTGACCAGGCTGGCGCAGGGGCTGCTCGATGAAGAGACCGGCACGGTGACCGACCCGCTCGCGCCCGACCGCGAGGCGGCGACGGCCCTGGTGGCCGGTTCCGCTGCCGCCGCGAAGGCGCCGGCGTAAGGAAGGTCCCGCGAAGGACGGACGTCGTAGCGCCGCCCTCGTACTCGGGAGCCACCTGGGTCGGGCAGCGCACCGACCAGAAGACTTTCGCCAGGCCGTACCCAACAGGGTGTACGGAACCGGCGAGACAGGACACAGAGAGCTCCCGTGCGGCGCCCGCGCCCCGGACGGCGGCACCGCGCACAGCGCGAGCCGCGGACGTCAACGGCGATCGAGTCATCGACGCCGGACCAGGCGCGGCGCCCGGGAGCCTGACGGGAGACAAGCCCGCATGCTCGAACCGACCGAACCCACCGAGGGTTCCGAAGAACTGAACACTCCCAGCGACACCCTGCCGCCGCGTCGTCGGCGCCGTGCCGCGTCACGTCCCGCGGGACCGCCGGTCGCGGCCGCCGGGGCGCCGGAGGAGATCACCACGCCGGCCATACCGGCCGCCGACGCCGACTTCGTGGCCGAAGAGGTCAAGGAGGGCGAAGAGGCCGCTGAGGTTGTCGAGGCGGCGGAGACCGCTGAGACCTCCGGCGCAGACGTGACCGCAGAGGAGCCCGGGGCTCCCGCGCCCGCCGCGCGTACGCGCCGTCGTGCGACCCGCCGCGCCTCCGCGCCCGCCGGGGCCCCCGCGTCGGCCGAGGCCGCCGAGGTCGCCGAGACCGTGGTGCCCGCCGCTCCCGCGCCCGCTTCACAGGAGGCCACGGCTGCCGCCGCCGAGCAGGCCGAGGCCGTCGCGTCCGACGAGGACGCCGCCCCGCCCCGCACGCGCCGCCGTGCCACGCGCCGCGTGTCCGCTCCCGCCGGGGCGCCGACGTCCGCGGAGACGGCCGAGACCGTGGTGCCTGCGGCTTCCGCCGAGGGCGCCGCGGCCGCGCAGGAGAGCGAGCCCGTCGAGGCGCCGGCCGTCGCCGAGGTCGCCGAGACGCCCGCGGAGGACACGGCTCCGCGCCGTACCCGCCGCCGGGCCACCCGCCGCGTGTCCGCGCCTGTCGCCGAAACGTCCGCCGCCGGTGGTACGGACGCCGAGACGTCCGCGGCCGCCGAGACCGCGGAGAGCCCGGTCACCGCGGACACCGCCCCGCACGCCGCCGAGACGCCCGCCGCTGCCGCCGTCGAGGCATCCGCCTCGCCCACCCCCGAAGCC
>NZ_WVUG01000513.1 GCF_017614965.1 Streptomyces griseorubiginosus | reverse complement strand
CCCCCGTTCCCGCCCCTGCGGGACGGGGGCGGTGGGGGTACCTTGCCCGCGAAGAAGGCCGCGTCCCGGGCCGCCGCGGCCTCGACGTCGTGGGTGTTGGCGACCTTGCCGAGGCCGAGCGCCATGTGGGTGAGGGCGGCGACGTGCGGGCGGCGCTCGCTCTCGTAGGTGTCCAGCAGAGCCTCGGGGGCCAGGCCGCCGAGGACGAGGTGGAGTTTCCATGCGAGGTTGGTGGCGTCGCGGATGCCGCTGCACGCGCCCTGGCCGAGGTAGGGGGGCATGGTGTGGGCGGCGTCGCCGGCCAGGAAGACCCTGCCGGTGCGCCAGCGGGTGGCGATGCGGGCCTCGAAGCCGTAGACGAGCTGACGGGTGATCCTTACGTCGTCCGGGCCGAGGTTGTGATAGTCGCGCAGCAGCCGCCAGGCCGCTTCCGGGGTGGTCATCTCCTCTCGGGACTCGCCCGGCAGCAGGGCGAACTCGAAGCGCTGGCGGGTGGTGCCGATGTTGATGGTCATGTGCCCGCGCGCAGGATCGCAGTACTGGGTGCCGTAGGCGAACTCCGGTGGTTGGGGGCGCAGCCACTCGGTGTCGATGTTGACCCAACTCTCGTTGAAGCCGAAGTCCTCGCGCTCCACTCCGAGCAGTTCCCGCACCCCGCTGCGGCTGCCGTCGGCGGCGATCACATAGCGGGCCCGGACCTCGTCGCGCGGGCCGTCAGCACAGCTCGTCTCGGTATTCCAGCCGCACAGGCGCAGGGTGGCGCCGTCGTCGTCCTGGTCGAGGCCGGTGACCGCCCAGCCCTGGCGGACGTCGACCGTGCCGTAACCGCGGAGCCGCTTGTCGATCGCGTGCTCCACATCCGGCTGGTACATGGAGATGTGGTCCGGATACCCCATCGGGCCGTCGATCGCCGGGATGCGCACCAGCGTCTCCCCCTTGCCGTTGACCCACAGGTACTCGCACGGGGACGAGTCCCGCAGCGCCTCGTCGACATCGCCCGCCGCCTGGACGGTACGTGCGGTCTCGTCGTCGATGTGGGTGAGCCGGGGCAGCCCGTACAGGGCCGGCCAGCGTTCGCAGACCACCACCCGGTGGCCGAGCCGGCCGAGCAGGGACGCCGCGGCGAGTCCGGTCGGACCGTAACCGACGACGGCGACGTCATAGCGGGGAGCCATCGGAGACCTCCAAAGACAGCCCCGCGCCGTTGCGAGGGGTCGTGGTGAATTGGGAGAGCGGTGCGGCTCCGACCGTCCGGTGCGAGCCACGCCCATGTGTGAATCGAGATTCACAGTTGAAGTGAAGCGAGATTCACACAACGGCAACACGGTCGTCAAGAGCCTGGTCGATAAACTGCGCAGATGACCGAGTCCCCCACCCGAAGGCCTGCCGCCCTCCGCGAAGGCAGTCGCCGCTCGCAGCAAGACCTCATGCAGGCCGGGTACGTACTGCTCGAAGAGGGCGGAGTGGACTCACTGACCGTGGCCGCGGTCGCCGAGCGGGCCGGCATGGCGGTCGGCAGCATCTACCGCCGGTTCGGAGACAAGGAAGGACTCCTGCTGGCCATCCAGCACGCCTTCACCGAGAACCTTCAGGCGGAGATCAGTCAGCGCATGTCCACGGAGCGGTTGCGCCTGCTGCGCGATCCGGCCGTGGCGATCGCCGAGGCGGTCGGCGCGATCACCGACGCGTTTCACGCGCACGAGGGCCTGCTCCGCGTTTTCCTGCTGCTCGGCACCCGGCACGAAGCGGTACGGATCGAAGGCTCGCGCGTCAGCGTCGAGGGCAACCGCAACTTCGCGGAGGCTCTGCGGCACATTTCCGTCGCGCACCCGGATCCCGCGGCCGCGCTGGACTTCGCCTTCCGCCTGGTCTACGCCACGATCGCGCACCGCGTCACGCAGGGGGAGTTCCTCGAGTCCGACCGCCCGCTGCCCTGGAACGAGCTGCGCAGCCACCTCCAGACCGCGGTCGTGTCCTACCTCCTCGGCGCCCCGGAAGGCCGCTGACCGCCTGGCTCGGCGGCAGGTGCGCGCATGGGACTTGACGCGACAGGAACAATTGTGAATTGTGAGCTCATGCTCACCACCTGTGTGAATCTCGACTCACATAGGTTCGCTCTCTTCGTTTCCCACACCCTCGTGCCGACGGCTCAACCCCTCTCCCTTGCCCGGAACTCCACCGTGGCCCGAGCAACTCGAAGGAGGGAGTTGACGTTCGGCGGCCGGCTGCCCTTCTCGGGCGACGGTCCACCGCGAACGCAGTCATCTCCGCGACGGTCCGGACGCGGGCCGTCGAAGGACACCCGCCTGGAGCACGACGCGGCTGTGCCGGCAGCAGCCGGCGCAGCCGTGAGGGATTCACTCCGAACGCGTGCTAGATCGCCGCGAACCGTAGTTGTTCGACGACCTCGCCGCCCTCGCGCCGGGTGAAGGTGGCCGATCGCTTGCCCAGTTCGTCGCCGCGGATGACAGCGCTCCAGCCGGGACGGATGTCGGCGGCGACCTGGAGCAGTTCACTGTCGGGGCTGGTGATCGTGACGAAGGGCTTCTCGTCCTCGTACGGGTCGGGCTCCTCCTCCGTGAGCTCTCGCATGAAGAGGTACTCCTCCACGATCTGCCCCTCGTGGTGGCGGGCGAAGGTGCAGAGGCGGAAGTCGCCGGGGACGTAGTGGCCGACGACTGCCGTCCACTCGCCCTGGGCGACCTGCGGGTAGTGCTGGAGGATCCGGGCCTCGGGGTTGTCGACGAGGATGTCCTTCATGGCGGCGATGTGCTCGGCGACGTCGGCGGTGGCCACGCCGCCCATCTCCACGTAGACGCCCGGTGCGTGGTAGTAGGCCTGCATGTCGAACTTGCGGTTGTTCCAGGCGACGAAGTCGACCATGTGGAAGTGGATGCAGTTGTCCTTCTCCAGCTCGTACGTGCCGTCGGCCTGCGCACTCAACGATTCCATGTCTTTCTCCGGTTCACTCGAGGGCCAGGTCGAGTTGGGCCTACCTGGCCGAGCCTTGGCCCGAGGCGGGGGTGCGGCTTCGCGTCGAAGCCGAGAGCTCGTCAGCCCTGGGTGCCGTCGCGGTTGATCGGGTACAGGCCGAGCACGCCGTTGGGGTCGGAGGGGTCGACGCCCTTGACGTCGCCGACGTAGAGGGTGATCAGTGCCTTGTAGCGGTCGAGGGCGGTCCGGTTGCCCATGAAGTGGCCGAGGCCGAGGGGGTTGGTGTTCTTGTAGTCGAAGATGCCCTTGCGGCCGGCGGGGGCGGGGACGTCGGTGCGGGCGCTCCAGGTGAAGATGGAGTTGGTCTGGGCGTCCTTGGACAGCAGCCAGCTCAGGTAGAGCTTGGCGGCGGCCTTGTGGGGGGCCTTCTTGAGGATGGCGGCGGTCTGCGGCCAGGTGACCCAGGGGCTGTGCTTGGGG
>NZ_WVUG01000512.1 GCF_017614965.1 Streptomyces griseorubiginosus | reverse complement strand
CTCGACCACATGCACCTCGACCCCCTCGCCCCCGACCTCACCTCCCGAACCCGCCGTGTCGCCCAACGCCTGGACGCCCTCGGCCTGGACGTCACCGTCGAGACCGGCGCCCGCTACGTACTCGACCCGCGCCGCAAGCACGGCCCCTCCCTGCTGGACCCCGACCCCGACGACCGGGGCCGGCGGGCCGGGCTGCTGATCCGCGCCGTCCAGGTCGCCGCCGACCTCGGCGCTCACGCCGTGCACTGCTTCAGCGGGATCACCCCGGCCGGCACGGACCCGGACACGGCGTGGAAACGTCTGGCCGAGTCACTGACCCCCGTCCTGGAGGCCGCCGCCGACGCGGGCGCTCCCCTCGCCGTCGAACCGGAACCCGGCCATCTCCTCGCCACCCTCGCCGACTTCCACCACCTCCGCCGCATCCTCGGGGACCCGGAACACCTCGGTCTGACGCTCGACATCGGTCACTGCCAGTGCCTCGAACCCCTCTCTCCCGCCGACTGCGTACGCGCCGCCGGTCCCTGGCTCCGGCACGTCCAGATCGAGGACATGCGCCGCGGCGTCCATGAGCACCTGCCGCTCGGAGAGGGCGAGATCGACTTCCCGCCCGTCCTCGCTGCCCTCGCCGCCACCGGCTACCAGGGCCTGATCGTCGTCGAACTGCCCCGCCACTCCCACGCGGGCCCCCACTTCGCCGAACACTCCCTCCCGTTCCTCCGTCGCGCGGCGACGAAAGCCGCTCGGTCGCCCGACGCCGCACCGCACGGCGATCCCTCCGCCACCCCCGAAGGGAGCAGCACCCCATGACGCATCGGCACACCGCCCGGACCACCCCCGGGGCGGCCCACGCGGAGACCGACCGAGACGCGATGTCGCAGATCGACCCCGGGAACACCACGTGGGCCCGCGCGGCGGCAGGACGGACGAGCATCGGAGACCCCGACCGCGCGTCCACCCCCCGTCCCCACGGCAAGGCCCTGGCCGCCCTCACCCCACCGTCCGCCTTGCACCGCCACCTCGTCGCCCGCCTCGGCGAGTCCGCCCGCGCCTGGCTCGAGCAGGCCCTCTCCGAGGCCGCCGCCCAACCCGGCGTCCACGGGCCCATCTCCGCGTGGGAGTTGCGCATCGCCGAGGCCGGTCGCCGCTGCGGACCCGAGCACGCCGACGCCGCCCGCGTGCTGATCCTGCACGCCGCCCGCGCCGGCACCGACGCGCTCGGCCGGGTCTACTTCCAGGGCACCGCCGCCGAACGCCGCGCCGTCCTGTACGCCCTGCCCCATCTGGTCGCCGGCCCCGACGCCGTTCCGCTCGTCGAGGACGCCCTGCGCACCAACGACACCCGCCTCCTGGCCGCCGCCGTCGGCCCGTACGCCGCCCGGCACCTCAGCCCCCATCTCTGGCGCCACGCCGTGCTGAAGTGCCTGTTCACCGGGGTCCCCGTGGACGAGGTCACCGACCTGGACCGGCGGGCCCGCGGGGACGGCGAACTCGCCCGCATGCTCGCCGACCACGCCGCCGAACGCACCGCCGCGGGCCGTGCCGTCCCCCCGGACCTGTACCGCGTCCTGACCCTGAGCGACCCCACGGCCACCCCACCCGCGCCGGCCGCCGAACCCGGCGCCCGAGGCAGCGACGGCAAGGAGTCCTGATGCGCATCTTCGACCCCCACATCCACATGACCTCCCGCACCACCGACGACTACGCCGCCATGCACGCCGCCGGCGTCCGAGCCGTCGTCGAACCCTCCTTCTGGCTCGGCCAGCCCCGCACCTCTCCCGCCACCTTCTTCTACTACTTCGACTCCCTCCTGGGCTGGGAACCCTTCCGTGCCGCCCAGTACGGCATCGCCCACCACTGCACCCTCGCCCTCAACCCGAAGGAGGCCAACGACCCCCGCTGCGCCCCCGTCCTCGACGAACTGCCCCGCTATCTCGTCAAGGACCAGGTCGTCGCCGTCGGCGAGATCGGCTACGACTCGATGACCGCGGCCGAGGACACCGCGCTCGCCGCCCAGCTCCAGCTCGCCGCCGACCACGGCCTGCCCGCCCTGGTGCACACCCCGCACCGGGACAAGCTCGCCGGTCTGCGCCGCACCCTCGACGTCGTCCACGAGTCCGCGCTGCCCCCGGACCGTGTCCTGGTGGACCATCTCAACGAGACCACCGTCAAGGAGGCCAAGGACAGCGGCTGCTGGCTGGGCTTCTCCGTCTATCCCGACACCAAGATGGACGAGGAGCGCATGGTCGCGATCCTGCGCGCCTACGGCCCCGAGCAGGTACTCGTGAACTCGGCCGCCGACTGGGGCAGGAGCGATCCACTCAAGACCCGCAGGGTGGCCGACCTGATGCTGGCGGAAGGCTTCGGTGAGGACGACGTCGACCGGGTCCTGTGGCGGAACCCCGTCGCCTTCTACGGACTCAGCGGCCGCCTGAACCTGGACGTCACGGCCACGGACTCCACCCACGAGGGCAACTCCATCCTCCGTGGCGGGGCGTGAGCCATGCGCTTCCGCCACCTGGACGGCTCCACCGTCCACCTCGCCTACTGCACCAACGTCCACCCCGCCGAAACCCTCGACGGCGTCCTCGCCCAGCTCCGCGAGCACTGCGAACCCGTCCGCCGGCGCCTCGGCCGTGACCGACTCGGCATCGGCCTCTGGCTCGCCAAGGACGCGGCGCACGCCCTGGTCACCGACCCGTCCGCGCTGCGCGGCCTGCGCGCCGAACTCGACCGCCGGGGACTCGAGGTCGTCACCCTCAACGGCTTCCCCTACGAGGGTTTCGGCGCCGAAGAGGTCAAGTACCGCGTGTACAAGCCCGACTGGGCCGACCCCGAACGCCTGGACCACACCACCGCCCTGGCCCGCATCCTCACCGGGCTGCTGCCCGACGACGTCACCGAGGGCACCATCTCCACCCTGCCGCTCGCCTGGCGCACGGCCTGTGCCGAAGACCGCGCCGAGAAGGCCCGCACGGCCCTCGTCACCCTCGCCGAACGACTCGACGCCGTCCATGAGTTGACCGGCCGCTCGATCCGTGTCGGCCTGGAACCCGAACCCGGCTGCGTCGTCGAGACCACCGCGGACGCGATCGACCCGCTCACCCGCGTCGGCCACGACCGCATCGGCGTCTGCGTCGACACCTGCCACCTCGCCACCTCCTTCGAGGATCCGCACACCGCCCTGGACGCGCTCACCGAAGCGCGCGTCCCCATCGTCAAATCCCAGCTCTCCGCCGCCCTGCACGCCGAACACCCCCGCCTCCCCGCCGTCCGTGCCGCCCTGGCCTCCTTCGACGAACCCCGCTTCCTGCACCAGACCCGCACCCTGACGGCCGGCGGCCTGCACGGCACCGACGACCTCGGCGAGGCCCTCGCCGCCGGCGCCCTGCCCGACACGGCACCCTGGCGCGCCCACTTCCACGTCCCCCTGCAC
>NZ_WVUG01000511.1 GCF_017614965.1 Streptomyces griseorubiginosus | reverse complement strand
GCCCCGACCACCGCGTCCGAGGTGTTCTCGGCGACCGACTCCACCACGGCCCGGGCGATCCCGTCCGCGTCCAGCGCCTGCGGATCCCGCCCGCACAGATGAGGCAACCGCTCCCGGGCACCCTCGACGTCACCCGCCCGCAGGGCCCGCCCGATGACCCGCGCCTCGCGCGCGAGCGAGCTGCCGCCGACAACCGCCCAGGTGGCGGCGGCGGTCAGCGCCACGGAAGCGGTACGGGACGGACGTACGGCCTTCTCCGCCACGGCGCCCAGCGCCACGGCACCCCCGACGCACAGGGCGGTGTGCAGCGTCCCCCACCCGCGGTGGTCCCGCCACAGCACCCGTTCCACGGCACCCGCGGCCCGTCCGAAAGCGGCGACCGGGTGCCCCCGGCGCGGATCGCCGAGCAGCTGGTCGCCGAGGAGGCCGGCGGCGGCGCCGTACGCGAAGACGCGACCGGCACGCATCGGCTCAGCCGGCCGTGGGGCCGGGCAGCGACCCGGGGCCCTTCGGAAGGATTCCGGTCCTGTACCTCAAACGGCAGGCGAGCATGGCTGTATGTCCTCACTCAGGGTGTCCGCGCCCTGGTTCGACGAGACCGGCGGTGGGAGTTCCTGGCTCCCGGGGCTACCTACCCCGGTGACAGTGGCGGGACCGCGCCGGACTCGCACCGGCTTCCTCCCTTGCCGCCGTACATGGCTCCGGCAGTCCACCACGCCCCTGGAAGACCCGTCAACTTGCCGTTGACCTGCGCCGGGAGAGTGTGCTGAGGCCCACATGCCAGGGGTCGCCGTGGTCACGGAAACGCGAGGTGCCGGGACGGATCACCGTCCCGGCACCAACAGGAGGTCAGGGCTCAGCCCTTGGCCATGATCAGGTTGATTCCGTACGCCACCGCAGCCGCGCACCCCGCGAAGGCCACGTACGCTCCGGCCGTCGCGAGGGCCGCCGAGCCGCCCTGCGCGGTGGCCCGCTCGCGGTGCGACAGGCCCATGACGCCGAGGGTGAACAGGGCCACGAGGCCCACGGTGACCGCGAGGCTGACACCGAAGACGGAGCCCAGGGCCGACCAGTCGATCTTCATGCTGCTGATTCCTTCGTTACCGGGTGGCCGGGGCTCAGACGGCGGCCGGCGGAGCCGCCGGTTCCGTGGTGGTGACCGGCGCGGGGATCGTGGCCGTCAGACCCTCCGTCACCGCGCCCGGGGGAGGAGGGGTGACGGCGGCGATCGCCGTGGTGACGACGCCGGCCGGCTCCTCGGTCTCGTTGACGTTCGACGCGTCGACGACCTCGCGGCGCGAGACCTTCCAGATCGCGGCGCTCGCGGCGACGAGGAAGACGGCGACGACGGCGGTGCCCCAGTCCCCGAGGTCCGTCACGGACTCCGCGCCCGCGCCGACCAGGGCGGCGGCCGGCAGCGTCAGGACCCACGCGACCAGCATCCGGGTCGCGGTGGACCAGCGCACCACCCCGCCCTTGCGGCCGAGGCCCGCGCCCATCACCGAACCGGAGACGACGTGCGTGGTGGAGAGGGAGAAACCGAGGTGCGAGGAGGCCAGGATGGCCGTGGCAGCGCTGGTCTGGGCGGCGAAGCCCTGCCGCGGCTGAAGCTCGGTCAGACCCTTGCCCATCGTGCGGATGATGCGCCAGCCGCCGATGTAGGTGCCGAGCGCGATGGCCAGACCCGCGGAGAGGATGACCCAGGTGGGCGGGTCGGAGTCGGGGGCGACGGCGCCGCCGGCGACCAGGGCGAGGGTGATGATGCCCATCGTCTTCTGCGCGTCGTTGGTGCCGTGGGCCAGCGAGACCAGGCCGGCCGAGGCGATCTGCCCGGCGCGGTAGCCCTTCTCGGCCGCCTTGCCGTCGGCCTTGCGGTCGAGGGCGTAGGAGAAGCGGGTCGCGAGCATCGCGGCGAGCCCGGCGACGACCGGGGCGGCGAGCGCCGGCAGCAGCACCTTGGTGACGAGCACGTCGCCGTGGACCGCGCCGAAGCCGGCCGAGGCGACGGTGGCGCCGATCAGACCGCCCATCAGGGCATGCGAGGAACTGGAGGGCAGGCCCACCAGCCAGGTCACCAGGTTCCAGAGGATCGCGCCGACCAGGGCGGCGAAGATGACCTCGGGACGGATGCCGTTCTCATCGACGAGACCCTTGGAGATCGTGTTCGCGACCTCCACGGAGAGGAAGGCGCCAACAAGGTTGAGCGCGGCGGACATGGCCACCGCGACCTTGGGCTTGAGTGCGCCGGTCGAGATGGTGGTGGCCATCGCGTTGGCGGTGTCGTGGAAACCGTTCGTGAAATCGAACGCGAGTGCGGTGATCACCACAATCGCGAGGATCAGCGAGAAGTTTTCCATTTACCCAGGCAATCGTTCGAAGTCATCGGTCGGTTGACCGTAGGAAACCTGGGTGAACGGAAGATGAACTGAGATGGGCGCCAGGGTGTCGCGATCGGTAGTCCCGAGCGAACTCGGGTATCGGCCGACCTGCGCCTGCGATGATCGCGGCATGGGTGAACAGCAGCGGGACGGGCACAGCGGACGGGGAGAGCGGGGCGCGCTCCCCGAGGAGGCGCGGGCCTGGGAGGAGCTCGTGGCAACGGCCCGCCGCACCGTCGCCGACGGCCTGGTCGTCGGCACATCGGGCAACGTCTCGGCGCGTGTCGGCGACACCGTGCTGGTCACGCCCTCGGGCGTCCCCTACGACCGCCTCGCACCGGACGACATCACCGGCGTCGACCTCGACGGCCGGCAGGTCCTCGGCACCCTGGTCCCGACGAGCGAGCTGCCGATGCATCTCGCCGTATACCGTTCGACCGGCGCCCGGGCGGTCGTCCACACCCACGCCGTCCACGCGACGGCGGTCTCCACCCTCGTCCCCGAGCTCCCGACGATCCACTACATGACCGCGGCCCTGGGCGGCCCCGTCCGAGTCGCCCCGTACGCGACGTACGGCACCCACGAGTTGGCCGAGAACATGCTCCGCGCCCTCGCCGACCGCACCGCCTGCCTCCTGCAGAACCACGGCACCGTCGCCCACGGCACGAGCCTGTCCCAGGCCTACGACCGCACGGCCCAGCTGGAGTGGATGTGCCGCCTGTGGCTCACCGCCTCCTCGGTGCCGGGCATGTCCCCGCACCTGCTCTCCCTCGCCCAGGTCGAGGAGGTGGGCGAAAAGCTGCGGGGGTACGGGCAGCAGAGGTGACGTCACGGGGTACCGGGGTGGGGTGAGCACACCACACCGCCGCCGACGGACGGCATCACCCCGCTTCCCCCTTCCGCTGGCCGGGCACCCGGACCGCCAGGACACTGGACGGGTGCGCACTGTCAAAGCGACGGCCGCCGCCGTCACCGTAGCCCTGGCCGCCGGCGCGGCCTCCGTGGCCGCAGGCCGGTTCGCCAGCGACGCCGCGCTCAAGGCGCCGCCCGGCCGCCC
>NZ_WVUG01000510.1 GCF_017614965.1 Streptomyces griseorubiginosus | reverse complement strand
CGGCGGTACGGGGCATGGGGAAAACGTCCTCGGGAACGGGGGCCGACACGTCTCGGAGCGTGAGGCGCGCCGGAACCCGCCTCAGACGCTGGTGCTGAGTCGTGCGCGGCTACAGGTGGCGGTCCCCTGGCGTCGCAGGTCGACATAGCGACGCGACGTGAAGTACCGGGACTGGGCGACCATGTCCCGAAGAGTAGGCGAGAAACGGTGAATCCGGCCAGACCACTAGGATTCGTTTGGTGGGATTCGACAGTCCGGGCTCCGGCCCGCCACGTGAGGGAGACGTCCCGGCCTCAGTGACCAGTGTCACGCCGAACCGGGTGTAACCAGCACTCTTTGTCCGGAGCCCACCAAGCCGTCGCTCCACCCTTTGTCGAACGCTGACGGTGATCACCTCCGGGCACGCGGGTTAACGTCACCCTGTCCCTGCATGCCCCCGACACCCGCGGAGAGTCCCCATGAGCACCGCTGCCGCCACCGTCCGCCCCCGCGAGGTCCTCGCCGACCTGCTCCCCGCGTCCCGTGTGCGGGACGTGGCGCTCGTGCTCGGCGGCGCGGCGCTCACCGGTCTCGCGGCCCAGATCTCGGTGCCCGTCCCGCACTCCCCGGTCCCGGTGACCGGCCAGACCTTCGCCGCCCTGCTGGTCGGCACGACGCTCGGCGCGAGCCGCGGCCTGGCCTCGCTCGTGCTGTACGCGCTGGCCGGGCTCGCCGGTGTGCCGTGGTTCGCCGGCGGCAGCTCCGGCGCGTCCGTCTCCTTCGGCTACATCCTCGGCATGCTGCTCGCCTCCACCGTCGTGGGCGCCCTGGCCCGTCGCGGCGCCGACCGCTCCGTGGTGCGCATGGCGGGCACGATGCTGCTGGGCGAGGCGCTCATCTACGCCGTCGGCGTCCCGTACCTGGCCTACGCGGCCGACATGTCCCTCTCCGCCGCGATCGCGGCCGGCCTCACCCCGTTCCTGATCGGCGACGCCCTGAAGGCGGCCCTGGCGATGGGCGTCATGCCGGCCGCCTGGAAGCTGGTCAGGCGCTGACGTCGTAGGTCCTGCGGAAGAGGTTCGCCGGGTCGTACTGAGACTTCAGCCCGGCGAGCCTCTTGCGCGTCCCGTCGTCGTACAGCCCCTCGGTCCGGTCCCCGGCCCCGAAGGCGAAGTTGAGCGCCCGGCCGAGGGTGACCGGCGCGAGCAGCGCGAACGCCGGGTCCAGCACCGCCCGCGCCTGCTGACGGTCCCCGACCGTCAACAGCCGCACCAGGAAACGGCCTTCGCGGTACGGCACCGAGTTCGGCGCGGGCCGCGCGAGCGCCCCGCCCAGATGATTGACCTGCACGACACACATCGGCCCGCCCGCGTCCGGCCCGGTGCGCGCGAGCACGTCGGCCACCCGGTCGACGGCCGGCTCGCCCAGCACCGCGCTGTCCCCGTAGTAGGCGTGCGGGAAGTCCGGGTCGCTGTGGATGGTGTGGCTCTCGGCGTACGGCATCTCCCGCAGCGAGTCGGCGATCACCGGCCCGAACTCCCGCAGCGGCGCGGTGATTCGCTCGCTGTCGGCTCCGGTGTGGGCGACCCGTACCGAGACGACGTACCGCCCCCGCAGATGCGGCGGAAGCGCCGGCAGGTCCGGGTACGGTACGGCGGCGAAGGACGAGGTCAGCCCGTCGGGCACGGTTCGTGTCCACTCCTCGTACGCCCGCAGCAGGACCGCCGGATCGGTCTCCCGCCCGTCGAAGGCCACCGAGCCGCCGTACAGCGTCCGCACCGGTACGAGACCGATGTCCAGCTCCGTGACGACGCCGAAGTTGTGGCCGCCGCCGAGGAGGGCCCAGTACAGGTCGGGGTCCGACTCGCGGGTGACGTGCCGTAGCCGCCCGTCCGCCGCGACGACGTCCAGGGACCGCACATGGTCGGCCGCGTAGCCGAACTCCCGTGCCAGGATGCTCAGTCCGCCGCCCAGCGTGTAGGAGACGGCGCCGACGCCCGGCGCGGAGCCGCCCAGCGGCGCGAGCCCGTGCGGTGCGGCGGCCGCGACGACCTGGCCCCAGCGGACGCCGGCCTGGACGCGCACGGTGCGCGCCTCCGCGTCGACGGTGACCCCGTCCATGCGCTTCGTCGTGACGAGGACGCCGCCCTCGAAGCCGCCGGGCAGTCCGTGCCCGGTGGCCTGGACGCCGATCGGCAGGTCCCTCTGCGCCGCGTACCGCACGGCGGCGATCACGTCCTCGGCGGTCCCGGCGGGGCAGACCACGGCGGGGCGCTGGACGAACCCGGTCTGGAAACCGGCCAGTTCGTCGTCGTAGCCGGAGTCGCCGGGGCGGAGGAAACGGGGAGTCGCGGTGTTGTCGGCGGAGGTCATGACCGGCATCCTGCCCGCATAACCTGACACCCGCCGTCAGCTTTTCGGGTGAAGCAGGATGAGGTGAAGTGAGGTGACGTTTCGTGAGGTGAAGCGACGGGCCGGGACGCTCGCACGCCCCGGCCCGCGATGGCCGTACTCAGCCGCGCAGCTGCTGGGTGGGCCGCCGGGTCGACCACCACAGCCCGAACGCGCCGGCGGTCAGCAGCGCCGCGCCCGCCGCGCCGAGCGGCAGCAGGTCCTGTCCGACACCGGTCTTGGGCAGTTCGCCGCCGCTCGGTGCCACCGGCTTGTTGTCGGTGCCGAGGAGCAGCGGGGTGGCCGGGGCGTTCGGCGACGGGTTCGTCGTACCGAACGGCACCGGGCCCTGCTGCCAGTACGTCTTCTTCCCGTCACCGGCCTGGACGGGCAGGCAGATCTTGCCCTGCTTTTTCAGGTCGTACGTGGCGTCCACGGCGTACGACTTCGATTTTCCGGCCGCCAGATTGTCGATCGGGCAGGCGAATCCGCTGTTCGACCCCGCGGGAAGGTCATTCTTACCGATCGCGGAGCAGCCCTGGACGTTCTTGACGGTGAGGCCGTCGAAACCGACGACCAGAAGCTGGATCTTTCCGCTGTCCTTGGTCCCCTGATTCTTCACCGTGGCGGTGATCGCCGTCTTCTGCGTGCTGTTGTCGACCGAGATCCTCGAGGGCAGGAGAGTCGTCAGCTTGACGCCTGCCGGGGCCGCGTCCATGGCCTTTCCCCCCTGGCTGCTCCCGGGCCCCTGATCGTCGGCGCTGGCCGTGCAGGAAAGGATCAGCACGGCCGAAAAGGCCGCCGTGACCAGTGATCCCGCTATGGCCGTCGTACGACGAGAACTCATGTTCGTCCCCCTTGCGTCCCCCTGAGCTGCGCCTGAATTCGCAGTACTTGAAGAGGTACCACAAGATTTCTCCGCACTATGCTGATACGGCACTAAGTGTGACTATTGTGTTTCCGTCGGGGCGGTCGTTGAGGGGGTGCAGCGGTTTGCCGGGGAATGTGAGCGGTGGCGGTGTTCCAGGGCTGCTGGTGAACGGGCGTTATCGATTGGGCGGGATTATCGGCCAGGGGGGAATGGGG
>NZ_WVUG01000050.1 GCF_017614965.1 Streptomyces griseorubiginosus | reverse complement strand
GCAGGTGCTCGCTCATCTCCGCCGGGCCGGTCGCGCAGTTCAGGCCGATCATGTCGATGCCCAGCGGCTCCAGCGCGGTCAGCGCGGCACCGATCTCCGAGCCCAGCAGCATCGTGCCGGTCGTCTCGACGGTCACGGAGACGATCAGCGGGACCTCGTAGCCCGCGGTCTCCATCGCCCGGCGAGCGGCGATGACCGATGCCTTGGTCTGCAGCAGGTCCTGGGTCGTCTCCACCAGCAGGGCGTCGGCACCGCCGGCGAGGAGGCCCTCGGCGTTCTGCTGGTAGGCGTCGCGGATGGCGCCGAAGGTCGTGTGGCCGAGGGTGGGCAGCTTGGTGCCCGGGCCCATGGAGCCCAGCACCCAGCGCTGCCGGCCGTCCCGGGCGGCGAACTCGTCCGCCGTCTCGCGGGCGATCCGGGCACCGGCCTCGGACAGCTCGGCGACGCGTTCGGCGATGTCGTACTCGCCCAGCGCGGTGAGATTGGCGCCGAAGGTGTTGGTCTCGACGCAGTCGACGCCCGCGTCGAAGTAGGCCAAATGGACCGAACGGACGATGTCGGGGCGGGTGACGTTGAGGACCTCGTTGCAGCCTTCGAGGTTCTGGAAGTCCTCGAGGGTGGGCTCCTGGGCCTGGAGCATGGTGCCCATCGCTCCGTCGGCCACCACCACCCGGGTGGCGAGGGCCTCACGGAGCGCGGACGCACGGGTCCGGCTGTCGGCGGAAGGGGTCAGTGGCGACGAGGCCATGAAAGGGGCTCCCTTGAGTGCGACGGCTGTCGGCTTTGCGTGTTCCCCGGGTCTTCCCAGGGAGGGCGCACGCCGCCAGGGTAGCCGGGTCCCGTCCGGGATGGTCGGTCAGTCCACGGGACGGACCAGGATGGCGGCAGGTCACCGACGGGACACCGGTGACGCAACAGATGTCTACCGACCATTAGCGGTGGGTCGTCATCGACCGGTAGTGTTCGACATTGCCGAACAGCGGCAGCGGCGCCGTAACTCGGCTGTCGAAGGGGACGGAGGCAGGACGGCGATGGCACGGAACATCCAGTCGCTCGAACGGGCGGCCGCGATGCTGCGGCTGCTCGCGGGCGGCGAGCGACGGCTCGGCCTCTCGGACATCGCCTCGTCGCTCGGCCTCGCCAAAGGCACCGCCCACGGCATATTGCGCACCCTGCAGGCCGAGGGTTTCGTCGAGCAGGACGACGCCTCCGGGCGCTATCAGCTGGGCGCCGAGCTGCTGCGCCTGGGCACCACCTATCTCGATGTGCACGAGTTGCGGGCGCGCGCCCTGGTGTGGACGGACGACCTGGCGCGGTCGAGCGGCGAGAGCGTCTATCTCGGCGTGCTGCACCAGCAGGGCGTGCTGATCGTGCACCACGTCTTCCGGCCCGACGACAGCCGGCAGGTGCTGGAGATCGGGGCGATGCAGCCGCTGCACTCCACGGCTCTGGGCAAGGTGCTGTCGGCGTACGACCCGGTGGCGCACAGCGAGGCGGTCGAGGCCGACCGCAAGCCGTTCACGGAGCGCACCACGTGCGACCTGGAGGACTTCGAGCACATCCTCGACATCACGCGCGCGCGTGGCTACGCGTCGGACGTCGAGGAGACCTGGGAGGGCGTGGCGTCGGTCGCCGCGCCCATCCATGACCGGCGGCGGATGCCGGTGGGCGCGGTCGGCATCACCGGTGCGGTGGAGCGGCTGCGCCGCGACGGGGAGCTGCGTCCGGAGCTGATCGCGGCCGTGCGGGACTGCGCCCGCGCGGTCTCGCGGGACCTGGGGGCGGGGCGTTTCTGAGGGGTCGTACGGCTGCCTTACGTCTGCCGTACGCCTGTCGTACGTCTGTGCGAGCAGAGATGAGCGAGGGCCGGGGCACGGTGGTGTGCCCCGGCCCTTGTTGTTACTCGCCAGTACCCATCTGACCTGCAAGATCGACTGTTCGCGGCAATCAGTAACGATCGGGTTTTCGGCCGTGCTTTCGACAACAGAACTCTTGACGAGCACGTAACGCCCCGGCAAGACTCCCGTCCATCGGTCGGCATTGTCGAACACCTACCGGCAATACGCGTTAGAGTGTGACAACGCCAAGGGCCGACACCGCTCTCATCCCCGAGGGCAGCTCGAACCTCCGGAGGGACCCGGGGTTCGGTCCCCTGGACGAAGGACAAAGGAGTCGCGGGTGTCCAGCTCCGACATCTTCATCGGCGAGACCATCGGTACCGCCATACTCATCCTGCTCGGCGGAGGCGTCTGCGCCGCCGTGACGCTGAAGGCCTCCAAGGCCCGTAACGCCGGCTGGCTCGCCATCACCTTCGGGTGGGGTTTCGCCGTACTGACGGCCGTGTACACCTCGGCGCCGCTCTCCGGCGCCCACCTCAACCCGGCCGTGACGCTCGCGCTCGCCATCAAGGACGGCGACTGGAGCGACGTCCCGGTCTACTGGGCAGGGCAGCTGCTCGGCGCCGCGATCGGTGCGACCCTGGTCTGGGTGGCCTACTACGGCCAGTTCCACGCGCACCTGACTGACCGGGAGATCGTCGGCGGTCCCGGCGCGCAGGCCACCGCGGCCAAGGCCGTCGAGGCGCAGGAGAAGGGCGCGGGCCCCGTGCTCGGCATCTTCTCCACCGGTCCGGAGATCCGGGTCGTCTGGCAGAACCTCGCCACCGAGATCATCGGCACCGTGGTGCTGGTGCTCGCGGTCCTCACCCAGGGCCTCAACGACAAGGGCAACGGCCTGGGCACCCTGGGCGCCCTGATCACCGCGCTCGTGGTCGTCTCGATCGGTCTCTCCCTCGGCGGACCGACGGGCTACGCGATCAACCCGGCCCGTGACCTGGGCCCGCGCATCGTGCACGCCCTTCTGCCCCTGCCCAACAAGGGCGGCTCCGACTGGGGCTACGCCTGGATCCCGGTGGTCGGTCCGCTCATCGGCGGCGCGATCGCTGCAGGCATCTACAACGTCGCTTTTGCTTAAAGCAACTCGGTAGACCCTCCCCCTAACTCACGGAACCCCAGGAGCACACAGTGACCGACGCGCACACCGCCGGCCCCTTCATCGCCGCCATCGACCAGGGCACCACCTCCAGCCGCTGCATCGTCTTCGACCGGGACGGCCGTATCGTCTCCGTCGACCAGAAGGAGCACGAGCAGATCTTCCCGAAGCCGGGCTGGGTCGAGCACAACGCCAACGAGATCTGGACCAACGTCCAGGAGGTCGTCGCCGGAGCCATCCAGAAGGCCGGCATCACCCGGGACGACATCAAGGCCATCGGCATCACCAACCAGCGCGAGACCACGCTGCTGTGGGACAAGAACACCGGTGAGCCGGTCCACAACGCCATCGTCTGGCAGGACACCCGCACCGACGCCCTGTGCAAGGAGCTCGGCCGCAACGTCGGCCAGGACCGCTTCCGCCGCGAGACGGGTCTCCCCCTCGCCTCCTACTTCGCCGGCCCCAAGGCCCGCTGGCTGCTCGACAACGTCGAGGGCCTGCGCGAGCGCGCCGAGCGCGGCGACATCCTCTTCGGCACCATGGACACCTGGGTCATCTGGAACCTCACCGGTGGTGTCAACGGCGGCAAGCACTACACCGACGTCACCAACGCCTCCCGCACCCTGCTGATGAACCTCCACACGCTGGAGTGGGACGAGAAGATCGCCGAGTCGATCGGTGTGCCGCTGGCGATGCTGCCCGAGATCCGCTCCTCCTCCGAGATCTACGGCGAGGTCACCGGCGGCAAGCTGGGCGAGCTGCTCGGCGGCATCCCGGTCGCCTCCGCGCTCGGCGACCAGCAGGCGGCCCTGTTCGGCCAGACCTGCTTCTCCGAGGGCGAGGCCAAGTCCACGTACGGCACCGGCACCTTCATGCTGATGAACACCGGTGAGAAGATCATCAACTCCTACTCGGGCCTGCTGACCACGGTCGGCTACCGCATCGGCGACGACAAGCCGGTCTACGCCCTGGAGGGCTCGATCGCCGTCACCGGTTCGCTGGTGCAGTGGATGCGCGACCAGATGGGCCTGATCTCCACCGCCGCCGAGATCGAGACGCTCGCCCTGTCCGTCGAGGACAACGGCGGCGCCTACTTCGTGCCGGCCTTCTCCGGTCTGTTCGCCCCGTACTGGCGCTCCGACGCCCGCGGTGTGATCGCCGGTCTGACCCGGTACGTCACCAAGGCGCACCTCGCCCGTGCGGTCCTGGAGGCCACCGCCTGGCAGACCCGTGAGATCACGGACGCCATGACCAAGGACTCGGGCGTGGAGCTCGCGGCCCTCAAGGTCGACGGCGGCATGACCTCCAACAACCTGCTGATGCAGACCCTCTCGGACTTCCTGGACGCGCCCGTGGTGCGCCCGATGGTCGCCGAGACCACCTGCCTCGGTGCCGCCTACGCCGCCGGTCTCGCCGTCGGCTTCTGGACCAGCACCGACGACCTCCGCGCCAACTGGCGCCGGGCCGCCGAGTGGACCCCCCGCATGGACGCGGACGCCCGCGACCGTGAGTACAAGAGCTGGCTCAAGGCCGTCGAGCGGACCATGGGCTGGCTCGAGGACGACGAGAGCTGACGAGAGCTCCCGACGGCTCTCGCACGCTCTGATGAGGAGTAAGAACCCGAAATGACCAGTCAGTCCACCCTCCAGTCCGTGCCTGCCCTGGGGACGCACCCGGCCTCCGGCTCGAACCCGAGCCGGGCCGAGACCCGGGAGCAGCTCGCCAAGGCGTCGTACGACCTTCTTGTGATCGGCGGCGGCATCCTGGGCATCTCCACCGCCTGGCACGCCGCGCAGTCCGGCCTGAGGGTGGCTCTGGTCGACGCCGGCGACTTCGCCGGCGCCACCTCCTCCGCCTCCTCCAAGCTGCTCCACGGCGGTCTGCGCTATCTGCAGACCGGCGCGGTGAAGCTGGTGGCGGAGAACCACTTCGAGCGCCGTGCGGTCTCCCGCCAGGTGGCCCCCCACCTGGCGAACCCGCTCACGTTCTACCTCCCCGTGTACAAGGGCGGGCCGCACGGCGCCGCGAAGCTCGGGGCGGGCGTCTTCGCCTACTCCGCGCTCTCCGCGTTCGGTGACGGCGTCGGCCACCTCCTGTCGCCCGCGAAGGCGGCGCAGGACGTGCCCGAACTGCGCACCGAGAACCTCAAGGCCGTCGCGGTGTACGGCGACGACCAGATGAACGACGCGCGCATGGCGCTGATGACGGTCCGCGCGGCCGTCGAGGCGGGCGCCGTCGTGCTGAACCACGCCGAGGTGACCGGCCTGAGGTTCACGCAGGGCCGGGTGACCGGCGCGGACCTGAGGGACCGTACGACGGGCGACGAGTTCGGCGTCAACGCCCGGCTGGTGCTGAACGCGACCGGGCCGTGGGTGGACCACCTGCGCCGGATGGAGGACCCGAACGCGGCCCCGTCCATCCGCCTCTCCAAGGGCGCGCACCTCGTCCTCAAGCGCACCTCCCCGTGGAAGGCGGCACTGGCCACCCCCATCGACAAGTACCGCATCACCTTCGCCCTCCCCTGGGAGGACATGCTGCTGCTCGGCACGACCGACGAGGAGTTCGAGGGCGACCCGGCGGACGTGGCGGTCACCGAGAAGGACATAGCCCAGATCCTGGACGAGGCCGCGTTCTCGGTCCGGGACCAGCAGCTGAGCCGTGACCTGATCACCTACTCCTTCGCGGGTCTGCGGGTGCTGCCGGGCGGTCCCGGCGACACGGCGAAGGCCAAGCGCGAGACCGTCGTCACCGAGGGCCGGGGCGGCATGCTGTCCGTCGCGGGCGGCAAGTGGACGACCTTCCGGCACATCGGCCGCACGGTCATGAAGAAGCTGGAGGCGCTGCCGGGCGCCCCGCTCGGTGACGACTTCGAGCCGATCGCCTCCCTGCCGAAGAAGCTGCCGCTGCCCGGTGTCGCCAACCCGCGCGCGGTCGCCCACCGTCTGCTGGTCGACAACCCGGCGCCGGGTCCGCGGATGGCAGCCGACACGGCGAAGCACCTGGCGACGCACTACGGCTCCCTGGCCTTCGACATCGCCCGCCTGGCGAACGACAACCCGGAACTGGGCGAGCGGGTCCACCCGGACGCGCCGGAGATCTGGGCGCAGGTCGTCTACGCCCGGGACAACGAGTGGGCCGAGACCCCGGACGACGTGCTGCGCCGCCGCACGACGCTGACGATCCGGGGCCTGGCCACGGACGAGGTCCGCGCCAAGGTGCAGGACCTGCTCGACAAGAAGTAGCCGGCCCGCCGGGAAGGGGGCGGCTCCCCGCCGACGGAGCCGCCCCCTTTCAGCCCGGTGAACCCCCATAATGTCGTCGTAAGACATCGGATGTCTTTACGGCATGCGGGAGCGACAGGGAGGCCGGACATGGCAGTCACCGACGAGGCGATCGAGAAGATCAAGGGCATGATCGTCTCCGGCGCGCTGCGCCCCGGCGACCGGCTGCCGAAAGAGAGCGAACTCGCCTCCGAACTGGGCCTTTCCCGCAACTCCCTGCGCGAGGCGGTACGCGCCCTGTCGCTGATCCGGATCCTGGACGTGCGGCAGGGCGACGGCACGTACGTGACCAGTCTGGACCCGCAACTCCTGCTGGAGGCGCTGAGTTTCGTCGTCGACTTCCACCGGGACGACACGGTCCTGGAGTTCCTCGCGGTGCGCCGCATCCTGGAGCCGGCCGCGACCGCGATGGCGGCCTCCCGGATCAGCGAGCAGCAACTGGACGCGCTGTCGGCCCAGTTGGACAAGCTGGGCGAGACGCCGTCGGTGGAGGAGCTGGTCGCCTGCGACCTGGACTTCCACCGGGGCATCGTGCAGAGCTCCGGCAACTCCGTGCTCTGCTCCCTCCTGGACGGTCTGTCGGGGCCCACCACCCGGGCCCGGATCTGGCGCGGTCTGACCCAGGAGGACGCCGTCAGCCGCACCCTGCACGAGCACCGCGCGATCCTCGCCGCCCTGCACGACCGGGACGCGGAGGCGGCCCGCTCCTGGGCGACGGTGCACATCGCGAGCGTGGAGCAGTGGCTGCGCTCGACGCTCTGAGCGGCTTCCGGGCCGGGGTGGCCCGGGGTGGCGATCTTGGGTGTTCGAGCGGCTCGGACGGGGCAGTGATCGTTCACTCCCCCGTGCAAGGGGGCTGCGGGCGCCCCCGCCGGACGCCGTAAGGTTGGTGGGTCAAGCGAGGGCACGTCGGAAGGAGGCCTGGGTGATCGAGCTCGAGGGGGTTCCCGAGCTGATCGACCCGGTCATGGTGGCCGCGTTCGAGGGCTGGAACGATGCCGGCGACGCCGCCTCCACCGCGGTCGCGCATCTGGACAGGGAGTGGAAGGGCGAGGTCTTCGCGGCGCTGGACGCCGAGGACTACTACGACTTCCAGGTGAACCGCCCCACGGTGTGGATGGACGCGGGAGTACGCAAGATCACCTGGCCGACGACGAGGTTGTCCGTCGTCCGTGTCGGCGGCGAGAAGCCGCGTGATCTCGTGCTCGTCCGCGGTATCGAACCGTCCATGCGGTGGCGCTCGTTCTGCAACGAGCTGCTCGGCTTCGCGCACGAGCTGGGCGTGGAGCTGGTGGTCGTCCTGGGCGCCCTGCTCGGAGACACCCCGCACACGCGTCCGGTCCCGATCAGCGGGACCACGTCCGACCCGGACCTGGCCCGGCGGATGGACCTGGAGGAGACCAAGTACGAGGGCCCCACGGGGATCGTCGGCGTCCTGCAGGAGGCCTGCACGCACGCCGGCGTACCGGCGGTGTCGCTGTGGGCCGCCGTACCGCACTACGTGTCGCAGCCGCCGAACCCGAAGGCGACCCTGGCCCTGCTCAACCGGCTGGAGGACCTGATCGACGTGCGCATCCCGCTGGGCGAGCTGCCCGAGGACGCGCGTGCCTGGCAGGTCGGCGTGGACCAGCTGGCGGCCGAGGACAGCGAGGTCGCCGAGTACGTCCAGACGCTGGAGGAGGCCCGGGACACCGCGGAGCTGCCGGAGGCGTCGGGCGAGGCGATCGCCCGCGAGTTCGAGCGGTATCTGCGGCGCCGGGACGGCCATACCAAACCCCCGACGACGCCGCCGAAACCGGGCGGCGAGGACGACGAGTCCTCCGAGGAGTGAGGAGAGGGGCGGTGCGCCGGGCGCACCGCCCTTTTTCGTGTCCGCAGTACTGCCTTTCGTGTCCACGGCGCCGCGGGACCGTCCGTAGCCTTTGGCCGGTTTGGGCCGTGACCTCTGTTTCCGGACGGATTGCACACGTTACCCAATTCAACTTGTTTCAAACGAAGTTGGCGAAAACGGTCTGGACGCCTCGCCCCGGGCGTGCTTGGTTGTGCAGCGACGGCGCACTCGCACGGACCGAAGGGAGCGGTACCGATGAGTGACCAGGTACAGCCGGCCGAGGGCCCGGGAGCATCCGGGCCGGGCCCCGACGGAGCGGGATTCACCTATCGCGGAGCCGAGCAGGAACTGATCGTCGTCGCCCGTCCCGAGGCCCGGCTGCGGGCCAGGGCAGAGGGCGTCCGTTCGGCGGCCGGTGCCGATGTCTCCGCCCTCGACATGTTCCTCGGCGACGAACAGCTCACGCTGGAGCCGCTGTTCGGCAGCGAGGAGCGGCTGCAGCAGTCGGCCGCCGCGCCGGGCGAGCCGGACGTCCCCGACCTCACGCTGTTCTACCGGGTACGGGGCGGCGGGAGCCGGGCGCAGGAGCTGCGGGCGCGGATCGCCGCGCTGCCGGGGATCGACACGGCCTACGTCAAACCGGGCGCCGTGCCCGCCTCGGTGGACGACGACCGCCGGCTCAAGGAGGGCGCCCCCGTCACTCCGGACTTCAGCGGCCGTCAGGGCTGTCTGCGTCCGGCGCCGGAGGGAGTGGACGCCCACTGGGCCTGGCAGCGGCCCGGTGGGTCCGGTCAGGGGGTGACCGTCATCGACGTCGAGGGCGCCTGGCAGCTGGGCCACGAGGACCTGGCCGCCAAGCTGGCCGGCGTCGTGGTCGGCACGCCCCTGACCGACCTGGCCTGGCGCAACCACGGCACCGCCGTGATCGGCGTGATCGGTGGTGACCGGGGCGAGTCGGGCGTGACCGGCATCGTGCCGGAGGCGGCGACCGCGGCCGCGTCCTTCCAGGGCATCGGCACGGCGGCCGCGATCCACGCGGCGGCCGACCGGCTCGGCCCCGGCGACGTCGTCCTGGTCGAACTGCACCGCCCCGGACCCCGGTTCGAGTACGCCGGGCGCGACGACCAGCGCGGCTACGTGGCGATCGAGTGGTGGCCGGACGACTTCGCGGCCATCCGCTACGCCACCGCGCGGGGCGTCCTGGTCGTGGAGGCGGCCGACAACGGGGGCGAGTCGCTGGACGACGCGGTGTACGAGCGGCGCCCCGACGAGTTCCCGGAGTGGTGGCGCAACCCGTTCAACCCCTCCAACCAGTCCTCCGGGGCCGTCCTGGTCGGCGCGGGCGCCCCGCCGCCCGGTACGCACGGCCGCGACCACGGACCGGACCGCTCACGGCTGGCGTTCTCCAACTACGGCGCCCGGCTGGACGCCCAGGGCTGGGGCCGCGAGGTCACCACCACCGGCGGCTTCTGGGACCGGCCCGGCGATCTGCAGGGCGGACCCGAGGAGATCGCCTGGTACACGGACACCTTCTCCGGAACGTCCTCCGCCTCTGCGGTGGTGGTCGGCGCGCTGGCCTCGCTGCAGGGCATGCTGAAGGCGGCCTCGCTGCCCCCGATGTCCCCGGAGCGGGCGCGCGAGGTGCTGCGGACCACGGGCTCCCCGCAGCAGGACGCGCCGGGCCGGCCCGCCTCCCAGCGGATCGGCAACCGGCCGGACATCAGGGCGGCGGTCGGCAGGCTGCTGCCGCAGGCGGTCGGCTCGGGCCAGGCCGAGCGGTACTGGGACGAGCTGCTGCCGTATCCCAGCGAACTCCCGCCCAGGCTCCGGCTGTTCGTGGCCGGCGCCTGGCGCAACCTCAACCACCCGTCCCCCGAGATCCGGCAGGCGGTGCACACCGCCTTCGCGGGCGGGCGGCCCGACGTCCGGGTGTGGTTCTCGGACGACGAGATCGTCGGCCTGGTCGTCACGGGCTGACGCATCCCCCAGGAAGGACGAGGTCCCTGGGAAAGACCAGGTCCCTCAGGAATGACCGACCCGTCAAGGCAAGTCTCCGTCCAGGGAAGGTGACACCGCATGAGCACCACCCCGCAGATGAGCCAACTGGGACAACAGCAGGGCCAGCAGTTCCCGAGCACATCGCCCCACCAGCAGCAACAGCCCTACGGCCAGCAGCAGCCGTTCGGGCAGCAGTCCGCCGGATGGCCGGGGGCCGGCATGATGCCGCAGCTCCAACAGCTCGGCCAGCAGCAGCCGTTCCAGCAGCTGCTGCAGCAACTCGGCCAGCAGCAACAGCCCTACGGTGAGACGCAAGCGCACGACCAGCAGGCCCAGCAGCAGGAGCAGCAGATCCAGCAGCAGCTCCAGCAGCTCGCGCAGGCCGTCCTCCAGCAGGTCGTCCAGCAGGTCCAGACGCAGTCCCTGGCCTCCGGCGTGGCCAACGGCTTCGTCGACGTCCTGCAGCCGCAGCAGGGGCAGCCACAGCAGGTCTTCCTGCGCATCAACGGTCAGTTCCGGGTCCTGAACGACCCGGTTCCGCAGCTGCACCAGCAGATCCAGGAGGCGTTCGCCTTCGGCCACCAGGTGATCGGCGTCTGGGACATCCAGTCGCCCAACATCCTGCGCAGCGTACGGATCCAGCGGTTCTGACCCGCGCCGCACCGCACGAGAGGGGCGCTTCCCCCGCGAGGGAAGCGCCCCTTCTCCGTGCCGGGCGTGGCTACAGGGCCACACCCAGCAGGGCGTCCACGGCGCGCGAGACGACACCGGGGGCCCCGGTGTCCGTACCGCCCTCGGCGTCCTGCCGCGCGGCCCAGCGGTCGACCGCGGCGAGCGCGGCGGGGGCGTCCAGGTCGTTCGCGAGGGCCTCGCGGATCTCCTCGACGAGGGCCTCGGCGGGCGGCCCGTCGGGGCGGGAGACGGCGGCGCGCCATCGGCCGAGCCGGCGCACGGCGTCCTCGAGGACCTGGTCGGTCCACTCCCAGTCGGCCCGGTAGTGGTGGGCGAGCAGCGCGAGCCGTATGGCGGCCGGGTCGACACCGTCCCGGCGCAGTTGTGAGACGAAGACCAGGTTGCCCTTGGACTTGGACATCTTCTCGCCGTCCAGGGCGACCATGCCGGCGTGGACGTACGCCTTGGCCATGGGGAACTCGCCGGTGAGCACCTGGGCGTGGGACGCGCCCATCTCATGGTGCGGGAAGGCGAGGTCGGAGCCGCCGCCCTGGACGTCGAAGCCCATGCCGAGGTGGTCGAGGGCGATGGCGACGCACTCGATGTGCCAGCCGGGACGGCCGGGGCCGAGGGAGGCGCCGTCCCAGCTGGGTTCGCCCTCGCGGGCGGCCAGCCACAGCATCGGGTCCAGCGGGTTCTTCTTGCCCGGGCGGTCCGGGTCGCCGCCGCGCTCGGCGGACAGCAGCCGCATGGCGGCCGCGTCGAGGTTCGAGACCTTGCCGAAGTGGGGGTCGGAACCGACGGAGAAGTAGATGTCGCCCTCGAGTTCGTAGGCGGCACCGGCGTCGCGCAGCCGCTCCACCAGCGGGACGATGCCGGGTATGGCCTCGACGGCGCCGATGTAGTGCCGCGGCGGCAGCATCCGCAGGGCGGTCATGTCCTCGCGGAAGAGCGTGGTCTCCTTCTCGGCGAGGGCGACCCAGTCGACGCTGTCCCGCTGCGCGCGCTCCAGCAGCGGGTCGTCGATGTCGGTGACGTTCTGGACGTAGTGAACCTGCCGCTTGGTGTCGAGCCACACGCGCTGGACGAGGTCGAACGCGTTGTAGGTCGCCGCGTGACCCATGTGGGTCGCGTCGTACGGAGTGATGCCGCAGACGTAGATGCGGGCGACGGGACCGGGCTGGAGGGTGACCAGACCGCCGGTCGCGGTGTCGTGGATCCTCAGGTCGCGGCCCTGACCAGGCAGGGCGGGGACCTCGGAAGCGGGCCAGGCATGCATGTCATGAGCCTAACCGGACGGATGTTCCGTATACGAACCGGACCGGGCCGGATGGCCGGTAAGGCGGTCTTGCGCCTTACCGGACAGTCTGCTCCTACACGGGCGGCCAGGGAATGGCCGGCCACTCGCCGGAGGGCTCCGGGTGCGTGCCGGTCTCCAGGAGTACGGCGACACGCGCGCGCGTGGCGTCGAGTTCGGCGGCGGTGATCAGGGCGGACAACCGCCCGGCCAGCGCTCCTTCGGCGGTCAGTGCCTCCTGGAGACCCTTGAGGGCGTCGATCGCCTCCGGGGTCAGGGGCTCGCCCGCCCAGCCCCACAGCAGCGTCCTGAGCTTGTTCTCGGTGTTGAAAGTCACTCCGTGGTCGATGCCGTAGAGGCGGCCGTCCTCGGTGGGCAGCAGATGGCCGCCCTTGCGGTCGGCGTTGTTGATCACCGCGTCGAGCACCGCGAGCCGGCGCAGCCGCTCGTCGTCGGCGTGCACCAGGAGGGCGGTCTTCCCGTCACCGACCTCGGCGAAGCCGATGGCCTTCCAGCCCGGTTCGGGCTCCTCGGCGTCCACCAGGGCCAGCAGGTCGGCCTCGGGGCTCGCCTCGATCCACAGCTGGACCATCCCCTCGCCGTACGGTCCCTCGCGCAGCACGGTGGGCGGGATCAGGCCCCAGCCGGTCGCCTCGGAGACCTCGTAGGCGGCCACCTCGCGCTGGGCGAGGGTGCCGTCGGGGAAGTCCCACAGGGGCCGCTCGCCGGCCACCGGCTTGTAGACGCAGGTGGCCTCCCGGCCGTCCTGGGTGACCGTGCAGTACAGGGCCGCGTTGGACGCGTCGCGGATCCGGCCGCGCACCGTGAGCTCGCCGTGGGTGAGCAGGTCGGCGAGCGGCTCGTCGGTCGTCACGCTCCGCGGCGGTATCCGTTCTGGCGCGGACATACGTGTCCTTCCGGGTCCAGCGGGAGGCTGCACAGCGGGCACGGCGGCCGCCCGGCGTTGACGACGTCCAGGGCGCGCTTGGCGAAGGCTCTGGCCTGCGCGCCGGTCAGCCGGACCCGCAGCATCGGGGGCCCGTTCTCCTCGTCCTGCAGCAGGCGCTCCTCCGCCTCGGCGAGATCCTCCTCGGAGTCCGCGTCGAGTTCGACGAGGGCCTGCGCCTCGACGATCATGCGCTGTTCCTCGCCGTCCCAGGCGAGGGCCATGGTGCCGACCCGGAACTCCTCCTCGACGGGGGTGTCCAGCGGTTCGGTGTCGGAGATCTCGGTGGGTGCGACGGCCGGGACGGCCGCGTTGCCGCCACTGCGCCGTACGACCTCGTCGAGCAGTTCGTCCATGCGCTCGGCGAGGGCGGCGACCTGGGTCTTCTCCAGGGCCACGCTGGTCACCCGGGAGCCTGCGGTGGCCTGGAGGAAGAACGTACGGCGTCCGGGCAGCCCGACCGTGCCCGCCACGAAGCGGTCCGGCGGGTCATAGAGGAACACCTGACGGGACACGTCCTGTCTCCATGGGATCGGTGTGTACGGGGGCGTCTGTGTGAGCGCGACTGCGTGAACCGCTTCACCCTACTGCGCCCGACGATCACGGTGCGCCCGCACCGCCCCCCACCGGGGCGTCGTCGGCCGGGGGCTCCTCGGGCGGCGCCAGCGACGCGAGGTCTCCGGTGTCACCGAGCCGCACGAGGAAGGGCCTGAGGCGGGTGTAACGGATCGCGGTGATGGAACACGGTTCTACGGAGATCCGCTGGAAGAGGTCGAGATGAAGTCCGAGTGCGTCCGCAACGAGCGACTTGATGATGTCGCCGTGCGAGCACATGACATAGACGGCGCCGGCGCCGTGGTCGCGCTCCACGCGCGCGTTCCACTCGCGTACGGCCTCGGCGGCGCGGGTCTGCATCGCGCGCATCGACTCGCCGCCGGGGAACGCGGCGGCGCTGGGGTGCGCCTGCACCACCTCCATCAGCGGCTCGTCCTTGAGCTCGGCGAGCTTGCGGCCGGACCAGTCGCCGTAGTGGCACTCCCCGATCCGCTCGTCGGTGTGAACGGTGAGTCCGGGCCGGGCCTCGAGCAGCGGCCGGATCGTCTCCTGGCAGCGCTGCAGCGGGCTGGTGACGACCTCGGAGATCGGCAGGGCGGCGAGCCGGCCGGGCAGCGCGGCGGCCTGCGCCGCGCCGCGCTCGTCGAGGGCGACACCGGGCGTCCAGCCGGCGAGCACCCCCTCGGTGTTGGCGGTGGATCGTCCGTGCCGGACCAGGAGAAGCGTGGGCATGCGGCCCAGGGTAGGCATACGCCCGCACGTGGCGGGCGTACGAGGACGGGAGAACACGCTCCGTGATCGTCGACTGCGCCATCTACACCCACGGACAGCGGACGGAGGGCCCGGAGGACCTCTCCGACGCGCTGGCGGACGCCCGGGCGGCCGGCGGGTTCGTCTGGATCGGGCTGCACGAGCCGTCCGAGGACGAGTTCGACCTGGTCACCCAGGAGTTCGGGCTGCATCCGCTGGCCGTGGAGGACGCCCTGAACGCCCATCAGCGGCCCAAGCTGGAGGTGTACGACGACTCGCTCTTCCTCGTCCTCAAGCCGGTCGTGTACGAGCCGGACAGCGACCAGGTCTCCACCGGCGAGGTCATGATCTTCCTCGGTGACTCCTTCGTGGTCACCGTCCGCCACGGCGAGGGTGCCCCACTGAAGGCGGTGCGCAAGCGGCTGGAGAACGAGCCCGAACTGCTCGGGAAGGGGCCGACCGCGGTGCTGTACGCCGTCTGCGACGCCGTCGTCGACCACTACCTGGAGGTGGGGACCGAACTGCAGACCGACCTGGAGGAGCTGGAGGCGGCGGTCTTCACCCCGGACGTCGGCGGCTCGCACAACACCGCGTCGCGGATCTACACCTTCAAGCGGCAGGTGCTGGAGTTCCGCCGGGCGACGGGCCCGCTGGCGCTGCCGGTCAACCGGCTGGCGGGGACCGGGCAGTTCGGCGCCACGGTGCCCTTCGTCAACGAGAAGGCGCGGCCGTTCTTCCGTGACGTCGGTGACCATCTCGCGCGCGTGAACGAGACGGTGGAGGGCCTGGACCGGCTGGTCTCGGACGTGCTGTCGGCGCATCTGGCCCAGATCAGCGTCCGGCAGAACGACGACATGCGGAAGATCTCCGCGTGGGCGGCCATGGCCGCGGTCCCCACGATGATCGCGGGCGTCTACGGCATGAACTTCGACCACATGCCCGAGCTGCACTGGGTGTGGTCGTACCCGGCGGTGATCCTGGTCATGGCCGCGCTGGAGTGGCTGCTGTACCGGACGTTCAAGAAGCGGGGCTGGCTGTAGCTCAGGCGAACTCGGCGGCGGTGGCCGGTCCGCCGAGGGCGTCGCGGCGCTCGGGCATCCGCAGGCTCACCATGCGCCGCCAGCCCGCGAACCGCTCGTAGGCGTAGACGGCGTGGATGCCGGCCGCGAGCAGCGCCGACTTGGCCCGCGGCCAGCCGAGCAGGCGTCCCATGTGGTCCATGACGGCGAGGCTGACGTCCCGGTAGACGCGGATCTCGGCGAGGGCGCACTCCCGCAGGGTGCGCTGGATGGCGCGGCCGTGACCGGCGCGCGCGAGGCGCAGCAACTCCTCGTGGCAGTAGGCGAGATGGTTGTCCTCGTCGCTGGAGATCATCCTGACGGCGCGGCCGATGTCGGGGTGGTCGGCGAAGCACCGGCGCAGCAGCTCCATCTGCTCGGAGGCGCGCTGCTCGGTGACCCGGCTGTGGGAGAGGTAGGTGACGAGGTCGTGCACCGTGAGGGTCTCGTCGGCCTTGAGCTTGTCGTGGGCGAGACCGATGCCGTGGCGCTCCAGGAGCATCGTGTAGTCGGTCTCGGGCGGCACCGGGACCGGTTCGAGCCCGCGCTTCCTCATCAGGGCTTTGAAGATGCGCCCGTGCTTGTCCTCGTCGGCGCCGTGCCGGGCGATCTTCGGGGCGAGATCGCGTTCGCTCTCCGGCACGAGGGCCGCGATCCGGCCGTTCTCCCAGCCGCCCTGGGACTCCCCGCTGGCCGCGATGGAGCAGAACAGCGCGAAGGACGCGTCGTCGTCGAGGATCTCCTGGAACAGACTCTTGGCCGAAAGCATAGAACGAGTCAAATAGCCCAACAGGGGCATCGCAACAGCTATGGGGGACAACTCCGCCAAAAGAAGGAGCGACAGGGTCACGTCCGGGGCGTAACCGCGTGCGCGACGGCGCGTTGTTCCCCGTGACGGCCGTGGCGGGGAAGACCCCCGAGCCCCCACCACGGCCGTGGAGACATCAGGCCAGCCCGGCGCGCTCCAGCGCCTCGGTGCCGGCGCGCAGTGAGGCGATGCGCTCGTCGAGGGTGAAGCCGGCGGGGTTGAGGGAGAGGGTGGTGACCCCGGCGGCCGCGTACTCCTTCATGCGGTCGGCGATGCGGTCGACGGAGCCCAGCAGCGTCGTCCTGTCGATCAGCTCGTGCGGGACCGCGGCCGCGGCGCCCTGCTTGTCGCCGGCCAGGTACTTCTCCTGGATCTCGGCGGCGGCCGCCTCGAAGCCCATGCGCTGGGCGAGCTGGTTGTAGAAGTTCTGCTTGGCGCTGCCCATGCCGCCGACGTACAGCGCGGTGTAGGGGCGGAAGGCGTCGGCGAGCGTGGCCACGTCCTTGTCCTCGCCGAGGGCGAGCGGCAGGGTCGGGTGGACGTCGAACCCGTCCATGGTCTTGCCGGCCTTCTCGCGCCCGGCGCGCAGGTACTGGATGGTCGTCTCCTCCAGGTGCTGGGCGGAGGGGAAGATCAGCAGGGCGCCGTCGGCGATCTCGCCGGTCTGCTCGAGGTTCTTGGGGCCGATCGCGGCGATGTACAGCGGGATGTACTCGCGCTCGGGGTGCACGGTCAGCTTGATCGGCTTGCCCGGGCCGCCGGGCAGCGGCAGGGTCCAGTGCTCGCCCTCGTACGTCAGCCGCTCACGGCTCATGGCCTTGCGCACGATCTCGACGTACTCACGCGTGCGGGCCAGCGGCTTGTCGAACTTGACGCCGTACCAGCCCTCGGAGACCTGGGGCCCGGAGACGCCGAGACCGAGGCGGAAGCGGCCGCCGGAGAGGGAGTCCAGGGTGGCCGCGGTCATCGCGGTCATCGCCGGCTGCCGGGCCGGGATCTGGAAGATGGCCGAGCCGACGTCGATGCGCTCGGTATGGGCGGCGACCCAGGTGAGCACCGTGGCCGCGTCGGAGCCGTAGGCCTCGGCGGCCCAGCAGACGGCGTACCCGAGGCGGTCGGCCTCCTGGGCCACCGCGAGGTTGTCCGCGTCCATTCCGGCACCCCAGTAGCCGAGGTTGAGCCCGAGCTGCATGCCGATCCCCTTACCGATCAGTAACGTCCCTGTGGAGCTGACAGTAGCGCGGCTTGCGCGGGCATGGGGTGTCACGTCCCGCACAGTGGCGGCGACGCGGGGTGCCGGACCTGGGAAACTGGTCGTCCACAGGCCCCCACACGGCCAGTTCAGGCCAGTAATGTCGGCGTTCATGGAGCAGAGGCATCTCGGCCGTACCGGCCTTCGCGTGTCCCGCATCGGACTCGGCACGCTCACCTGGGGCAGGGACACCGACGAGCACGACGCCGCGGACCTCTTGAAGACCTTCTGGGAGGCGGGCGGCAGTCTCGTCGACACGGCGGACGTGTACGGCGACGGAGAGGCCGAGTACCTGCTCGGACGCCTGATAGAAGGGCTGGTCCCGCGCCGGGACCTGGTGATCTCCACCAAGGCGGGCAGCGTGCCGGACCCGGACCGCCGCGTCGACGGCTCCCGCGGCCATCTGCTCTCGGCCCTCGACGCCTCACTGGCCCGCCTCGGCACGGACTACGTCGACGTGTGGCACGTCCACGCCTTCGACCCCTACACCCCGCTCGACGAGACCCTGCAGGCCCTCGACCTGGCGGTGAGCAGCGGGCGCGCCCGCTATGCCGGGGTGTCCAACTTCTGCGGCTGGCAGCTGGCCAAGGCGGCGACGTGGCAGCTGGCGGTGCCGGGCGGGCGGACGCGGCTGGCGAGCACGCAGATGGAGTACTCGCTGCTGCAGCGGGGCGTGGAGCGCGAGGTCCTGCCGGCCGCGCTGGACCTGGGCATCGGTCTGCTTCCGTCCTCCCCGCTGGGCCGGGGGGTGCTGACGGGCAAGTACCGGGGCGACGCCACCCCCGCCGACTCCCGCGGCGCCTCCGAGCACCTGGCCCCCTTCGTCGCGCCGTACCTCGACGACACGGCGAGCCGGATCGTGGACGCCGTCCAGACGGCGGCGGACGGGCTCGCCGTGACGCCCCTCCAGGTCGCCCTCGCCTGGATCCGCGACCGGCCGGGAGTGACCGCGCCCGTCATCGGTCCGCGCAACGCGCAGCAGCTCACGGCGGCATTGTCAGTGGAGGCCCTTAGTCTTCCTGACGAGATCTGCCGGGCGCTCGACGATGTGTCGGCACCCGTGCACCGCTATCCCGATCACGACTGGAGCACGCTGTGAGCACGGAGCCCGAGACCACGGAGGAGAACGAGCCGGGGACACCGGGCGGCACACGGGAGGACGGCACGCCCGAGACACCGGCGGACGGCACGCCCGAGACACCGGCGGACAGCACGCCCGGGGCCTCCGCGGAGCCGGGCGAGACCGGGGCGGCGGCCGACGGCACCGCCGAGGAGGCCGCTGGGGAGAGCGGCGCCCGGTTGTCCGAGGCCGAGGCCGAGTTGGCGGCTCAGGAGATCGAGCGGGAGCGGATCGAGCGGCGGAAGGCGGAGAAGAAGGGGCCCATCGAGAGCGGGGCCAAGCTGAGCGGCAAGGCCGCCGATCTGCTGGCCGCCGTGCGGGCCGTGGAGAGCGGCGCCAAGCCCGTGGCCACCGCCTTCACCGAGCCCACCCCCGCCCCGCGCAGGCCCGCGCCGGAACCGGTACGGCGCCCGCAGCCGACGCCGGAGGCCGCCGCGCCCTCGGCCCCCGCGGCGGAGAACGTCGAGGCGGTACGGGGCGTGCTGACCGCCGGTGGCGCTCCCGAGGCGCTCGCGGCGCAGGTCGCCGCCGCCCTCGGCGAGGCAGCGGACGAGCGGCTGCGGGCGGACCCCTGGCTGCTCCTGCGGGTCGGCGGTGTACGGCCGGAGCAGGCCGACGGTTTCGCGCGGGCGCTGCTGGGCGCGGACGCCGGCCCGGACGACGAGCGGCGGGGCCGGGCGCTGACGGGGTGGCTGCTGGAGCAGGCGGCCCTCGCCGGACACACGGCGCTGGAGATGCCCGCGCTCACCGCAGCGCTGGCCCAGCGCAGCGTGCCGGACGCCGACGCCGCCGTGCAGAGCGCCGTCGCGGAGGGCGAGGCGCTGGTCTTCCAGGACGCCCTGGACCCGCGCGCGCCGGAACCGGCGGACGACGAGGAGGGCGAGGAACGGCCGGTCCGTGTCCTCGTCGGCCTGGAGCGCCTGGCCCTCGCCGAGGAGAGCCTCGCGGACGGTCTGGCCCGACTGGTCAACTCCGTGCCGAAGGAGGACGGTTCGGCCGAGGAGTGGGAGGGCGCGGCGGCCTCGGCGAAGGGCTCCACGGCCGAGCTGATCCGCGCCGTCGCCGCCCACGGCCTGGTCCTGCACACCGGCGGCGAGGCGTCCCTCGCCGAACCGGCGGCGCTGCTGCGCACGGCCACCGCGCTCGGGCTGCGCGCCTGGGCGGCGGCCCACACACCGACCGGCCGCGACCGCTTCGTCCGGTTGTGCGGTGCGGCGGGCGGGCCTGCCGCGGACAGTCCGGTGGCGGGCGGCGCCGCGGAAGGTCCCGACGCGTCGGCCCCCGGCGGCGCCGCTTCGGCCGCCGGCACCCCGCAGGCCGCACCGGTCGCGACCGTCGCCGGCCTCTTCTCCGGGACCGAAGGCCCCGGCCGGGATGCCGACGGCGCGCTCGACCTGGACCTCCTCCTGGTGCTCGACGCGCCTCAGCTGGACGTGGAGACCGCCGCCCTGCTCGTCGAGTCGCTGCCGGACGGTGCGCGGCTGGTGCTGTCCGGGGATCCGTCGGTGCTGTGGTCGGCCGGGCCCGGGAGGGTGTTCGCGGATCTGCTGGCCGCGCGGGTCTGCCCGCAGGTCGCCTCACGGACCCCGGACCCGGGCCCCCTCGGCGAGCTGGTCTCCGGCATCGGCGTCGGGGAGCTCAACCAGGTCGAGGCGCCCGGCAAGGAGGTCGTGATCGTGCCGGTGCGGGACGCCGGCGAGGCCGTGCACCGCACCGTCCAGCTGGTCGCCGACTCGGTGCCGCGCGCGATCGGCGTCCCGGCCGAGCAGACCCAGGTGATCACGCCGGGCCACGGTGGCGCGGCCGGCACCCGCGCCCTCAACGCCGCGCTCAAGGAACGCCTCAACCCCGGCCCCGGCCGGTTCGGCGGCTTCGACCCGGGCGACCGCGTCGCCTATTCCCCCACCCCCGGACGCACCCTGCCGGGCCGGGTCGTCAAGGCCGACGCGGACGGCCTGCACCTGTCCTGCGCGGGCACCCCCGTCGTCGTACCGAAGGAGCGGGTGGAGCAGTCCGTGCGCCATGGCTGGGCGCTCACCGCGCACCAGGCGGTGGGCACGCGCTGGCCGGCGGTGGTCGTGGTCCTCCCCGGGGACGCGACCCAAGCCCTGAACCGACCGTGGGTCTACACGGCGTTCGGCCGGGCGGACCGCCATCTCTCCGTGGTCCACGGCGCGGAACAGGCACTGGCCAGGGCGGTGTCCGAGATCCCGCCCAAACCGCGGACGACTCGCCTGCCCGTCCTCCTGGCGACCCAACTGCCGACGTCCGGCTGACCGGTCACACCTGCCCGCGCAGAAACGCCCGCGCGCACACGACGCCCGCGCACGGACGAGGCCCGCGCGCATACGACGGCGGCGGTCACGGCATCATCCGTGACCGCCGCCGTCGCGGGGAGCCTCAGCGATCGATGTCCAGCGGCTCCAGATCCTCGTCCCCGTCGAGCTCGCCGTCCAGCTCGCTCTCCAGGTCCTCCTCGAGATCGTCGTCGATCTCGTCGTCGAACACCGCGCTGACGTCGAACCGGCAGATCACGCTCTGCGGATCGGCGCCCTCGAACGGCGCCTCCAGCCACTCCCCCGCCTCCGCGGGATCCTCCGCGGCCGTCACCCACAGCGTGGAGTCGCCCTCCTCCAGCCCGAACTCCTTGTGCCGCGAGGCGATCTCGTCCGGCTCGAACTCACCGAAGAGCACCCCCAGCGCCCCCGGCACCGTGCCGGAGACCTGCGTACTGTCCTCGTCCGCCGCCTCCACCCGTTGCGCCTGGGCCAGCAGCCGCTGCGGCTCCACCACGGTGTAGTCGCGACGGATCAGCACGCTCAGCGCGTTCGGCTCCTCCGGCCCCGTGTACGGCGGCAGGGAGTCGTCTCCGCCGGGGATCTCGAAGGGGGTCACCTCGTCGTAACGGTCGTAGAGCAGCTCGTCGTACGCCTCGGCGGCCGCCGCCAGCTGGTTGAACGCCTCGTAGACAGCCGGGTCGTCCTCACCCGACCTGCGTTCGACCGCCGCCAGGTGACGGTCGAGCGCGGTCTTGACCGCCTCGGCGGCGGCGCGTACCTCGGCAGCGGTGGGCTGCGCAGCATCAGACATAGTGCAGACGCTATCCGTACCGGGCCCCAGCCCGCACAATAGATGCGATGCCGGAATACGAATTTGTCGACGTGTACGTACCTCGCGGGGTCTCCCGCAAGGAAGCCACACGCCTGCTGACGGACCATGCCGAGTACGGACACTGGGAGTTGGACCGCCTCAGCCTGATGCGCGACGGCAGCCGCAGGGTGCGGCTGCGCCGGCGGATCATCCGCCAGGTACGAGCCACGTGGTGAGCTGAGACGGCGACGGAGACGGCGGACACGGAGCGGGCCCCACCGAGGCGGGGCCCGCTCCGTGACGCGTTCACGCGGCGCTACGCCCTCGCGCGGGACTTGCGGTAGAGGACCGCGCCGCCGAGCAGCGCGCCCGCGCCCGCCGGGAGCACGACGCCCAGCGGCAGGTCGCTGCCGGTGTGGGCGAGCTGTGCGCCGCCCACGGGACCGCTGACCGACTGGCTGCCCTGGGTGCCCGGGTGGTTGACCTGCGAGGAGCCGCCGGGACCCGTGCCGCCCGGCGCGGACGGCGTGCCCGGGACACCGGGGTGCGCGGGCTGCGTCGGACCGCCGGGGTGACCCGGGGTGCCGGGATTGCCCGGCTGACCCGGAGTGCCGGGGCCGCCGGGGTGACCCGGGGTGCCGGGACCGCCCGGCGTACCGTGGCCGCCCCCGGGAGGCGTGCCGTGACCGCCGCCGTGGAAGCCGCCGTTGGCGCAGTCGTCCCCGGTCGCGGAGTTGCCGACGCCGACGACGTCGACCGTGTTGCCGCACACGTTCACCGGCACGTCGATCGGTGCCTGGACGTGGTTGCCCGAGCCGATGCCGGGAGAGCCGCCGGTGTGCCCGCCGGCGTGCGAGCCCGTACCGCCGCCGTGGCCGCCGTAGCCGCCAGAACCGCCGTATCCGCCGTGGCTGCCGTAGCCGCCGTGTCCGCCGGACGGCGCGCCGCTGCCTCCGCCGTGGTTGGCGCACTTGTTGCCCACCGCCGGGTTGAGTACCCCGACGACGTCGACCGTGTTGCCGCAGACGTTGACCGGGGCGTGCACCGGCGCCTGCACCGTGTTGCCCGACAGCACGCCGGGCGAGTCCGTGCTCGAGCCGCTCGCCCCCGAGTCGGCATGGGCGTAACCGCCCGCGGCGGCGAGGACGCCGGTCGCGGCCGCCACGGTCATCAGGCCCTTGCGGGTGACCTGTCGCATTGCTGAATTCCCCCCTGCCTTCGATCCTGACCTGGTTTTCGATCCTGACCTGGTTCTCGCGGATCTCGATCACGCGAAAAAGGCCGGTCGGCCCCGGTGCGCATGGCACGCGCTCCGGAGCCGACGGCGTGAACGAACGACCCCTTGGGGGCCGACGTCAGTGGTTGACGCAGGTGTTGCCGAAGGCGGGGTTCAGCAGCCCGATCACGGAGACCGTGTTGCCGCAGACGTTCACCGGGATGTGCACCGGAACCTGAACGACGTTGCCGGACGCGACACCCGGGGAGTGCACCGCGGCACCCTGAGCGCCGGCGTCGGCGACGGCCAGGCCCGCACCCGCGAGAACCAGACCACCAGTGGCAGCCGCAGCAGCGACGACCTTCTTGATCATTATTCCTCCTTGTTGGCAATGCGATCCCAAGTAGCGGATCGCATCACCTGTAACGAGGAGGGAGTAATGGAGCTACGAGCTTATGAGCGCATTCACTCTTCTCAGTCAGTTCCGTACAGGCTGGCGATTACCGAGGTCACGACGCGTCGATGAAACGGTCGAGAACGCGCACGCCGAACTTCAGGCCGTCCACCGGGACCCGCTCGTCGACGCCGTGGAACATGCCGGCGAAGTCCAGCTCCGGGGGCAGCTTGAGCGGCGCGAAGCCGAAGCCGCGGATGCCCAGGTCGTCGAAGGACTTGGCATCCGTGCCGCCGGAGAGCATGTACGGGATCGCCTTGGCGGTCGGGTCCTCGGCCAGCAGCGAGGACTGCATGGCCTCGACCAGGGCGCCGTCGAAGGAGGTCTCCAGGGCCTTGTCGGAGTGCACGTCCTCACGGCGCACCTTCGGGCCGAGGATCCGGTCCAGGTCGGCGAGGAACTCCTCCTCGTGTCCCGGCAGGAAGCGCCCGTCGACGTGCGCGGTGGCCTCGCCCGGGATGACGTTGACCTTGTAACCGGCGCCCAGCTGGGTGGGGTTGGCGGTGTTGCTCAGGGTCGCCCCGATGAGCTTGGCGATGCCGCCGAGCCGGGCCAGCGTCGACTCCATGTCCTCGGGGTCCAGCTCGGTGCCGAGCGCGTCGCCGAGTTCGTCGAGGAAGGCGCGGGTGGTCTTGGTGACCCGGACCGGGAAGGTGTGCCGGCCGAGGCGCGCGACGGCCTCCGAGAGCTCGGTGATCGCGTTGTCGCGGTGGATCATCGAACCGTGGCCCGCCGTCCCGGCCACGGTCAGCTTCATCCAGTGCATGCCCTTCTCGGCCGTCTGGATCAGATAGAGCCGCCGCTGCTCGCTCACCGTGAACGAGAACCCGCCGACCTCGCTGATCGCCTCGGTGACGCCCTCGAAGAGGTCCGGGTGGTTGTCGACGAGGTGCCGGGCGCCGTACGTGCCGCCGGCCTCCTCGTCGGCGAGGAACGCCAGCACGATGTCCCGTGGGGGCCTGCGGCCGCTCCTGAGCCGGTCGCGCACGACGGCGAGGGTCATGGCGTCCATGTCCTTCATGTCGACGGCCCCGCGCCCCCACACGCACCCGTCGGTGACCTCGCCGGAGAAGGGGTGGTGGGTCCAGTCGTCGGCGTTGGCCGGTACGACGTCCAGGTGGCCGTGGATCAGCAGCGCGGGCCGGGACGGGTCCTCGCCCTCGATGCGGGCCACGGTCGAGGCGCGGCCCGGGTGCGATTCGAAGATCCGCGGTTCCAGGCCGACCTCGGCGAGCTTCTCGGCGGTCCACTCGGCGGCCTTGCGCTCGCCGGGCCCCGAGTGGTCGCCGTAGTTGCTGGTGTCGATCCGGATCAGCTCGCGGCAGAGGTCCACGACCTCGTCCTCGCCGGTGACGGTCCTGGTCGTGTCCGTGTCGCTCACGCTGCTTCCTCCCGCTGTCACTGCTGGTGGTTCCCCTCATCCTCCCTCCGACCCCGGCCGCGCCCCAAGGCCGGGCCCGGCCCGTCACACGCCGTTCACGCCGGGGCGGGGTCGCGACGGGGGGTGATCGGGCACCCCCGGGAGCCTGGTAATGTTTCCTTCGTCGCCGCGGGGGAAACCCCGCACGACAGACACCTTGTCCGGGTGGCGGAATGGCAGACGCGCTAGCTTGAGGTGCTAGTGCCCTTTATCGGGCGTGGGGGTTCAAGTCCCCCCTCGGACACCATCAGCAAACACTCCGGTGCTGACCGATATTCGGTCGGCACCGTTTGTGTTTCCGGTCGGGCTCCGTGCGTGTGCCCTCTCGCGTCGGGCGCCACATGCGCCCCGTGAGCCTCTCCTCACCCACGGTGTGGGGCATCTCTCTCCGCCTTGAAGATCACCAGGTCAGAGATGGTCTGCGGGGCTTCATGGCGTCCCGGACGGCCCTTCCGAGTGGCCGATCAGATGGCATGTACCTAGCGTCGTACTAAGATTTCCGGTTTGTTACGGAGCTGGAGGAGGACAACCCCAGGCAGACCTGCGGGCCCGCCAGCGCCCCGGAGGCTTCCGGGATCGAGACGCGAGGACCCGATGGCAGCCATACACGAGAGCAGTGCTCTCGGCCTGCTCGACGAAGAGCTCAGCGCTGAGATCCACCAGCAGTTCGGCGACACCGCACGTTTTTCGGGAGGTCAGGCGGCCTCCCCCCGCACGCTTGTCGACATCTTCGACGCGTCCGTGCGCTCGTACCCGGACGAACTCGCCCTGGACGACGGCACCGTCCAGCTCACCTACCGGGAGCTGGCCGGCGAGGTGGAGCGGCTGCGGCGGGAGCTCGCCGCGGCCGGTGTCGGGCTCGGTGACCGCGTGGGCGTCCGTGTGCCGTCCGGCACCAACGACCTGTACGTGGCGATCCTCGCGGTCCTGGCCGCGGGAGCCGCCTACGTCCCCGTGGACGCCGAGGACCCCGACGAGCGGGCCGAGCTGGTGTTCGGGGAGGCCGAGGTGCGGGCCGTCGTCGGGGCAGCGCACGAGCTGACCGTCAACGGGCGCGGTGACGTTCCCGCCGCCCGCCCGGGCGTCGAGCACGACGCGTGGATCATCTTCACCTCCGGCTCGACCGGCAAGCCCAAGGGCGTCGCCGTCAGTCACCGCAGCGCCGCCGCGTTCGTGGACGCCGAGGCCGCGCTGTTCCTCACCGAGGACCCCATCGGTCCCGGTGACCGGGTCATGGCGGGCCTGTCGGTCGCCTTCGACGCGTCCTGCGAGGAGATGTGGCTGGCCTGGCGCTACGGCGCCTGTCTGGTGCCGGTCCCGCGCTCGCAGGTCCGCAGCGGCGCCGACCTCGGCCCGTGGCTGGTCGAGCAGGAGATCACCGTGGTCTCCACCGTCCCGACGCTCGCCGCGCTCTGGGAGCCGGAGACCCTCAACGACGTACGCCTGCTGATCTTCGGCGGCGAGGCCTGCCCGCCCGAGCTGGTGCAGCGGCTGGTGACGGAGGGGCGCGAGGTCTGGAACACCTACGGGCCGACCGAGGCGACCGTCGTGGCCTGCGCCTCGCTGATGAGCGGCGAGGAACCGATCCGCATCGGCCTGCCGCTGGACGGCTACGAGCTGGCCGTCGTCGACGAGGCCGGGGAGCCCGTCCCGATGGGCGAGAGCGGTCAACTGGTGATCGGCGGGGTCGGTCTCGCCCGGTACCTGGACGCCGACAAGGACGCGGAGAAGTACGCGCCCCTGGAATCGCTGGGCTGGGAGCGGGCGTACCGCAGCGGTGACCTCGTGAAGGCCGAGCCGGAGGGGCTGGTCTTCCTCGGCCGCGCCGACGAGCAGATCAAGCTCGGCGGCCGGCGGATCGAGCTCGGCGAGGTGGACGCCGCGCTGCAGGCGCTGCCCGGGGTGGCCGGCGCGGCCGCCGCCGTGCGCACCGCCCGCAGCGGCAACCAGCTCCTCGTCGGCTACGTCGTCACCCAGGACGGCTGGGACCACGCGGCCGCGGTGGAGAAGCTGCGCGCCGAACTGCCCGCCGCGCTCGTGCCGTTGATCGCCCCCGTCGAGGACCTGCCGACCCGCACGTCCGGCAAGGTCGACCGCAACGCGCTGCCGTGGCCCCTGGAGGGTCTGGAGACCGGCGGTCCGGCCGAGCAGCTCTACGGCACCGAGGCGTGGCTGGCCGAGCAGTGGGCGGAAGTCCTCGGCATTCCGGTCGCCAGTGCCCGCGACGACTTCTTCGCGATCGGCGGCAGCAGCCTGGCCGCCGCCCAGCTGACGACGAGGCTGCGCACCCGCTACCCGAGCGCTGCCGTCCTCGACATCTACCAGCAGCCCACGCTGCGCAAGCTGGCCCGCCACCTGGAGGCGTCGGCGCAGGACGACGGCGCCCGGCGCACGATCGCCCCGGTGCCGGTCCGCGCCAAGGTCGTCCAGCTGCTGCTCCTGGTCCCGCTGTTCACGCTGCTCGGTCTGCGCTGGACGATCGTGCTGGCCGCGCTCGGCAATCTGCTGCCCGCCTGGTCCTGGCTGCCGACGGCGCCCTGGTGGCTGCTCGCCCTCGGCGGCATCGCGCTGTTCAGTCCGCCCGGACGGCTCGCGATCGCCGCGGGCGGCGCCCGGCTGCTGCTGCGGCGCGTCGAGCCCGGCCGGTACGCGCGCGGTGGCGGCGTCCATCTGCGGCTGTGGACCGCCGAGCGGCTGGCGGAGTTCAGCGGGGCGACCACGCTGACCGGTTCCTGGCTGGAGCGGTACGCCCGCGCGCTGGGCGCCAAGGTCGGCCAGGACGTCGACCTGCACTCGCTGCCGCCGGTCACCGGCATGCTCAAGCTGGGCCGGGGCGCCGCCGTGGAGTCCGAGGTGGACCTCTCCGGCTGGTGGCTGGACGGCGACCGGCTGGAGATCGGGCCGGTCAAGGTGGGCGCGCACGCCACCGTCGGCACCCGCAGCATGCTCTTCCCGGGCGCCCGCGTCGGCAAGCGCGCCGAGGTGGCCCCCGGTTCCGCGGTGAACGGGCAGATCCCAACCGGCCAGCGCTGGGCGGGCGCGCCCGCGGTCAAGCTGGGCAAGGCCAAGCGGAACTGGCCCAAGGAGCGTCCGCAGCGCGGCACGTACTGGCGGGTGATGTACGGCCTGACGGGCCTCGTGCTCTCCGCGCTGCCGCTGATCGCGGGCGGCGCCGCCTTCCTCGTGGCGTACGCCCTCATCGATCCGGCCGCGCCCCTGCGCGGTGCCGCGCTCGCCCTCGTCCCGGCGACGCTGGCGTTCGGGGCGGCGTACGCGCTGCTGATCCTCGTCGGCGTGCGGCTGCTGAGCCTGGGCCTGCGGGAGGGGACGTACCCGACGCACAGCCGGACCGGCTGGCAGGCCTGGACGGTCACGCAGCTGATGGACCGCTCGCGCGAGACGCTGTTCCCGCTGTACGCCGGGCTGGTCACGCCGGTGTGGCTGCGGCTGCTCGGGATGCGGATCGGGCGGGGCGCGGAGGTGTCCACGGTGCTGGCGCTGCCGAGCCTGACGACGGTCGGCGAGGGCGCGTTCCTGGCCGACGACACGCTGACCGCGCCGTACGAGCTCGGTGGCGGCTGGATGCGGATCGGGCGCGCGGAGATCGGGCGTCGGGCGTTCCTGGGGAACTCCGGGATGACCGCGCCGGGGCGCAGCGTGCCGGACGGCGGGCTGGTGGGCGTGCTGTCCGCCACCCCGAAGAAGGCGAAGAAGGGCAGCTCCTACCTGGGGCTGCCGCCGGTGAAGCTGCCGCGGAACGCGGAGAGCGGTGACCAGAGCCGGACGTACGACCCGCCGGCCCGGCTGCTGTGGGCGCGCGGGCTGGTGGAGCTGTGCCGGATCGTGCCGGTGTTCTGCTCGGCCGCGATCGCGGGCGGCACGGCGGCCCTGCTGTGCCTGCTCGGGCCGTGGGCCGCGCTGCTGTCCGGTGTCGTGCTGCTCGGGGCCGGTGCGGTGGCCGCGCTGGTGTCGATCGTCGCGAAGTGGCTGCTCGTGGGCCGGCACCACACCGGGGAGCACCCGCTGTGGAGCGGTTACGTGTGGCGCAACGAGCTCGCCGACACCTTCGTCGAGGTCGTGGCAGTGCCCTGGCTGGCCGGTTCCGTGCCGGGCACGCCGGTGATGACCGCGTGGCTGCGCGGGCTCGGCGCCCGGATCGGCAAGGGCGTCTGGGTCGAGAGCTACTGGCTGCCGGAGACCGACCTGGTGACCCTCGAGGACGCGGCGACCGTGAACCGGGGCTGCGTCCTGCAGACCCACCTCTTCCACGACCGGATCTTGCGGACGGATACTGTTGTTCTCCGTGAGGGCGCCACGCTGGGCCCTGGCGGGATCGTGCTGCCCGGCAGCACGATCGGAGCCCGCACCACCCTGGGTCCCGCGTCGCTCGTCATGGCCGCGGAGTCCGTCCCGGACGACACCCGCTGGCTCGGCAACCCGATCGAGGCATGGCGTCCCTGAACGCGGGCCACTCGGAACCGATGGGTGTCGCGTGCGGGGCACCGGCGGGAGCGAGTGGTTCGACGGCGCAGGGAGCAGAAGCGGCAGTGGCAGTTCAGCAGTCGGGTGGTTCGGACCCGTACTTTCCGGAACACGGTGATGCCCGTTACCGCGTGCACCGGTACGAGCTCACGCTGGACTACCGTCCTGGTCCCAACCGGCTGGCGGGCAGCGCCCGGATCAGCGCCATAGCGGGTCGCTCGCCGCTCACCGAGTTCACCCTCAACCTGGCCGACTTCAAGATCGGCCGGGTCAAGGTGGACGGCCGCCCGGCGCACTACACGCACCGCGGCGGCCGGCTGCGGATCCGTCCCGCCAAGCCGGTCCGCCCGGGTGCCGCCTTCCCGGTCGAGGTGCACTGGTCGGGCAACCCCAAGCCGGTGCCCAGCCCGTGGGGCGGGCTCGGCTGGGAGGAGCTGGAGGACGGGGCGCTGGTGGCGAGCCAGCCGATCGGGGCGCCGTCCTGGTACCCGTGCAACGACCGGCCCGCCGACAAGGCCTCGTACCAGATCTCGATCACCACTCCGTCCGCGTACGCGGTGGTCGCGGGCGGCAGGCTGCTGACCCGTACCACCAAGGCGTCCACCACGACCTGGGTGTACGAGCAGGCCGCGCCGACCTCCAGCTATCTCGTCGGTCTGGCGATCGGCAAGTACCAGACGGTGCTGCTCGGCGACCCGGGGCCGGGCGGGGTGCCGCAGCACGGGCACATCCCGGCGCATCTGCTGCCGGAGTTCTCACGGGACTTCGCGCGGCAGCCGCAGATGATGGATCTGTTCCAGGAGCTGTTCGGGCCCTACCCGTTCGACGAGTACGCGGTGGTGGTGACCGAGGAGGAACTCGATGTGCCCGTGGAGGCACAGGGGTTGTCGCTGTTCGGCGCCAACCACGTGGACGGGGCCCGGGGTTGGGAGCGGCTGGTGGCGCACGAGCTGGCGCACCAGTGGTTCGGCAACAGCGTGTCCATCGCGGACTGGCGGCACATCTGGCTGAACGAGGGCTTCGCCAAGTACGCCGAGTGGCTGTGGTCGGAGCGGTCCGGCGGGCGCAGCGCGCAGCAACTGGCGGCCGCCGCGCACCGGTTGCTGTCCTCGCAGCCGCAGGACCTGCGGCTGGCCGATCCGGGACGCAAGTCGATGTTCGACGACCGGCTCTACGAGCGCGGCGGGCTGGTGCTGCACGCGGTGCGCTGCGCGATGGGCGACGAGGCCTTCTTCCGTATGCTGCGCGGCTGGGCGGGACTGCACCGGGGCGGGGCGGTGACGACCACGACGTTCACCGCTCATGCGAACCGCTACGCGGACGAGCCGCTGGACGGCCTCTTCGACGCCTGGGTGTACGGCACCCGGCTGCCCGCGCTGCCGGCCCAGATCCCGGCGCGCCCCACGCACCCGCCGACCAACGCCGAGTCGGCGTAGCCGGACGGGCCGGGCAGAATGGCCCCCATGTCCCGACGCCCCTCACCGTCCTGTCCCTGCGGTCTGCCGGAGCCGTACGAGCGGTGCTGTGGCCGCTTCCACCGGGGTGAGGCGGCCGCGCCCACCGCCGAGGCGCTGATGCGCTCGCGCTACTGCGCCTTCGTCCAGCGGGACGAGCCCTACCTGCTGCGTACCTGGCATCCGCGGACCCGCCCCGCCCGGGTCGGTTTCGACTCCGGGATGCGCTGGACGGGCCTGGAGATCCTGGACACCGCCGACGGCTCGGCCTTCCACGCCACCGGCACGGTGACCTTCCGCGCGTCCTTCAGGGGCGGTGCGCTGCACGAGCGGAGCCGCTTCGAGCGGGTGGAGGGGGCGTGGGTGTACGTGGACGGGGAGTTCCTCGAGGACTAGAGCGCGCCGAGTTCTCCGTAGAGGCGGACGCAGGTGTCGGTTCCGCGGTGCAGGCCGCTGAGGGCGAAGCGTTCGTCGGGGGCGTGGATGTTGTCGTCGGGGAGGCCGAAGCCCAGGAGGAGGGTCCGGGTGCCGGTGGTGGCGAGGTCGCCGACGAAGGGGATGGAGCCGCCCGAGGGCAACAGAAGGGGCGGCCGGCCGAAGACGGGGGCCGCGGCCCGGCGTGCGGCGGCGACCGCGGGATCGCGGAGGTCCAGCTGGTACGGCCCGCAGGAGGACAGCGGTGTCAGCCGCGCGGTGACCCCTCGCGGGACGCGCTGTGTCAGATGGGCGCGCAGGGCCCGGAACACGGTGGCCGGCTGTTGACCGGGCACCAGACGGACGCCGAGTTCGGCGCCGGCCCGGCGCGGGACGGCGGCACGGGCCGCGGCGTGCAGGGCGGTGACGACCACGGCCGGGCGGACGGTGGCCCGCTCGAAGGCGGAGTAGCCGGGTTCGCCGTGTCCATAGCGGAGTCCTGCCGGGGCGAGGAACCGTTGATCCGTCGGTCCGTCGCGGGCGAGCCGGGCGCGGGTGTCCGGGTGCGGGGGGCGTACGTCGTCGTAGAAACCCTCGACGGCGACACGGCCGTCGGGCCGGTGCAGGCTCGCCACCAACGCGCACAGCGCCTGGGCGGGCTCGGCCACCGCGCCCCCGAAGGCGCCGGCGTGCAGGTCGGTGGCGGGGCCGGTGACATCGAAGCGGACGGTGAGGGAGCCGCGCAGGCCCGTGACGAGGACGGGGGTGTGCGCATCCCGCATCTGGGTGTCGGAGACGACGGCGAGATCGGCGCGCAGGAAGGCGGGACGGCCGGGCAGATGGTGCCTCAGTGCGGGGCTGCCGATCTCCTCCTCGCCGTCGAGAACGATCCGCAGGTTGACGGGCGGGCCCCCGGTCGCCAGCCAGGCCCCGATCGCGGCGAGTTGCGCGACGAGCTGCCCCTTGTCGTCGCTGGCCCCGCGGCCGTGGACGTACCCGTCGTGGACCGTGGGGCGGAAGGGCTGCGTGGCCCAGGCCGATCGCGGTCCGGCGGGCTGGACGTCGTAGTGACCGTAGACGAGCACCACGGGAGCGCCGGGTCGCCGCATCCACTCGCCGGTGACGTACGGGGCGGCGCGCCCCGGCCGCACGGTGACGGCGTCCAGTCCGATGCGGCGCAGGTGCGCGGCGAGCAGCGCGGCACAGGCGTGCAGGTCGGCGCGGTGGGCGGGGTCGGCGCTGACGGTGGGGTGGCGGATCAGGTCGCACAGGAGGGAGAGGCTCCGGGCGCGACGGGCGCGGGCATGGCGGAGGGCGGCGGTCGTACGGGCGCCGCTCGTACGACCGCCGCCGAGGGACGCGCTCCCGCCGGGAACGTGGGCCGGAACAGCGGGCCGAGCCGTTCCCCCGGGCGCTGTCCGCGCGCGGTCGGCGCCGGCCTCACCCCCTCGGGTCACACACGCGCCCCGTTGAGCGGTGCGGTGACACGACCCCGGGTCCCGCCGGCCGGACCGGTGCCGCGGACCACCGGCGGGGCCGGTGGCCGTGGGCGGGTGACGCGTTGGGCGCCCGCGACCGGCGCGGCGGAGCGGTCCCAGGGCATGCCCCGGCGGTCCTCCTGGCGGACGGCGACGCCGAGCGACTGGGCGCTGGTGAGCCATTCCTCCGCGCTTTCGGCGATCTCCAGCAGGAGCGTCTCGAACTTGGCGCGCTGGGTCTGCAGCAGATGCGGCTGGGCCAGCCAGCGCAGCACCTCCCGGCCGGCGATGCCCATGCGCTGGCGCGGCGAGGTGACCAGGCGCTCGCCGAAGTACTGGGCGAGCACGATCTCCACGACGTCCCAGGCGGTGTCGGCGCCGTACAGGCGCCGGATGTCGTCCGAGCCCAGGATGCGGTACGCCTCGTCGAGGAGTTGCATGACCTCGACGCGGAGCACGTTGACATGGCCGTACGAGGTGAACTTCAGGTTGTTGCGCAGGTCCAGGCCGGCCCGGCGGACCACGGCGATGCTGCCGAAGCTCGGGTCGTAGGCCCGCTCGCGCACCACGTCCGCGATCCGCTTGTCGCGGTGGAAGAGCGCGACCTGGTTGACGAAGTGCTCGAAGAGGCCGTGGAAGTCGCCGTTGGCGCGGGAGCCGGAGGGGACGGGCGCCCTGCCGTAGCCGAACGCACGGCGGTAGGCGGCCAGTCGGTCCCGGCGCGTGTAGCGCAGCACCTCGCGGCGGTCGAACTGGTAGAGGGCGTAGGCGCCCGCACCGCTGGACAGGTACACGGCGCCCGCGCGGAACAGTTCCTGGAGCTTCTGCACGGCGCGGAACACGCCGATCATCTCGTGCTGGTAGATGTAGTAGAGGTCGGCCATCGCCACGAGCCGCTCGGACGACACCGTCTCGTCGTACGGCTCGATCGCCTGCGGCAGCCGGGTCTTGCCGAGCGCGTCGGCGGCCTGGTCGCCGATGCCGACCAGTTGGGCGAGGCCCTTGTCCGGCGGCGGCTTCTGCTCCAGGTCCGCCTTGACCGCGGACTGCAGCAGGTCGTCGATCTGCTTCGTCAGCACGTCCGCCAGCTGCGGATCGGCGACGAGCTGCGCGGACAGCCGGTCGGTGACGGTCTCCCGGAGGGCCGCGATGCGGTCGAGGAAGGCCTGGTAGTCCTGTTCGTTCGCCATGGGTCTCCTCCGTCAGGTCGTCAGGGCGTCGACCGTGTTGCTGCGGATGCCGCCGGGGTTGACCAGGGTCACCACCCAGGTGAGGTCGCTGTTCCGTGGCACGCCGTGGAACAGGGCGGTCGCTCGTCCCGGCTTGCTGGTGTCCACGGTGCCGTGCGAGACGATGACGGCCCAGTCCGGCCGTTCGAGGGCGGAGAGTTCCGCCGTGGCGCCGGGGAGGAAGCCGCTGCCGACCAGGCGGACGCACAGGTGGCGCCCGCTGTGCTTCTCCGCCTCGGCGAAGACCACGAGCGGAGGCTCGCCGCGCTGCACCGCGTGGGCGAGCGTCGCCGTGTCGGTGAGTTGCTGCGCCAGTTCGCCGAGGGCGCGTACCACCCGCCCGGTCCGCAGGCCGTCGGGCAGCGGAACGCCGCTGGGCAGAGTGCCGCTGCGGGCCAGAGCGAGGGTGCGGCGCACCAGGTCGGCGAGCTGGTCCAGGATGGGGGTGATGGCGACGACGCCGTCCTTGCCGGCCTCCCGGATCAGCCGCGGTGCCTCGCTGGTACTGACCCGGACCACCCAGTCCAGCAGGTCGGAGAAGAGGATCGAGGGGAGGTCCGCCGAAGGGGGGAACTCCAGCCTGATCGTCTGGCGCTGGGCCGCGTCGATGAAGACGGACTCCAGCGTGAAGACGGCTTCCTCGACGGACTGCGCCACCACGTCCAGGTTGCGGGACAGCCGGATCAGGACCGTGCCGAGCGAGGTGTCCGGGGTGGTGCCGTCGAACAGCCGGCGGTAGGTCTGCCAGCCTGCTTCCAGGGCCAGCACGTGGTCGACGACGATACGGAAGTTGGTGACGATCCGTTCCTCGTCGAGTGTGCCGACGCGGCCGGTGTTCAGCCCGAAGCGCTCGCGGAGCTGGGCGAGTTGCCCGCCCACCGAGTCCGGATCGAGTGGCGTGCCGGTGCCGTGGGGACCGGCCAGCAGGGTGAACAGCTCGTTCACCCGCTGGATGCGCGGCCCGCCCTCCACGGCCAACTCGTCGACCAGCTCTCCCAGTTCCGACCGCACGATGGTACGGATGGCCTCGGTGTCCTGCGGATCGGCGGCCGGGTCCAGGGGTTGCAGGCCGTCGAGCAGGGGGGTGACCTGGTCCAGGGCGTTCTTGGCCCGGTTGTAGATGCTCGCCTGCGCTCCGGTGAGCGCGCCCAGGTCGGCCTGGACGGCGTAGCCGCGCGGGTGCCAGGTGAACTCCGTGTGTCCCTCCACCTCCCGCAACTCGAAGGCCCCGGTCAGCGCCGCCTGGAAGCCCGAGGTGTTGGAGCCGGGGCGCCAGCCGAGCACATCCCGCAGGGCGCCCTCGACGATCTGCCCGTAGGTGGCCGAGCGGTCCCCGCCCACGACCGGGGCGCCGCGGCCGGAACCGATGTCCTCGGTGAGAACGGGGAACGAGGACAGGTCGCTGAGCACCTGGCCGGAGGGGGTCGTCCCGCGGCCCCTGCCGGGCGGGCGGGTGACGACGAAGGGGACGACGGGCGTGGAGTTCACGTCGACGGTGGTCCACTGGACCGGTTCCCCGTATCCGGGATCGGCGGAAAGCAGATAGACGCCGGCCCGGTCGACGACGAGGTCGTAGTCGCCGTCGTCGTCGGTGTGCGTCGTGTCCAGTTGTTCCGTTCCGTCCTCGCTGTGGATCGTCACCCTCACGTTGGGGACCGGGCGACCTTCCTCGTCCCGCACCTGCCCGCTGATGCCGTGTGTCTCCTCGGTGGCGAGCCGGAGGAACCTGAAGCGCTCCGAGATGTCGTGCTCCTCGCCTCGGGCGGCCTTGCAGAGCGCCCGCCGGTACCTGGGGTCGACGTCGACTCCTTGCGTGCCGCACTTGGCGTGGGACAGGTCGTCGACGGCGATGTCCACCATGCCCGGATCGACGATGTCGAACACGCACCGGCCACGGCGGTCGGTGCGCTCCCTCCGGGTGTCGGTCTCGTCGCGTGCGGCTGAGGGCACGAGCCGGAAGACCGCTCCGACCACCGGTTCTCCGTCCACTTCGGCTTCGATCACGAAACAGGCGTAGGCGCGCCGGTACAGCAGCCGCTTCGGCTCCTCGGCCAGCGGGTCCACTGCCATGGGGTGTTCGGTGGCCTTGGGGTCGAGCGGTGCGTAGAACCCGCCGCGGCGGGCGACGACGTCGACGCTCTCGCCCTTGGCCGTCGCATGGATGAGGCCGTCCGGGCCGCTGACGTACTCGACACCCCCCACGCCGGCCTTGGCACCTGGCGCCGTCTCACCCTCCTGGGTGACGGTCCGCAGCCGCACGAGCTGCGTGCCGACTGCGGGCAGCAGCACGACGTACGGCTCCTTCCCGCGCTGTCCGCTCCGGGCCGCCAGGACCAGATCGGTGGGCTCACCATTACCCGAGGCCCGCACGTCGGTGAAGCCCTCGGCCGTGTCCGGTGGTGCCGCGACCGTGTAGGTGCCCGGCTCGAGTTCGCAGGTGATGAGCCCCCGCTCGTCCGAAGGCCCCACCGTGATCGGTGGCCCCCCGGTCGTCCGGGAGAGCTCCAGTGTGACGTTGTGCGGTTTCGGCCAGGTCTTCGGATCCGGATCCTTGGCGTCGGGAGTGGGCGCGAGGTAGACCTGGATCGTGAGTGTGGGCATCGTGCTCTCCTTCCTCTCCAGGTCAGCGGCCGACGCCGGACGTGGAGCACGGGCTGGTCAGCGCGGCGGTCTGCCGGCGTCGGGCGTCGGGCGCGGTCTTCGCACCCGCCCGCGTCAACCGGAGGGTCACCGTCATCGCCTCGCCAGTTCCGTGTAGAAGTTGCGGGTGATCACGCCCGGGCGGGCGAGGCCGCGGTCCAGGGCGGAGCGGGTGGCGCCGATCAGGAAACGGGCCGGGATGATGCCCGGGTCGGTTCCGGCGGCGAGGCGTTCGGCGGCTTCCCGCTGCATCGCGTACTCCTTGGCGCCGAAGGGCAGCACCTGGGCCAGGGTGCGGCGGCCGAGCTCGGGGAACGGCCGGAAGCAGAGGGCGTCGACGACCGCGGGATGGGCGGCCTGGAACGTGGCCAGCAGTTCGCGGGGCAGGGTGCCGGCCCGCGGGTCGGGATAGATCGCGGTCCACAACCGCCCGTACCGCTCGGCCTGTTCCTCGAACCCCGTCCTGCGCAGCAGCTCGATCGAGATCCAGGCCCGCAACCAGGGCGTCGGATGGGGACCGCGCGGGCTGTACGTCAGGACGGTCGCCGGGGCGCGGCCGATCACGTCGAGCAGGGACCCGACCACGGCGGGGCCGCCGAGCAGTAGGGCGCACAGGTCGGCGTAGATCTCGCGGTTCCAGCGGACCCAGGTGCGCACGACGGCGGGCGGGCAGCCCTCGTCGAGGAGCCGGCGGGCGATCGCGCGGGGCACGGCCCGGTCGAGGCCGAGGTCGCTCTGGAGGTTGTGGGAGACCTCGTGGAGCACCGCGCCCAGGGTCCAGGGGTTGACCAGTCGGTGGTAGGGCAGTTGGACCAGCGGGAACGGGTTGAGGCGTCGGCCGAGGCGGCGCAGCGGGATGCCGCGGCGGAAGGTGGCCGGGGAGAATCCGGTGCGCATGAAGGAGAACGGGGGCGGGGCCGGCAGCGGTTTGGCCTCGCCGACACCGAGGTAGGCGGCCTGGTAGCAGGACAGGGCGATGCGGTCGCACGACAGCAGGGCGTCCGCGAACACGGACTGGCGCTGGCCGAACAGCTCGAAGTAGAAGTCCCAGATCCGTTCGACCTCACGCACCCAGTCGTGGGCCTGCTCCTTGGCCGTCAGCAGCCTCTGCAGGCGCCCGGTGACGGGCCGCGTCTGCGCGGCGCGGGCCAGCTCCCGGACCTGCTCGCTCTGCCGCAGCAGTTCGGCACGCAGCTGCCCCAACAGCGCGTTGACCGCCTGCAGATGTCCGGCGGTGGGCGCCGCGGCCCCGCTCCCGAACTCCCCCGCTTGGAAGGGCCGCAGGGCAGCCGCATGCCGGGTGACGTTCAACCCCTGGGCCCGGAGCCACGGTTGACGGACGGGGACGACGACGGGGGCGGGACGGACGGGGCGACCGGACTGGACGACGGCGGTCCCTGGGTC
>NZ_WVUG01000509.1 GCF_017614965.1 Streptomyces griseorubiginosus | reverse complement strand
CCCCCCGAACGCCTGCCGCCGGCACCCGCGTCCCCGCGCCCCGCTCCGGAGGCGGCCCCCGCTCGGCCGACGACGTCCGCCGGCAGATCAAGGGCTTCGTCTCCACCGGCGCGGTCTCCCCGGGCGACGCCGTCGACTTCCATGTCACGGTCGACCCGCCGCAGCAGTTCGCGGTGGACATCTACCGCATCGGCCACTACGGCGGCGACGGCGCCGCGAAGATCACCACCAGCCCCCGCCTCTCGGGCATCGTCCAGCCCCCGCCGCTGACCGCGGACCGCACGGTCTCCTGCCACCACTGGTGGCTGTCCTGGCGGCTGCAGATCCCGAGCTACTGGAGCATCGGGGCCTACGTCGCCGTCCTGACCACGGCCGACGGCTACCGCTCCCACATCCCCTTCACGGTCCGCGACAACCACCCCGCCGACCTGCTCCTGCTGCTGCCCGACGTGACCTGGCAGGCGTACAACCTCTACCCGGAGGACGGCCGCACCGGCGCCAGCCTCTACCACGCCTGGGACGAACAGGGCCGGCTGCTCGGCGAGTCGGACGCGGCGACGACGGTCTCCTTCGACCGCCCGTACGCCGGCGCCGGCCTGCCCCTGCACGTCGGCCACGCCTACGACTTCATCCGCTTCGCCGAGCGCTACGGCTACGACCTCGCCTACGCCGACGCCCGCGACCTGCACGCCGGCCGCGTGGACCCCACCCGCTACCGCGGGCTGGTCTTCCCCGGCCACGACGAGTACTGGTCCACCGGCATGCGCCGTACCGTCGAGCTGGCCCGCGAGAGCGGCACCTCCCTCGTCTTCCTGTCCGCCAACACCATGTACTGGCAGGTGGAGTTGGGCCCCTCCCCGTCCGGCGTCCCCGACCGCCTGCTGACCTGCCGAAAACGCAAGGGCCCGGGCAAGCCCGTGCTGTGGCGCGAAGTCGACCGCCCCGAACAGCAGTTGGTCGGCATCCAGTACGCGGGCCGGGTCCCCGAGCCGCACCCGCTGATCGTCCGCAACGCCGACCACTGGCTGTGGGACGCCACGGGTACGCACGAGGGCGAGGAGATCGAGGGCCTGGTCGCGGGCGAGGCCGACCGCTACTTCCCGCGCACCCCGCTGCCCGAGCACGAGGACCGCGTCCTGCTCGCGCACTCCCCCTACACCGACGCCGAGGGCGTCCTGCGCCATCAGGAGACGTCCCTCTACCGCGCCCCCTCCGGCGCCCTGGTCTTCGCGTCCGGGACGTTCGCCTGGTCCCCGTCCCTGGACCGTCCGGGCCACGTCGACGAACGCGTCCAGCGCGCCACCGCCAACCTCCTGGACCGCATCTGCAAACGTGACTGAGCTCACGTAAGCCCACGTCACCGCCCCTTCCGAAGCCACCCCAGTCCTGGGGCGATCCCCGGCATACGGGAGAATCGAGCCATTGGCCCGCCCGTCTCCCACCACCGCCCGATTCGAGCCCTGCGGGCGCCCCTTTCGTTCAACCACGGGGAGGAACCGTGTCCGGATTCGTAGAAAAGCCCGAGCCGCTCCAGGTTCCGGGCCTGGTGCACCTGCACACCGGCAAGGTGCGCGAGCTGTACCAGAACGAGGCGGGCGACCTCGTGATGGTCGCCAGCGACCGTATCTCCGCCTTCGACTGGGTGCTGCCGACCGACATCCCCGACAAGGGCCGGGTCCTCACCCAGCTGTCCCTGTGGTGGTTCGACCAGATCGCCGATCTGATCCCCAACCACGTCCTGAGCACCGAACTCCCCGCCGGCGCCCCCGCCGAATGGGCCGGCCGCACCCTGGTGTGCAAGCCGCTGCAGATGATCCCGGTGGAGGCCGTCGCCCGCGGCTATCTCACCGGCTCCGGCCTGCTGGAGTACGACGAGTCCCGCACCGTCTGCGGTCTCGCCCTCCCCGAGGGCCTGGTCGACGGCAGCGAACTCCCCGCCCCGATCTTCACCCCGGCCACCAAGGCCGCCGTCGGCGAGCACGACGAGAACGTCTCCTACGAGGAGGTCGCCCGCCAGGTCGGCGCCGACACCGCCGCCCGGCTGCGCCAGGCGACCCTCGCCGTCTACGCCCGCGGCCGGGACATCGCCCGAGAGCGCGGGATCATCCTCGCGGACACCAAGTTCGAGTTCGGCTTCGACGGGGACACCCTCGTCATCGCGGACGAGGTCCTCACCCCGGACTCCTCCCGCTTCTGGCCGGCCGAGGAGTGGGAGCCGGGGCACCCGCAGCCGTCGTACGACAAGCAGTTCGTGCGGGACTGGCTGACCTCGCCGGCCTCCGGCTGGGACCGCAGGAGCGAGCAGCCTCCGCCGCCGCTGCCCGAGGATGTCGTGGAGCGGACCCGCGCCAAGTACCTGGAGGCGTACGAACGTCTGACGGGCACCAGCTGGAGCTGACCGCACGAGACGGCCCCGGCAGGCGACCGGGGCCGTACCCCCGCGGGTGCACGACAAAGGCCCCGGTCGATGACCGGGGCCCTGATCCTGAGCGGACGACGAGGCTCGAACTCGCGACCTCAACCTTGGCAAGGTTGCGCTCTACCAACTGAGCTACGTCCGCACTGCGCCGTGGCGCGGAGCCAACTATACCCAACCCCGCTCCCGCGCGAGACGCACGGCCGAGTGCCGGTTCTCCGCCCCGAGCTTGGAGACGGCCGAGGACAGGTAGTTCCGCACGGTCCCCTGCGACAGGGCGGCCCGCTCGGCGATCTCCGCGACGGGCGCCCCGTCGGCCGCGAGTTCCAGCACCTCGGCCTCCCGCACGGTCAGCGGGGAGTCCCCGGCGGCGATGGCGTCGGCGGCCAACTCCGGGTCGACGTAACGGTTCCCGGCGTGCACGGTCCGGATGATCTCCGCGAGCCGCTGGGCGCTGACCGTCTTTGGCACGAACCCGCGCACCCCCGCCGCGAGCGCCCGCTTCAGATGCCCGGGCCGCCCGTGACTGGTGACGATCAGAACCTGGCAGCCGGGCAGCTCGGCCCGCAACGATGTGGCGACCTTCACACCGTCGGCGCCGGGCATCTGGAGATCGAGTACGGCCACGTCCGGTGCGTGCGCCCGGGCCATGGCCAGCGCCTCGGGACCGCTCGCGGCCTCGGCGACGACGACGAGGTCGTCCTCCAGGGAGAGCAGCGCGGCGAGCGCGCCCCGGATCAGATGCTCGTCGTCGGCGAGGAGCAGTCGTACGACGCCCGTCATGCGGTGACCTCGCTCGCACCCTCGTTCACACTCTCCCTCGCACTCAACGGCACGTCGGCCACCAGCCGGAACCGCCCGCCGTCGGCCGGCCCCGCTGCCAGCGTGCCGCCCACCGCGGCCAACCGCTCGTGCAGCCCGGCGAGTCCGGACCCCCGGCCGGGCGCGGGGGCGGACGCCCCGTCGTTCTGCACGGTCAGCACCACATGATCTCGTTCAACGTTCAGTGATATGTCACATAGCGCCGCGTCCCCGTGCCGCAGCACATTCGTCGTGGCCTCCCGCACCACCCACCCCAACACCC
>NZ_WVUG01000508.1 GCF_017614965.1 Streptomyces griseorubiginosus | reverse complement strand
ATCCTGACGTCCTGAATAGAACTAGTCAATACATTCGTGGGCCAGCATCGGCCCACCGGAGGTGTTTGGCTGGGACCACACGGACGAGGACGGCGGAGAACGGGGGACGGTGTGGAGGACAGGGACGTCGTCGTGGCCCGGACCGTCCGGCTCGTCCGGCGAAGGCATCTTGAAGGCTCCGGCCAGGAGCTCCTTCACGTTGCGCGCCGTTACGCCACCGCCACCGCCGCCGCCACGACGGACCGTGCCGGCACCGCGTCCGTCCCCGGCCCGCTCCGCACGACGTGGCCCCCAGGCCGGACGACCACCCGAGCGCCCGGCCTCCGCCTCGACCCGCCGCGCCTCGTTCCGAGCGGCTCGCAGGGCCTCCCGCGCCACGGTGGCGGGCCGCACAGCCGCAGGTTCCGCTGCCGAAGGGTTCTTCTCCCCTGCCTTCGACAAGTCCGCGTCGCTCTCCACCGAGTCGGCCGGTCGGGAGTCCTCCGACGTGCCCGGCCGCCCCGCGTCATCGGTGTCTTCACCTCTCCCCCGCCTGGCGGCGACCGCCTCACGCAGTGCCGCACGTGCGCCGTCGCCGGGCCGGGGTTCATCACGCCGGAGAGACGCGGGCGCCTCCTCGGTTCCCGCGGATTCCTCGGTTGCGGCGCTCTCGGTCGCCGCGACGTTCTCAGTCGCCGTGCTGCTCTCGGTCGCCGCGCTGTTCTCGGTCGCCGCGCTGTTTTCGGTCGCCGCAGCATCACCGGCCGCTGGGTCCCCGGCCCCTGCGTCCCCGACCCAAGGCTGCTCCACCGAAGGCTGCTCCACCGCGGGCTGCTCCACCTCCGACTGCTCCTCCGTCGGCGGCTCTCCTGCCTCTCCCCCCGCCGCCCGCCGCTGCCGCTCCAGGGCTTCCCGCAGGGCTCGGCGGGCCTCGTCCGCCGGGCCCGGGGTCATGTGGGCCTCCGGAGGGACACGAGGTCGGACAGTTCGCGGTCGGTCAGTTCCGTGAGGGCCGACTCGCCGGAGCCGAGGATGGCATCGGCGAGGGCACGCTTGGCTTCGAGCATCTCGGCGATACGGTCTTCGACCGTGCCCTCGGTGATGAGGCGGTGGACCTGGACGGGCTGGGTCTGGCCGATGCGATAGGCACGGTCGGTGGCCTGTTCCTCCACGGCCGGGTTCCACCAGCGGTCGAAGTGGACGACATGGCCCGCGCGGGTGAGGTTCAGTCCGGTGCCGGCCGCCTTGAGGGACAGCACCAGGACCGGGGTCGCGCCGGACTGGAAGCGGTCCACCATGTGCTCGCGGTCGGGAACCGGCGTGCCGCCGTGGAGAAGCTCCACCGGAACGGCGCGGGCGGAGAGGTGGGCGGCGATCAGGCGGGCCATCCCCACGTACTGCGTGAAGACCAGCGCCGATCCGTCCTCCGCCAGCACCGTGTCCAACAGCTCGTCCAGCAGCGCGAGTTTGCCGGAGCGCGCGAGCAGACGGCCGTCGGCCCCTGGCTCCTCCTTCAGGTACAGCGCCGGATGGTCGCAGATCTGCTTCAGCGCGCCCAGCAGCTTCAGCACCAGGCCCCGCCGTGCGATGCCCTCCGCGGTCTCGATGGCCAGCATCGACTCCCGCACCACCGCCTCGTACAGCGCCGCCTGTTCCCGGGTCAGCGGCACGGGATGGTCCGTCTCGGTCTTCGGGGGCAGCTCGGGGACGATCCCGGGGTCGGACTTCTTGCGGCGCAGGAGGAAGGGGCGCACCAGGCGGGCCAGCCGCCGCACCGCCTCCTCGTCCTCGCCGTTCTCCACCGCGCGCGCGTGCCGGGCGCGGAAGGACTTCAGGGGGCCCAGGAGCCCGGGAGTGGTCCAGTCGAGCAGGGCCCACAGTTCGGAGAGGTTGTTCTCCACGGGTGTGCCGGTCAGGGCCACGCGAGCCGGGGAGGGGATGGTGCGCAGTGCCTTCGCGGTGGCCGAGTAGGGGTTCTTGACGTGCTGGGCCTCGTCGGCGACGACCATCCCCCAGCGCTGCTCGGCCAGCCGCGGCGCGGTCGTGCGCATCGTGCCGTAGGTCGTCAGCACGAAGCCGCCCTCGAGGTCGTCGAGCGTGCGGTCCGGGCCGTGGAAGCGGCGGACGGGGACGCCGGGCGCGAACCGGGTGATCTCCCGCTGCCAGTTGCCCAGCAGGGAGGCCGGGCAGATCACCAGGGTCGGCTCGGTGCGGGCCCGCTTGAGGTGCAGGGCGATGACGGTGATCGTCTTGCCGAGCCCCATGTCGTCCGCGAGGCAGCCGCCGAGGCCGAGGGAGGTCATGAGGTCCAGCCAGGCCAGGCCCCGGAGTTGGTAGTCGCGGAGGGTGGCCCGCAGATCCGGGGGTGGTTCGGCGGGGCGCACTCCCGCTGTCAGCCGCTCACGGAGGGCGGCCAGCGCGCCGACCGGCACCGCCTCGACCGTCTCGCCCTCCACCTCCGCGCTGCCGGTCAGGGCCACGGAGAGCGCGTCGACGGGGTCCAGCAGGCCCAGTTCGCGTTTGCGGGCCTTGCGGACGAGGGCGGGGTCGACCAGGACCCAGCGGTCCCGCAGCCGTACGACCGGGCGGTGGGCCTCGGCGAGGGCGTCCATCTCCGCCTCGCTGAGGGGATCGCCGCCGAGCGCCAACTGCCAGCGGAACTGCAGCAGTTCCTCGCTCTCGAAGAACCCGGTGCCGTCGGTCGCCGAGCCCGGCGCGGACCGTACGACCGCTGCCGCGGACAGGTCCTGGGCGAGGTCGCGGGGCCAGTGCACGGCGACCCCGGCGGCCGCGAGCCGGGTGGCGGCCACGCCGAGCAGATCGCCCAGCTCGTCGTCGTACAGCGCCAGGACGTCGGGCACGTCCTGCTCGGCCAGGCGGTCGAGCGGCGGCCAGATCCGGGCCGCGCGGCGCACGGCGAGCGCCGCGTCCACCCGGGCGCGGGGGCCGAACACCGCGTCCGCCTCGCCCGCCCACAGGGCCGCCGCGTCGACGACCATGGTGGGGTCGGCGAGGCTGTGCACCTGGACGATCGCGGCGCCCGCCCGGCGCACGCCCTCGTCATCGTCGAACAGTTCGTACGCCGACAGGTCGAGGCGGAGCGAGATGCGCACGCCCGCGTCCATGCCGGCGGCGACCTCCGCCGCCCACTCCTGGGCGGCGGGCAGGCGCTGGGGCCGGCGGTCCGCGAAGGGCCTGCCGGAGACATGCGGTGCGGCGGGGGTGCGGGGCAGGGTGTCGGCGACCGCGTCCAGGAAGGAACGCATCAGGGCCTCCGGCTCGGGCAGCCGCAGCGGGCCGGGGCCGGGCAGCGGGACCGCGTGTCCCTCGGAGGGCAGCGCGGCGGCGACCGCACGGAGGTGCGCGATGTCGTCCGGGTCCAGCGGGCCGGCCCGCCAGGCGTCGTGGCCGCTCGCCGTCAGTCCGGGCAGCAGTCGGCCGCGCGCGGTCAGCCGCAGGGCGTGCAGGGCGGCCGCGCCCCAGCAGGCGGTGGCGGGGTGGGCGGCCGGATCGCGCCGGGCGCGGACGAGGAGGGGC
>NZ_WVUG01000507.1 GCF_017614965.1 Streptomyces griseorubiginosus | reverse complement strand
CCCTCAAGTCCCTCCCCCGTCCCCAACTCGGCCACGGGGCAGCCCTGCTGACGGCCCCGGTCACTCCGGTGGCCTGGCGCGCGGCCCTCACCCGCGGTCTGCGCCGGGCCGCCGCCCCCTGGACCTCGACCACCCTGCTCAGCAACATCGGCCGCATCCCCTACCCCCTGGACTTCGGCGAGGAGGCCGGCCGCGCGCACGCCGTCTGGTTCTCGGCCCCCGCCCGGATGCCCCGGGGCCTCACCGTCACCACCGCCTCCACCGCGGGCCGGCTGCACCTGGCCCTGCGCTGGTCGCGCGCCCTGCTCAGCCACGGCGACGGCGCCCACCTCAGGGACCTGTTCGAGCACTACCTGCACTCGACGGAGGTCACCCCATGACGACCACCGCCCCCCGCCTAAAGGACCTCCGCGACTTCTACGAGGACCCGTCCGTCCCCGTCGCCTCCGGCACCCCCCGCAGCCTCCGCCAGGCCCGCATGCTCGCCGACGCCCTCGGCCCGGCGACGGGCGGGGGCACCCCGCGCACCGTCCTCGACATCGGCTGCGGCGACGGCACGGCGGCCGCCACCGCGGCCCCCCTGCTCCCCGGCCACCGCATCGTCGGCGTCGACTGGTCCCAGGACGCCCTCCGACGGGCCCGCGCCCACCTGTCGTACACCATCCGCGGCGAACTCACCGGCGGCGGACTGCCGTTCAGGACCGGCTCCGCGGACGCCGTGCTGTTCAGCGAGGTGATCGAGCACCTCGTCGACCCCGACGCGGCCCTCGACGAGATCCGCCGCGTCCTGCGCCCCGGGGGCCATCTCATGCTCTCCACGCCCAACTTGGCGGCCTGGTACAACCGCGCCCTGCTGGCGGCGGGGGTGCAGCCGGTGTTCTCCGAGGTGAGCCTGCGAGGGATCCACGGGCGGCCCGGGACGGAGGTCGTGGGACATCTGCGGCTCTACACCGCCCGCGCGCTGCGGGAGTTCGTCACCGCGTCCGGTTTCGAGGTCGTACGACTGGAAGGGGCCCCCTTCCACGGCGTACCGCGTCCCCTGCGCGCCCTCGACCGGCTGGCCTGCTCGAGACCGTCGCTGGCCTCGATCCTTCTGCTGCACGCGCGGAAGACCTAGGGGGCGCGCCATGTGGTGGGGAGTGATCGCGGCCCTGATGGCGAACACCCTGTACAGCCTCGGTTTCGTCCTGGAGAAGCGGGCCCTGACCTCGCTGCCCGAGGTGTCGATCCGGCAGCCCGCCCGGCTGCTGCGGCTGGTGCTGGGCAGTCCGCTGTGGATCGGCGGTTCCCTGGCCCTCGCCTCCGGCTTCGGCGCGCAGCTCGTCGTCTACCGGACGCTCCCGATCGCCGCCGCCCAGGGCATCTTCGTCTCCGGACTGGTGCTCCTGGTGCTGCTCTCCGCCCGGCTGCTGGGCGAGGAGACCACGGGCCGGGAACGGTACGCCCTCGGCGCGATCCTCGCGGCCCTGCTGATGGTCGTGCTCTCGCTCAAGGAGGGCTCGGACACGGTCAGCCGCAGCGCCCCGTACCAGCTGATCCTGTTGGTGTGCGTGCCGTCGCTGGCGGGTGGCGTGTGGCTGTACGGCGCCGCCGAGCGCCGCTCCCGGCACCGGCACCGCGCGCCGACGACCGGTGTCGAGTACGGCGTGGCGGTGGGCGTGCTGTACGGCGTCAGCTCGCTCGCGATCAAGGGCGTGTCGAGCTATCTGACCACAAGTGGGCTGGGCGGCGCGGTCGTTGGCGTACTGCGTTCTCCGTACCCGTACATCCTCATGTTCACCGGCGCGTTCGGCCTCGTCATGTCGCAGGCCGCGCTGCAGCGGTGCCGCGCCTCGCTGATCGTGCCGGTGTGCACGACGGTGACCTGTCTCTACACCGCCGTACTCGGCACGTTGTCGTTCGGCGAGGCGCTCCCCCACGACCCGCTGCGCCTGGCCCTGCGCCTCGCGGGTACCGCGCTCGCCATCTCCGTCCTGCTGGCCATGCCCAAGCACGACACCGCACCACAACAACCCCCCATCGGTGCCAAGGAGTTGACACCATGAACCGCGACGACCCGCTGCTGCGGATCCTGGCCTGCCCGCTGGACAAGGGCCCGCTGCACCTGCTCGTACCGGACGGGCCGGCGGCCGAGGAAGCCCTCTACAACCCGCGCCTGCACCGCCGTTATCCCATCGTCGACGGCATCCCGCAGCTGCTGCCCTCCTCCGGTGAGCAGGTGTCGGACGACGAGCACGAGGCTTTGCTGAAACGGATGGCACAGTGACCGGTTCCCGCACGGTGGCCGCCCGGCTGGCCCCCCTCCTCCCCGTCCGGCTGGTCGCCGCCACCGCCCGGGCCGTCTACCCGCGCTTCGAGCCCGAGCTGGCCCGTCTCGGCGAACTGTGTCCTGCCGACTGCCGGACGGCCGTGGACGTCGGCGGCTGGTACGGCCCCTGGACCCGCCGTCTGGCGAGACGGGCCCGCCGGGTGGTGACCGTCGAGCCGGTCCCGCACCTGGCCCGGCTGCTGACCTCCGCCGCCCCGCCGAACGTCCGGGTCGTCCAGGCCGCCGCCTCCGACCGCCCCGGCATCGCCCGGCTGTGGCTGCCCCCGGACGACGCGGGCGACCGGGGCGTGTCCTCCCTGGTCCGCCGGGACATCCACGCCCGTGCCCTGGACGTCCCCTGCGTCACCCTCGACGAACTCGGCCTGCGGGACGTCGGTTTCATCAAGATCGACGTGGACGGCAGCGAACTGGCCGTCCTGCGCGGCGCGACCGGCGTCCTGTCCCGCGACCGCCCGGCGCTGTTCGTGGAGCTGGAGTCACGCATCCAGCCCATCGCCCCGGTGGTGACGTACCTGTCGCTGCTCGGCTACGACGGCTGGGTGCTGCCCGGCACCAGCTGGGTCCCCCTCGCCCGCTTCCCCCTGGAGGCCCACCAGGCGTCCGTCCAGCACGTCGTCGCCCAGGGCCTGCTGGGCCGCGTCCTGCCCTTCCGCAGCCACCCCCGCTACGTCAACTCTGTCCTGTTCCTCCCGGACGGCCGCCGCCCCGGTGTCAGTGGCCTGAGCGACCATGGAGGACATGCCGTCCGCGAAGCGCCCCGCTAGTCCCTTCACACCCCTCGACTTCCAGCTGGTCCTGCTGCGCCGCATGGCCGACCACAACCCGGACCTGGTGGAGGACGCCCGGCACAGGCTGGGCGTCTCCATCGCGGACATGCGGGAGGCCAACAAGCGCTGGCAGGCGATGCTGCACTCCCCCCGGTCCCGCGCGGCGGCCTCCCGCTACCGCTCCGTCCTGGGCGCACCCGAGTCGGTGGTGCGGCGCCGGATCGGCGACCTGGACTGCGAGGCCCTGCTGTGGCCGGTCCCCCTCTGGCCCGACCTGCGCTTCGAGGTCCTGCTCGCACCCAACGGCGCGGTCTGGAACGAGTGGCTGATCCGTGCGCCGCACGCCCGGGGACCGCTGCTCAGGACGATCGCGGACCTGACCCCCTGGTCCTGCACGGTCGACGAGACCGCCCGCGCCTTCGCCCCCGCCCGCCCCCTGGAG
>NZ_WVUG01000506.1 GCF_017614965.1 Streptomyces griseorubiginosus | reverse complement strand
GGCTCCGGCGGTACCGGGGGAGGGATGCGCAGGAGGGCGCGGCCGGCGAGGAAAGTGACCACCAGCCCGATCGCGGTGAGGCCGAGGAGATGCTCCGTGGGGGACAGCGCTCCCGCGACCAGCGCGCCCAGGCCCGCGCCGACCATGCCGCCGAGGCTGAACGCGGCATGGAAGCTGGGCATGATCGGGCGCCGCAGGGTGCGCACCAGATCGACCGCGGCGCTGTTGAACGCGACGTTGATCCCGCCGTACGCGCTGCCGAAGACCAGCAGCACGGCGCCCAGCGCGAGGGCCGAGTGCGTGAGCGGCGGCAGCGCGACGCTGAGCGAGAGCAGGACACCGCAGACGACGGTCACCGGATGGCTGCCGAACCGCCGGCACAGCCGCCCGGTCAGCATCATGGTCACCACGGCTCCGGCGGAGACGCCGAGCAGGGCGAGCCCCAGGGCACTGGCCGAGGCGCCGGTCTGCTCCTTGATGGCGGGGATGCGGACGACCCAGCCGGCGAAGACGAAGCCGTCGAGGGCGAAGAAGACGGTGAGGACGGCGCGGAGGCGGGTGAGGTCGGTTCGGACGCCCGGCACGACGTTGTGCTCCCGGGCTTTGTTTATTTCCGGCACAAAGTCAGGCTAGATGAGGCCCCGGAGAGGGACAAGGTGGGCGCCCCGCGCGTTCTGCGCTCTGTACTGCCGACGCTCAAGCGCCGTCATGGATGCCCCAGGTCCTGGCTGAGCTTGTCGACGGTCCGGGACGGAGCCTGACTCGACGGCCTGCCACGAACCCACGGGCGCGGCCGGTGAAAGGGCGGCGACGGCCCGCCCGATCAGTGCCGTCCGTCCGGCCACCTGGCGCATCCGGTTGGAGTCGCGCGGACGTGGTACGCGATTCATATGACCAAGTCAAAGCGTGAGACAGAGCGGAAGTACGAAGCTCCGTCGGCCGATGACACCTCGTGGCTTCCGAAGCTCACCGGCGTGGCCGACGTCGCGTCGGTCGTGGATCAGGGCACCGACGAGCTGGACGCCGTCTACTACGACACCGAGGATCTGCGCCTGGCGGGCGCCGCGGCAACGCTACGGCGCAGGACGGGCGGGGCCGACGCCGGCTGGCATCTCAAGCTGCCGCTGTCCGGGGACAGCCGGGAGGAGGTGCAGGCCCCGTTGTCCCCCACGATTCCCGACACCCTGCGCGACCTGGCCCTCTCCCGCACCCGGGGCGCCGAACTGGTCCCGGTCGTGCGCATCCGGTCCACCCGCAGCACCTGGCACCTCCTCGACGAGGACGGCACGCTGCTGGCCGAGCTGACCGTCGACGGCGTCCGCGCGGATTCCATGGGCACCACGACGACCCGGGCGGCCTGGGCCGAGATGGAGATCGAACTCGCCGAGGACGCCGATCCCGCGCTGCTGGACGTCCTGGACAAGACACTGCGCAAGAAGGGCGTCGAGCGCGCGGGCCACCCCTCGAAGCTGGCCAGGGCGCTGGAGGAGACCGGAGTGGGCGCGCCGCGCCTGCCGGACGGCCGGGCCGAGAGCGTCGCCGAGGGCTCGGCGGGCGACGAGGTCCTCAGGTATGTCGACGCGCAGGTGCGCACGCTGGTCGCCCTCGATCCCGCGGTACGTCGCGACCGGCCGGACTCCGTGCACCAGATGCGCGTCACCTGCCGGCGGCTGCGCAGCGTCCTGCGCTCCTACCGGCCGGTGCTCGACCGTGACGTCACCGATCCCGTCCGCGAGGAACTCAAGTGGCTCGGCGGCGAACTCGGGGCCGAGCGCGACCAGGAAGTCCTCGCCGAGCGGATCTCCGCACACCTCGCCGACACACCCGAGGAACTGGTCCTCGGCCCCGTCGCCGCCCGCCTGAAGGCGTGGAACGTCGCCTCCGCCGCCGAGGCGCACCAGCGCAGCCTCGACGCCCTGAACTCCCCGCGCTACCTGGCCCTCCTCGACTCCCTCGCCCTCCTCATGGAGCAGCCCCCGCTGCGCCGCAAGGCGGCCCGCAAGCCGAAGAAGGTGCTCGCCAAGGCGATCCTCAAGGAGTACGACAGGCTCGCCGGCCGGGTGGCGCACGCACTGGAGCTGCCGCCGGGCGCGGAACGCGACACCGCCCTGCACCAGGCCCGCAAGTCCGCCAAGAAGACCCGCTACGCCACCGAACCGGCGCGGACCACGCTCGGCAAGCCCGCCAAGCGGCTCGGCAAGCGCGTGAAGGCCGTGCAGAAGGTGCTCGGCGACCACCAGGACAGCGTGGTGGCGAGGGACAATCTGCGCAGCCTGGCCCTCGCGGCGTACTCGGCGGGCGAGGGCGGCTTCACCTGGGGTCTGTTGTACGGGCAGGAACAGGGTCTGGCCGCGGAGCGCGAACGGGAGCTGCCGCCGGTGTGGGCCGAGGCGGCGAAGCCCCGGCTGCGCAAGGACCTCGGCGGCTGAGGCCCCCACTTGGGTGAAAGCCCCCGCGGGATCCGGGTCGGCTCCGCGGCCGTCCGCCGCGCGGGCGGCATGGTGGCGGCGACTCGACACCGGACGCCGTAAGAAAGGGCACCCATGCTCGGCACCGACTTCCACACCGGATCACCCAACTGGCTCGACCTGGGCAGCCCCGACCCGGACGCCACCGCCGCCTTCTACGAGGCCGTCTTCGGCTGGCGGTTCGTCTCCGCCGGGCCCGAGGCGGGCGGGTACGGGTTCTTCCAGAAGGACGGGCGGACCGTCGGCGCGCAGGGGCCGCTGGCCGAGGAGGGCGCCGAGCCCGCCTGGACGACGTACTTCCAGAGCGACGACATCCAGGCCACCACCCGTGACGTGGTCGCCGGCGGCGGCAGCGTGCGCGCCGAGCCGATGGACGTCATGGGCGAGGGATGGCTGGCCCAGTACACCGACCCGCAGGGCGCGCGGTTCGCGGTGTGGCAGCCGGGGCGGACCAAGGGCCTGGAGAAGGCCTCCGAGGACGACACGCTGGTGTGGGTGGAACTGCACGTCGGCGACCCCGAGGCGGCGATCCGCTTCTACAACGGGCTCTTCGGCTGGCGTTCGCAGGAGATGGAGGCGCCCGGCATGACCTACCGGGTGCTCAGCATCGCCGAGGGGGACCAGCAGGAGGGCTCGTTCGGCGGAGTGGCCCCGCTGCAGGGCGAGGCGGAGGACGCCCGCTGGGTGCCGTACTTCGCCGTGGCCGACGCCGACACCGTCGTCGCCAAGGTGGGGGAGAGCGGGGGTTCGGTGGTCATGCCGGCCGCGAACGTCCCGGACGTCGGCCGCATCGCCTGGCTGGCCGACCCGAGTGGCGCGGTCTTCGCCGTGCTGAAGCCGAATCCGCGCCAGGGCTGAAGGCCGCCCGAGGGCGTGAGCGGGAAGGATTCCGGGGCGGCCCACGTCGTGAGGACGTGGGCCGCCCCGGTTTCGCGGGGGGAGGTCAGGAGGCTGTCTCGCCGCCCGCCGCGACGGGTGCGGTGAGGTCCCCCTCTTCGGGGAGTTCCTCGACGTCGACGCCGCGGACCTGGCTGAGTTCGTGTTTGAGGGCGGCGAGTTCGGCGCCGCCGGCCATGTGGTTGGTGAGTT
>NZ_WVUG01000505.1 GCF_017614965.1 Streptomyces griseorubiginosus | reverse complement strand
GATCGTGGCGGGGTGGGGGCGGGGGTGTTTTCGTGGCACGCGCGGGCGATGGCTGTGTCGATGGGCGCGCGTTCGGTGCCTGCGTTGATGCACGCGAGTTTGGTGCCTGCGTTGATGCACGCGAGTTCGGGGGCAGAGTCGATGCACGCGCGCGTGATGGTTGCGTTGACGCGTGCGAGTGCGGTGGCTGCGTTGATGCGCGCGAGTGCGGGGGTGGTGATGTACGCGCGCGTGGAGGTGCGGCAACGGGCCGTTTCCCGGCGTGTCGCAGCGGTTCCGCCCGCTCCGCGACCCGGGTCCCCGAGCCCTGCCGCGCGGTGAGCCAGCCCTCCGCGACGAGTTCGGCGTACGCGTCGGCCACGGTGTTGCGGGCGAGACCGAGGTCGGCGGCGAGCGAGCGGTAGGGCGGCAGCCGGGTGCCGGGAGCGAGCCGTCCACCGCGCACCGCCTCGCGCAGCGCGGTGATGAGCGCTGCCCGCCGCCCGCCTGTCGCGGGCAGCTCCAGATGGAGGTCGACCCCGATCCGCTCAGCCGAATTGACCCATGAACTCGTCACGAAAATGCACCCTACAGGGGGTCTTTCCGCTCCGTAGGGTGAAGGACATGACGACGAACACGACGGTTTCCCCCACCACGCCGACCCTGCCCGGGCAGCCCCGCCTCGACTTCGCGAAGACCGCCCCGAAGGTGTTCCGCGCGCTCATCGGCTTCGACGCCGCGGCCCGCGAGGGCCTCGATCCGGCCCTGGTCGAACTGGTCCAGATCCGTGCCTCGCACCTCAACCACTGCGCGTACTGCCTCCACATGCACACGAACGACGCCCGCAAGGCCGGCGAGAGCGAGGACCGGCTGCACATGGTCCCCGTCTGGCGCGAGGCCCGCCACTTCTTCACGGAGCGGGAACAGGCCGCCCTCGCGCTGACGGAGGCGGTGACCCTGGTCGCCGACGCCGGTGTCCCCGCCGAGGTCTACGCGCAGGCGGCCGCGCAGTTCGACGAGGTCGAACTGTCCCATGTGCTGGCCCTGATCCTCACGATCAACACGTGGAACCGGGTGGCCCTGGCCACGGGCAAGGTGGCGGGGACGGACGAACGCCGCCGCTGAGCCGCACAGGTGCCGCCGCGGCACTCGACGGGCCCGCTATACGGTCATCGGGCGGTCGTACGGCCCGATCGGCGCCGGCAGTCGCGAACTCCCCGTCAGATAGCGGTCGACCGCCGCCGCCACGGCCCGCCCCTCGGCGATCGCCCACACGATCAGCGACTGCCCCCGGGCGGCGTCCCCCGCGGCGAACACGCCCGGCACGCTCGTCCCGAAGTCCGCGCCCCGGGCGATCGTCCCGCGCGCCTCCATCGCCAGCCCCAACTGGTCGATCAGCCCGTCGTTCCGGTCCGGTCCGGAGAAACCGAGCGCGAGGAGGACGAGGTCGGCGGGCAGCATCCGCCCGGTCCCCGGCAGCGGGCGCCGTTCCGCGTCCACCTCGACCAGGTGCAACGACCGCACATGCCCGCTGTCGTCCCCCGTGAAGCGGAGCGTGGACGCCGCGAACAACCGCACGTCCGCGTCCGCCTCCGGCGCCGTCTCCAGATCCCGCGCCTCCTCGTGCGCGGCCGACAGCCGGTAGATCTTCGGGTACGTCGGCCACGGTTCGGTGTCGTCGTCCCGCTCGGCGCCCGGCTGCGCGTAGATGTCCAACTGGGTCACGGACGCGGCCTCCTGGCGCACCGCCGTGCCCAGACAGTCCGCTCCCGTGTCACCGCCGCCGACGATGACGACATGCTTCCCGGCGGCCGACAAGGGGGAGCGCTCCAGGTCTCCCTCGCACACCCGGTTGGCCAACGGCAGATACTCCATCGCCTGATGGACGCCGTCCAGCTCCCGCCCCGGTATGGGCAGTTCACGCCACGCCGTCGCCCCGGTCGCGATCACCACCGCGTCGTACCGCGTCCGCAGCTCCGCCGCCCCGACATCCCGCCCGACCGCCGTCGACGTACGGAACTTCGTCCCCTCGGCCCGCATCTGCTCGATCCGGCGCTCCAGATGGTGCTTCTCCATCTTGAACTCGGGGATGCCGTACCGCATCAGCCCGCCGAGCCGGTCGTCCTTCTCGTACACGGCGACCGTGTGTCCCGCCCGCGTCAGCTGCTGCGCCGCGGCCAGCCCGGTAGGCCCCGAACCGATCACGGCGACGGTCCGCCCGGAGAGCCGGTCCGGCGGACTCGGCGGCGCGAAGCCCAGTTCCCAGGCCCGGTCGGCGATGGCCACCTCGACGTTCTTGATGGTCACCGCGGGCTGGTTGATCGCGAGCACACACCCCGCCTCGCACGGCGCCGGGCACAACCGCCCCGTGAACTCGGGGAAGTTGTTGGTGGCGTGCAGCCGATCCGCCGCCGCCCGCCAGTCGTCCCGGCTGACCAGGTCGTTCCACTCCGGGATCAGGTTGCCGAGCGGACAGGCCTCGTGGCAGAACGGTATCCCGCAGTCCATGCAGCGGTCCGCCTGCTTGTCGATGATGGGCAGCAGAGCTCCGGGGACATAGACCTCGTTCCAGTCCCGGACCCGCTCCGCGACCGGTCGGCGGGGCCAGTCCCGGCGAGGTGTGGTCATGAATCCCTTGGGATCGGCCATGGCCGTCTTCCTTGAGGTGCGCGTGCGACAGGCCGTGCGTCTTCGGGCGGCACTCTTCCGGCCACGATACGACGTGTCGGCCCCGGTCGCAGAGGGGACGGAAAGTGCTTTCCGCCCGCGCTCCCCGGTTCAGGTCAGCGCCAGTACGTACGCCACCGCGGCGCCCGCCGAGGCCACCGTCCGGACGTGGTTCCACATGGTCCACTCGCGCACGTACGACGGCCAGTACGCCGCCGCCTCCGGGGTGCCCGGGTCGAGCCTGAGCAGCGCCTCGTTGCGCGGCACGTTCGCGACCATGGTCACCCCGAACGACCCGAACAGATACAGCGCGCTGCCCACCAGCAGCTCCACCTTCCCGTCGTCCGGCCACAGCACGAAGGTCACCACGCCCAGCACCGCGCACAGCACGGCCGACCCCACGAACACGACCATGAACGCCGGCATCACCGCCGTCACATTGATCGCGTTCATCGCCGCCACGCCCTGTGCCGGCGGCAGCGCGGCCAGCCCGCGCATCACGAACGTCGAGAACCCGCAGAACACCCCCGCCACCAGCCCGGTCCCGAGCACACCCAGCACCGTCAGCCAGAGGTACGGTCCGTCGATCACGTCAGCGTCATCTCCCCGCATCGAGCCGAGCGCAGCCCCGGCACCTCCTCCTGCCCCTCCAGTGAATGCCCACGCGTCCCCGGTGACCATGACCGAGAGACGCGGACACATACGCGAACGTCCACAGCCGAACAGGACGCGAGCGTATGAACATCCGGGGCCCGTCGCGGCCCGTCCGTGCCGCCGGGTTCCGCCGTGTTCCGCCGCCACGGCGAGCAACTCGCGCACCGCGCACCGACCTTGTCCGGCGACCGCGTCCCACACCTCACCCGACAGGTCACCCCACGCCCACGCCCGCCTCCGTCCCCTCGTCCCGCCATCCCCGCAGC
>NZ_WVUG01000504.1 GCF_017614965.1 Streptomyces griseorubiginosus | reverse complement strand
ACTTGATCTTCGGGAACTTCTTGAGGAAGGCGTCGCGGAGGTAGTCGGCCTGGTAAGGCGTGTCGCCGCCGGCATACACGGTCAGGGTCCCGCCCTCGGCCAGGGCCTGCTGGTACAGCTTCTGCAGTTGTGCCTGCTCGCTCGTCGGCACGGTGTGCGTGCCGGTGGGGCCACCGACGGAGGAGTCGGCGAGAGCGGCGGAGGCGCCGCCCGCCAGCACGCTGAGAGTGAGGGCTCCGACGAGGGTCTTGCGGATGGGGTACATGACAGCTCCCTATGGACAAGTGCTTAAACTTTTCAGCACTTCGACGGGGCTCACGCTAGATCGATGCGCTTAAACTTTCAAGCGTTGTGGACCGATTTCCTTAAAAGTTGAAGCAATGCTAGGATCCGCCGCATGGAGGAAGAGACCCGCTGGCTGAACGCCGAGCAGCTGCGTGCATGGCGCGCCTACTGCAGTGCCAGCGTCCTACTGGAAGACACCATCGACCAGCAGCTGCGAAGCACAGCGGGCATCATCCACCTGTACTACACAGTGATGGCCCGCCTCTCCGACGCCCCCGACCGACGCCTGCGGATGACAGACCTCGCCGAGCAGCTCAACATCTCCCGCGGGCGGCTCACCCACGCGGTCCGCCGGCTGGAGGAGGACGGCTGGGTTCGCCGCGAGAACTGCTCCACCGACAGGCGAACCCAGTTCGCCGTTCTGACGGACGAGGGCATGGCCGCCCTGGCACGGATCGCACCCGGACACGTCACCACCGTCCGCGCCGCGATCTTCGACCACCTCAGCAGCGAGCAGACCCGCGCCTTCACCGACATCTGCGAGACCATCCTCGCCGCCCTCACCGATCCAGACGGTCCCGCCACCACGGGACTGCCCTGGCGTCGGTGAAGCGATCCGTTGGCAGCGGTGCTGAGCCATCATGGCGGTCACGTTGGAGTCGAAGTCGGCGTGCACGAGAGGCCGTCACAGCCCAAAGCGATCAAGGAGCATCGCGGGGTGACAATGACGCCATGACCGACAGTCCTTCCCGCAATGCGTCTCGTCCACTTCTGCGCCGTCCCTCGGACGGCGAGCTCATCGATGTCGCCGGGGTCGCGCACTTCTTCCGGCTCACCAGCGAGCAGACCGAGGGACGCTTCGCCTTCGAGGAGTTCAGCCTCGCGCCGGGCACCATCGGAGCCAGGCCCCACGTACACGAGGCACATGACGAGTACTTCTACGTGCTTGAAGGCGAGTTGACCCTCCACACCGGGGACGGCGAGGTGACCGCGGGCCCGGGGTATCTGCTCGCCGCGACCCGTGGTACCCCTCACGGCTTCCGCAACGAAGGCCCGGCCACCGCACGAGCCCTGTGCCTCTACACTCCGGCCGGCTACGAGAACTACTTTCGCGACGTCCACGCCGCCGTGAGCGCCGGCGCCGAAGCGACCGACCAACTGCTCGCCGAATTCCGCAGCCGCTACCGGACCAGGTCATACCCGCTTCCCACAGACAGGCCTTGAGGTGCCGCCTCGGCGTTCCTCGGAGAGCCCACGTGCAGCGCCTCCGGCATCACAGGTCCAAAGCTGTGGTCAAAATGCGCCCACTCCCCCGCTGTCATGGCCGTCTACCTCACCGACGACTACGGCACCTCGGCTTCATAGCGGCCCAAGCCAGGGGAAATGAGCTGCAGTAGGTGCCCGCTCAGGACTGGCCGGTCAGTCCCGTGTCTACGCATGCCGCGCGGCCAGCGCGCGCAACCCTGCGTTGAGCAGCATCCTGATGGCAGCCGTCATCGCGGCGATGGCCAGCGATGTCCACGACGGTGCCGCGGCGAGCCGTATGAGTCCCGCTGCCAGAAGGAAGTCGGTCAGCAGGGCGATCGTGGGCTGGACGCGGCGCAGGCGGAGGACGGCGCAGACGGCGGAGAGCAGTCCGATCAGCGTCACCAACAAGGCCGCCTGTCGCAGCAGTGCCGTCATGCCGAGGCCGCCGAAGTCGTGGCCGGCTCCTGGCCCGGCGGCCGCTCGACCTCGATGCGCTCCTTCTCGATCTCCTTGCCCAGGAAGTAGTTCAGGACGGTACGGATGGTGGCGATCGCCGCCAGCTGCCCGATCTCCGTGAACGTCGGCGCGATGGCAGTCCGCAGGATGTCCCCGGCCAGCTGGAACTCGAGCCCGAGCGTGAGAAACCGCCCCAGGGACAGCCGAATCCGATTGAACTCCCAGCGCGGTTCCCACACCCCGGCTTTGGAGAGGCGTCCCCATGACGCCGCGCCCCTCAGAAGCTGCAGGAACGCCCACAGCGCGCCGACGACGATGACTACGGCGCCGGCGAACTCCACCAGGTGCACCATCGTGTCGACGACGTCCTTCAGCGTGGATTCCGGGAGCAGATCCTCCTCCGCCACTATTTGGCGACCGACAGGTATCACATCCACCACACATCCTTCTTCGACTCAGCGCCTCCTCCCGCTGCGTGGAGGCGTCGGCGCCACGCAGCGGGTAAACGGCGACGGACAACCGGTGGCTTCGTCGTTCAGGCGACCGGTGCGACGTAGGGGAAGGTGCCGGTCGGCCGGGCGGTGACACAGTCCTTGCTCAGGCCGATGTCGAAGGGGGTGTTGGTGGCGAGGCTGAACATCACGTTCACCACGTTGTCCGTCAGGGTGCGGCCGTTGCAGCCGGCGAAGCCGTACACGGCGGCGCTGCCGACTCGGTAGGGCAGCACGTCGGGGAAGAGGAACGCGGTCACCGCCTCCCCATAGGCACGGGCGTTGTCGGCCGTGCCGTAGGCGGCCACCACGTCGGCGATCCGGCCGGCGATGAGGTCGGCGTACAACTCCTGGTCCTGATCGGGCAGGCTGGCGTTGTAGCGGTCGCTGAGGTCCGGGTCGTGCTGGCCGAAGATCGGGTGGAACATCGGGTGCCCGGCGCGCTGGATCTGCCGCCAGCCCCCGGCGTCGGTGGCCAGGATGCTCGCGGCCCAGGTGCCCAGGGTGTCGCTGCCGTCGGTGTGGCGCAGCAGTTTCTCGTCGGGGACTTCGAGGACGATGGAGTGCACCGTCTGTCCGGCGAACAGGTTGGTGGCCTTGCCGCGGTCCCAGCCGGACAGGTCCACGCGCTCGCCGTGGCCGAACGCCTCTCCGACGGCGCCCAGAACGTCGTGGTCGATCCAGAACGGGTCGCCCGCGCGGCCGACCCAGATCCGCTCTCCCCCGTTCCCGGCGGCCTCCTTGCCGGTGACGCCGGTGGCGAGCCGGGTGCCGGTGGCGTTGTCGTCGCGTGACTCGTCGCCGGTCAACTGGTGCAGCGCCCACGGCTGTTCCGCGTCCGGGCCGGGTTCGCTGAAGGTGAAGCGGTAGGCGAGGTCCGGGCGGGCGTCGGCGTCGGTGTCGATCCGGAACTCGTAGCGGCCCTCGGGGTGCAGGCCCTGTGGGGCGTCAGGGCCGGAGATGGAGTTGTTGACGTTCAGGACGAACACGGTGCCGCGCTCGCCTCGGAAGACGTAGAAGTCGGTGATGTCGAGGCGGACGTCCTGGCGGGCGGCGGGAGAGTCGAGGTGGTGCGACATGAGGGATCCTTCGGTGATGGGGCCCGAGCTGGTGCGCCGGGGTGGTGCTGGGGGAAGGG
>NZ_WVUG01000503.1 GCF_017614965.1 Streptomyces griseorubiginosus | reverse complement strand
CCACAGGGCCACCCCCTGGCCCGAGGCCCGCGCGATCGCAGCCCGTGCCGCCCGCGCCGGCTCCCGTGCCGCCCGCCGCGCCCCCGTCTCGGTCACCCTGGACGACGCCCTCGGCCTCACCCTCGCCGCCCCCCTCACCGCCCTCACCGACCTGCCCTCCTTCGACACCTCGGCGATGGACGGCTGGGCGGTCGCCGGGCCCGGCCCCTGGGACGTACGGGACGAGGGGGTGCTGGCCGGGCACGCGGAACCCGAGCCGCTCACCGACGGCGAGGCCGTCCGGATCGCCACCGGTGCCCGTGTCCCCCCGGACACCACGGCCGTCCTGCGCACCGAACACGGCCGCAGCGACGCCCAGGGCCGTCTGCACGCCACCCGCGAGATGCACCACGGCCAGGACATCCGCCCCCGCGGCCAGGAGTGCCGCTCCGGCGACCAGCTCCTGCCCGTCGGCGCCCTGGTGACCCCGGCGGTGCTCGGTCTCGCCGCGGCCGCCGGCTACGACACCCTCACCGTCGTACCCCGCCCCCGCGCCGAAGTCCTCGTCCTCGGTGACGAGTTGCTCACCGAGGGGCGGCCGCACGACGGTCTGATCCGGGACGCGCTCGGCCCGATGCTGCCGCCCTGGCTGCGCGCGCTCGGCGCCGAGGTCATCGCCGTACGTCGCCTGCGTGACGACGCCAAGGCACTGCACAAGGCGATCACCGGCTCCACCGCCGACCTGATCGTCACCACCGGCGGCACGGCCGCCGGCCCCCTCGACCACGTCCACCCCACCCTGGAGCGCATCGGCGCCGAACTCCTCGTGGACGGCGTGAAGGTGCGCCCCGGCCATCCCATGCTGCTGGCCCGCACCAAGGAGGACCAGCACCTCGTCGGCCTCCCCGGCAACCCCCTCGCCGCCGTTTCCGGCCTGCTCACCCTCGCCGAGCCCCTGCTGCGCACCCTCGCCGCGCACCCCGCCCCGGAGCCGTACGCGCTGCCCTTGCAGGGCACGGCGCACGGGCACCCCTACGACACCCGGCTCATCCCGGTCGTGCTGCGCGGGGATGTCGCCGTTCCGCTGCACTACAACGGGCCCGCCATGCTGCGGGGCATCGCGGCGGCCGACGCTCTCGCCGTCGTTCCGCCCGGTGGCGCACGAGCGGGTCAGGAGCTGGAACTCCTCGATCTGCCCTGGGCGTCCGCCGGCATCGGGGTGTGTTTCACGTGAAACTTCCGGGCCATGACGCGATCGCCCGCCAGGCGGACGAACATCTCGTGACCCACCGCGTGAAACTCCCCCGGAAGGTGGTGGACCGGCCCATCCAGCAGGTCGTCAAACGCCTGCTGATGGCCCTGTTCGTCCTGGTCGCGACCGCCCTCATCGTCTACGCCGACCACGAGGGCTACAACGACAACGCCGACGGCTCGGTCGATCTCGTCGACGCGTTCTACTACGCGACCGTCACCCTCTCCACCACCGGCTACGGCGACATCACCCCGGTCAGCCACGGCGCCCGGCTCACCAACATCCTCGTCATCACGCCCCTGCGCGTGCTCTTCCTGATCATCCTGGTCGGCACCACCCTCGAGGTCCTCACCGAACGCACCCGGGAGGAGTGGCGGCTGAATCGCTGGAGGTCCGCCTTGCGGGATCACACCGTCGTCGTCGGGTTCGGGACGAAGGGGCGCTCGGCGATCCAGACCGTCTGCGCGACGGGGCTGAGGAAGGACCAGGTCGTCGTGGTCGATCCCGCCGCCAAGGTGATCGACGCGGCGGCGGCCGACGGGTACGCCGGGGTCATGGGTGACGCGACCCGCAGCGAGGTGCTCAAGCGGGCCGAGGTGCACCGGGCACGCCAGATCATCATCGCGACCCAGCGCGACGACACGGCCGTACTGGTGACGCTGACGGCCCGGCAGCTCAACCGGGGCGCGAAGATCGTGGCCGCCGTGCGGGAGGAGGAGAACGCGCCGCTGCTGAAACAGTCCGGTGCCGACGCGGTGATCACCAGCGCCAGTGCGGCCGGACGGCTGCTCGGCCTGTCCGTGCTCAGTCCGGCGGCCGGCATGGTGATGGAGGACCTCATCCAGCAGGGCAGCGGCCTCGACATGGTCGAACGGCCGGTCACCAAGGCCGAGGCCGGCAAGGGCCCGCGTGAGACGGAGGACCTGGTGGTGAGCGTCGTACGCGGTCACCGGGTGCTCGGATACGACGATCCGGCCATAGGAACCCTGCAGTTGACGGATCGTCTGATCACCATCGTCCGGGCGACGCCGGGCAACCAGGTCGCCCCCGACGTCCGCCCGATGCGGCGGGACTGAGTCCCACCGTCGGGGAGGGGTAGCGTCCCTCTCATGCATGCGATCACGATTTCCGAACCTGGCGGACCCGAGGCCCTGGTGTGGGAGGAGGTCCCCGATCCGGTGCCCGCGGAGGGCGAGGTGCTGGTCGAGGTGGTGGCCGGCGCCGTCAACCGCGCCGACATCATGCAGCGCATGGGCTTCTACGACCCCCCGCCCGGCGCTTCCCCCTACCCCGGCCTCGAGTGCTCGGGCCGTATCGCCGCGATCGGCCCCGGCGTCTCCGGCTGGGCCGTCGGGGACGAGGTGTGCGCGTTGCTGTCGGGCGGCGGTTACGCCGAGAAGGTCGCCGTACCGGCCGGACAACTGCTGCCCGTGCCCGAGGGGCTGGAGCTCCGGCAGGCGGCCGCGCTGCCCGAGGTGGTCTGCACCGTCTGGTCGAACGTCTTCATGATCTCCCACCTGCGCCCCGGCGAGACCCTGCTGGTGCACGGCGGTTCCAGCGGCATCGGCACGATGGCGATCCAGTTGGCCAAGGCCGTGGGCGCCAAGGTCGCGGTCACGGCCGGCACCAAGGAGAAGCTGGACCAGTGCGCCGAACTCGGCGCGGACATCCTGATCAACTACCGGGAGCAGGACTTCGTCGAGGAGATGGAGCGGGCCACGGACGGCGCGGGTGCCGACGTCATCCTTGACAACATGGGTGCCAAGTACCTGGACCGCAACGTCCGCACGCTCGCCGTCAACGGGCGGCTCGCCATCATCGGCCTGCAGGGCGGCGTCAAGGGCGAGCTGAACATCGGCGCGCTCCTGGGCAAGCGGGCCGCCATCAGCGCGACCTCGCTGCGGGCCCGTCCGCTGGGTGAGAAGGCGGCCATCGTGGCGGCCGTACGCGAACACGTCTGGCCGCTGATCGCCGCCGGGCACGTCCGTCCCGTCGTCGACCGCGAGATCCCGATGAGCGACGCGAGCGCCGCGCACCGGGTGGTGGAGGAGAGCGGGCACATCGGCAAGGTGCTGCTCGTGGTGGGCTGACGGGTCTCAGGAACGGCGCAGCCGCAGCCCGATGAACGCCAGCCCCAGGCCGAGCCCGATCAGCACCAGTCCGCTGCCCAGCGGCAGGACACGCAGGACGGGCTCGGCGGGGGCCACGGCCTGTGTCCCGTTCTGCCCCGGGGGCCGCAGTGCGGGCGTGGGGGTGACCTGAACGGCCTCCTCGGACGGCACGGATGCGTCGGCGCTCTCGGCGACGCCGTCGTCGCCTCCGTCGGCCTCCTCCGGGTCGGTGGCCGCCACGTCGGTGTCCTCGCCCTGCTCCGTCGCCGACTCCTCGGCCCGCCCCGGCC
>NZ_WVUG01000502.1 GCF_017614965.1 Streptomyces griseorubiginosus | reverse complement strand
CCTCCCGCCCCGGCGCCAAGCTCCCGCACGCCTGGATCACCTCCGGCACCCGCACCCTCTCCACCCTCGACACCGTCGGACAGGGCCGCTTCACGCTGCTCACCGGCATCGGCGGGACCGACTGGCTGCGCGCCGCCGAGGCCCAGGACCTGGAGATCGCCACTGTCGTCATCGGACCCGGTCAGCAGTACGAGGACCCCTACGGCGACTGGGCGCGGCTGAGCGAGGTCGCCGACGCGGGAGCGCTGCTCGTACGGCCGGACGGTTACGTCGCCTTCCGGCACCCGACCGCGGCCGGCTCCGGCGCCGAGGCCGAGCGGCTGCTCGGCGAGGCGGTGCGCCGGATCCTCGGCCACACCTGATTCCCCCCACCGCCGACTGAAAGGTGAACCCCATGCCCCTCGGACTGCTCCGGCGGCGACTGAGGAATGCCCCCGGAAGCGCCGCGGGCCTCACGCTTCCCGTTCCGGCCGGGGCCGGCGTCGTCCTACGCGAGGTCATGGACCCCGTGAACCAGCCGCTCGGCGGCGCCGACGTGACGGTGACCGAGCTGCGCGGCCACCAGGTCGCCGCGCGCGGCACCACGGACCCGTACGGCCTGTTCATGGCCGTGCTGCCGCCCGGCAGCTACAGCCTGATGGTCGTCGCGGAAGGGCTGGAACCGCACCGCGAGACCATCGACGTCCTCGCCGACTCGGGCGCCGCCCCGCAGCGGGTGTGGCTCCAGCCGGGCCGGCAGGCCGACCTGCCGGTCCCGGGGACCTGGCTCTTCGACCCGCCCCACACGGCGATCCGCTTCATCGCCAAGCACGTCGGCATGGCCCATGTGCACGGCCGCTTCGAACGCTTCGAGGGCGGCATCCAGGTCACCCAGGACATCGCCGACTCGCGCGTCCATGTGCGCATCGACGCCTCCAGCATCACCACGGGCAACAACACCCGTGACGCACACCTGCGCTCGGCCGACTTCCTCGACGTCGAGCACTTCCCCTACATCGACTTCCGCAGCACCCGCTTCGCCTACCGCGGCGGCAGCAAGTGGTCCCTGCTCGGCACGCTGACCATGCACGGGGTCAGCCGGTCGGTGTCGCTGGACACAACCTATCTCGGCATGGTCAACGGCGGTTACGGCGAGGAGCTGCGCTGCGCGGCCCTGGCCAAGGCGGAGCTCCACCGCGAGGACTACACCCTGAACTGGCGTTCGATGCTGGCGCGCGGGATCGCGGTCGTCGGCCCGACGGTCCAGCTGGAGCTGGACGTCCAGGCGATGTACCGCACCCACGACACACCGACCCCGCCCGAGTAGGCGGCGCGCGCCGGCCGGGCGCTCCCCCCTTGCCCCAGGAGGGCGCCCGGCGCACGCTGGTGCCATGGGTGCGCACGACGGCCCCACGCTGATCACCTCCGTCCAGCGGGCCTTCCGGTTGCTGGAGGCGGTGAGCGCGCACGACAACGGCGCGACCGCCAAGCAACTGGCCCGTGAGACCGGGCTGCCGTTGGCCACCGCCTATCACCTGCTGCGCACGTTGGTGCACGACGGGTACGCGCGGAAGGTGGAGGACGGCAGATTCGTCCTCGGGGACAAACTGCAGACGCTCGGGACGACGGGGCGCGGGCAGGCGCTGCTCAGCCGGGTGCGGCCCACGCTCGCTGCACTGCGGGACGAGCTCGCGACCGCCGCCTATCTCACCTTCTACGAGGACGGCGAGATCCGAGTCGCCGAGATCGTCGACGGCCCCCGGGCGCCACGCGTCGATCTCTGGGTGGGCTTCGAGGACGCCGGACATGCCACCGCGCTGGGCAAGTCCGTCCTGCGGGAGCTGGACGACGAGGCCCGCAGGGACTACCTGTCCCGCCACCACCTCGCCGACCTCACCCCGCGGACGATCACCAGTCCGCCGGAACTGCTCCGGCGCCTGGACTCCTCGCCCGTGGCCCCGGCGGTCACCGACCTCGAGGAGTACTGTCTGGGCACGGTGTGCGTCGCGGTGCCCGTCTACTGCGGGGACACGCTCGGCTCGCTCGGTGTCTCCATGCCGGCCGAGCGGCTGTCCCGGCTGCCGGAGGTGCGGGCCCGCCTGATCCCGACCGCGAGCCGCGTGACCAGGGGCCTCTCGCTCACTATCTGAAATTCCGCTCCTTGTGACGGCCGGGGCCGATTTCGTTTCCTGGAGGAACAAGCGTTTGAGGCGTGGGCCCGGACCGTGCCCCCCACAGGTGAGGACTGCGGACAGAGCATGAGTCAGGCCCGAGAGCAGCTGGCGAGTCAGGCCCGAGAACAGCTGGCCCACTGGGCCTCCGCCCTGCCCGTGCTGATCGTCTGCGCCGTCGTGCTCACCGACCTGGCCGGCGGGGCCGGCATGATCTGGCTGCCCCTGCTGGCCGCCGGCCCCGCCCTCGCCGCCACGACCAACGGGCCGCGCGGTGTGCTGTGCGCGGGGCTGCTCGCCGTGGTGCTGGGCGCGTCCCTGGGCACCCGGGACGGGGTTCCGGGCGGGGAACTGGCGGCCGTCCTGTCCGCCCTGGTGACGGTCACGCTGGCGAGCGGCCTGGCCAGCGTGCTGCGCGGTCGCCGGGAACGCGTGCTGGCGGCGGTCCGCTCGGTCGCCGAGACCGCACAGCACGCGCTGCTCAAGCCGGTGCCGGCGACCGTCGGCCCCTTCCAGGTCGCCGTCCGCTACAGCGCGGCGGCGGCCGAGGCCCGCATCGGCGGCGATCTGTACGCCCTGATCCCCACCCCGTACGGGGTCCGGCTGATCGTCGGCGACGTGCGCGGAAAGGGACTGCCGGCGGTGGGAACCGCGGCGCTGGTGCTCGGGGTCTTCCGGGAGGCCGCCTACGACGAGCCGGACCTCCTGGCCGTGGTCGAGCGCATCGAACGGAGTCTGGCGCGCAATCTCGGCGCCGACGACTTCGTCACCGCCGTGGTCGCCGGATACCCCGGAGCCGGGCGGCTGGAGATGGTGAACTGCGGGCACGCGCCGCCGCTGCTGGTCCGCCGGTCGGGCGGCGGCCTGAGCGTGGAGCCGGTGGAACCCGCCCACCCGGCGCCACCCCTCGGGCTGCGCGCGCTGACCGGACACCCTCCCGGCCTGCAGGTGCTGCCCTTCGCCGACGGGGACCAGCTGCTCCTCTACACCGACGGGGTCACCGAGGCCCGCGACCGGGGCCGGGCGTTCTATCCGCTCGGCGAGGGGCTGGCGCGCCACGCCTGCGAGGAGCCGTCCCGCACCCTGGACGCGCTGCACGCGGAACTGCTGGCGCATGTGGGCGGCCGGCTCCACGACGACGCGGCACTGCTTCTGATCCGCAAACCCGCGGTGCCCGTCATCGCCGGGTGAACGCTTCTTGACCCCCAGTCGGGCCTCCATGATGCTGTGTTGCGACACATGCTCTGTGTGCCGCAATGAGCAACATTCGACTCAGGTCTCGTACCAGCCGAGGAGTGGCCATGACTCATCAGGTCCGTGCTGTCGTCGCCTTGAAGAAGGGCGCCCCTGTCAGCCTGGAGACGATCATCGTGCCCGATCCGGGGCCGGGTGAGGCGCTGGTGAGGGTCGAGGCCTGCGGGGTGTGCCACACCGATCTGCACTACCGCGAGGGCGGCATCAACGACGACTTCCCCTTCCTGCTGGGCCATGAGGCCGCGGGTGTGGTGGAGGCGGTGGGGGAGGGTGTCACCGACGTGGCGCCCGGGGACTTCGTGATCCTCAACTGGCGTGCGG
>NZ_WVUG01000501.1 GCF_017614965.1 Streptomyces griseorubiginosus | reverse complement strand
TACCCGCCCCTGATAACTTCGTTCCCCGTTGCACACAGCCGACTTCGGGGGAGATCAACCGTGGCCCGCCGCGCACTGACGTCCACTGCCGCCGCGTTCACCTTGGCGACGACGCTGCTGCTCACCGCGTGCGGTGGGGGTGACAAGTCATCCTCGGACGACATCAAGGGAGCGGACACGGGGTCGAGCGGGCCATCGGCTTCGGCGTCGGCGGCTTCCGGGGCTCAGCGGCCCGTCATCACCCTGCCCGCCAGCTTCAAGGCCGACTTCGAGGGCTGGACGAACAGTGATCCCGGACTGCAGACAGCGTTGAACGACGGCAAGGAACGGCTCAGGGCGTCGTACGCGGCCATCATCGCCGGCGATCCCGAGTACAGCGCGTTGTCCTTCTACAGTGGGACTTCCGCGATGAGTACTGGCTCCGCCTGGGTCAAGGGATACAAGGGCCTCACCATCGTGGGCGCGGTCAAGGTCTACAACCCCCGGATCGCTTACCTCGGCAACGAGAAGAAGCGGGCCACCCTCATTTACTGCGTGGACGAGAGCAAGGGCTACAGCAAGGACCTCAAGACCGGAAAGACCTCGGGCACCCCGAAGGGTGAATCCCCGCTGGTCCAGTACCAGACGGGTCTCGGGAAGCAGGCCGACGGCGTCTGGAAAACCATGTCCGTGGAGACCCGGCCGGGAGCGTGCTGACCATGACCTACACGCGCAGGGCCGGTCTCTTCGTCTCGCTTGCCCTCGGTGCCGCTCTCCTCCCGTCCCCCGCTTCGGCTCTCGGTTCTCCCGGCCACGAAGGGCAGTCAAAGACCCTGTCGGGCGGCAAGCACGGCAGTGACATCTATGCCTCGGCCACCTACTCCACGATCAAGGTCCGGCAAGTCAGCGGACCCACCGGCGGCAAGCGTGGCTCGATCTCTTCCGTGGACGTCAACTGGAAGCCCCCCGCCTGCTGGTACGAACCCGTGTTCACCGGTCAGGAGCTCAAGGACTTCGTGGACCGTACGGACGGCGACGGAGACGTCGGCATTCACGAGTCCTGGTACGGCAAGCGTCTGTGGACCGACCACTACCAGGACGGCAAGCCGGAGAACAACTTCGACGACACCAACAGCGTCGCCGAGGGCTACAAGAACTACAACATCGGCAAGGACGGCTACTTCTGGCGCAGCGTCGCACCGGACGAGAACGACCCGGACTCCTGGGACTGCGGCCGCATCATGTTCTGGCAGGACGCCAACGTCGTTCCCAAGGTGCCGCACGCCCCCACGCCCGAAATGCTCGCCGACTACGCCTACAACCAGATCAAGGTCCCCAACACCGAGATCGAGCTGAAACCCACCGCCAAGTCCACGGTCAACCTGCCCACTTGGGTCTGGCTGGACAAGGGCACGTTCCAGGAGGTCAAGGTCCGCGCGGAACTCCCCCGCACCAACCTCTGGGCCGAAACGACAGCCAAGCCGGTCGCCCTCCACCTGGACCCGGGTACCGGTGACGCGACGACCTTCCCGGCCTCCGGCGACTGCACCATCAACGACGACGGCTCGATCGGAACCCCGTACCAGCCGGGTGACGCGGACAAGACCCCGCCGTGCGGCATCACTTACCTCAAGGCCACCAACGGCACGCCGTACCACCTGAAGGCCAGCATCACCTGGCAGATCTCCTGGGAGGGCACGGGCGGCGCCAGGGGCGACCTCCCCGACGGCACCTTCGACACCACCCAGGACATGAACGTCCAGGAGATCCAGGCGATCAACCGCTGACGTCGACCCCGGCGAACAGATCGTCTGGACCGGTCGCACGCAGCGTCCTGTCACCGGAGGCGGCCCTGCCTCCACCAGGGCCAGGACACCCCCAGCGCGTCCGACCACCTCAGCGTGCCGTCCGTCTGCTCGACGTCGACCTGGCGAAGAAGGCCGAGGACGCGGTCCGCCCGGAGGGGCAGGCCGGCGGCGGCAAGGGGCACAGCCAGGCCGACTGAGGTCTCACGCCGCCCCGAACAGCGTCGCCAGCCCCCGGTCCAGCGCCGGCCGGAGGGGTTCACCGCCGGGCTCCGCGACCGTGTACGAGCGGTGGAGGAAGTGGCGGAGGTCCGCCGTGCGGAAGCGGACGACCGCCACGCCCTCGGGGGCGCGGAACTCCACCAGCGTGTCGTTCGGGCCGTACGGGCGGACGTGGACCGTGCCGAGGCCGGCGGGAGTGTCCAGGCCCTCCTCCAGGAGGGCGCGGGCGAAGGTCCAGGTGACCACCTCCTCGTCCAGGGAGATCCAGGCGGGGAAGACGAGGTGGACGGCCAGCGGGTCCTCGGAGCTGTAGCGGAGGGTCACGGGGACCGCCAGTTCCTCGTGGTCGGGCGTCAGAAGATGAGCGCCGGTGGGCTGTTCGAGCGCTATGTACACGAGCGGTCTCCGTCGGGGTCGGGCGCGGGCGGCGGTGCCGGTGAGTCCTTGCACTTCTTGGAGCACGCAAGTGGCGGTTGCATTACGCCGCGACGGAAGATTCCGGCGTGACGTGCGTCACTTTACGGTGCTCACGAAACTTTGATTGAAAGTTTTGCCATCTAGGCTTACAAGCCTTCTGCCCCGTCCCTCCCCCAGCAGGCAGCAACTGGAGCGTTCCGCCATGCCCGACGGTTCCACGGCCGCGTACGCCCGCGTCTACGAGGAGCAGCAACCCCGCCTCGTCGCCTACGCCCGCTCGCTCACCCGCAACGCCCATGCCGCCGAGGACCTCGTCGCCGAGGCCCACTTCAGGGTCTGGCGCCGCCTGGCGCAGGGGCACGAGATCGAGAACGTCCCCGCGTACCTGATGACGACGGTCCGCCATCTCGCGGCCGCCGCCGGCACCGCCGTACGCGAGACTCCGCGGGATCCGCACGGCGACGAGCAGGCGCAGGTGCCCGCGCAGGGCGGCGATCCGGCCGAGCGGGTGTCCTCCGTGGACCTCGTCGTACGGGTGCTGGAGCAGCTGCCCGAGCGATGGGTGAAGGCGCTGTGGCTGGCCGAGGCGGAGGGGCAGCCGTTGGCGGCGATCGGGCCGCAGCTCGGCACCAAGGAGGGGGCGACCGCCGTCCTGCTGCACCGGGCGCGCGAGGGCATGCGGCAGGCGTTCCTGCGGGCGCAGACCGGGGCGCCCGACGATCCCGCGTGCCAGGTGCACTGGGCTCGGATGCCGGCGTATGTGCGCGGGGCGGCCTCGGCGCGCCAGTCCGAGCGGCTGCTCGGGCACGTGGACGGCTGCGATGACTGCCGGGCGCGGCTCGCGGCACTGATGAGCGCCAACGACCGTCTGCCCGCGCTGGTCGGGCCCGCGCTGCTGGTGCTGGCGATGGGGGGCGCGGGGAAGTTCCTGCTCGCCTTCGCCACGGCGGGCTCCGCGCCGGGGACACACGGCGTGCTGCACGGGGTGCGTCACGCCCTGACCGGCGGGACCAAGCCGGTGGCCGCCGCGGCCGGGGTGGTCGTGGCGGGTGCGGCCGCACTCGTCCTCGTACTCGGCAACGGCGGCCCGCCCAGCGCTCCGTCGGGCCGGATCCCCGTGGCGGACGGGCCGACGACACATACACCGGTGGCTGACGCTCCGGTGGGGCCGTCGGTGAAGAAGGGGAGGGTCAAGTCGGGGGAGAGTGGGGCCACTTCGGTACCGGTGGACCTGGTAGCCGCGACGAAGGGGGCCGGCGGTACGGCCGTGTCGGAGCCCCGCGTCGACGTAACGGACGTACCCGCGACCGCCGCACCGAGCG
>NZ_WVUG01000500.1 GCF_017614965.1 Streptomyces griseorubiginosus | reverse complement strand
GGCAGGGGCTGTGCCGGGGCGGGGGTGAGGATCGTACGGACGCCGTGGGCGCGGGCGGTCCGCGCTCCCGCGACGACCGCGGGCATCGGGATCTCCAACTGCAGCAGCAGGGTGTCGGCGGAGGCGATGAGGCCCTCGTCGCCGGGTACGAGGTGGTCGACGGTGCCGTTGGCGCCGGGGATGACGACGATCGCGTTGCCGCCCTCGTCGTCGACGACGATGTGGGCGGTGCCGGAGGGGCCGTCGACGGTGCGGAGCAGGTCCGTCTCGACGCCCGAGTGTTCCAGGGTGGAGCGGAGTTGGGCGCCGTAGGTGTCGGTGCCGACGGCGCCGATCATCGACACGGTGGCGCCCGCGCGGGCCGCGGCGATCGCCTGGTTGGCGCCCTTGCCGCCGGGGATCGTGCGGAACTGCCGTCCCGTCACGGTCTCTCCGCGCTGCGGGGCCTTTTCGACATAGGTGACGAGGTCCATGTTCGTGCTGCCCAGCACGACGATGTGGGTCATGGGCGGGATGCCTCCCGGTGGGTGAGGTGGGCCAGGGTGTCGAAGCCGACGCCGTTGAAGTCGCCGACGGACGTGGACAGCCGGTTCTTCAGGGGGGACGTCCAGCGTTCGGGGAGGGCGGCGGGGCTGCCGGTGAGCAGTGCGGCGATGCCGCCCGCGGTGGCGCCGTTGGAGTCGGTGTCCAGGCCGCCCGACACGGCACGGGAGATGGAGCCGGTGAAGTCGCCGTCGGCGTGGGTGAGGGCGGCGGCGATCAGGGCCGTGTTGGGGATGGCGTGGACCCAATGGTGGGTGTCGGCGTAGGTGGCGTGGAGTTCGTCCACGACGGTGTCGAAGTCGGGCTGTCGTGTGGCCAGTTCGATGGCGTGGCGGATCGCCTCGGACAGGCGGGAGCGGGGCGGGATCACCGTGAGGCCGGTGCTCAGGCAGCCGTGGATGTCGTGGGTGCCGGTGGCGGCCTGGGCGATGACGGCCGCGGTGAACATCGCCGCGTAGACGCCGTTGCCGGTGTGGGTGAGGGTGGCGTCCGCGTGGGCCTGTTCCGCGGCGGCGGCCGGGTCGCCGGGGTTGGTCCAGCCGTGGACGTCCGCGCGGATGAGGGCGCCGATCCATTCGCGGAAGGGGTTGCGGTGGCGGGCGGTGTGCGGGGGTTCGATGCCGGTGAGGAGGTTGCGGTAGGCGACGCGTTCGGCGGTGAAGGTGCGGCCGGCGGGGAGTTTGTCGAGCCAGAGCCTCGCCACGTCGGCGGTGGTGAAGCGGCGGCCGTGGCGCTGGAGCAGGAGCAGGTTGAGGAGGGGGTAGTTGAGGTCGTCGTCCTCGGGCATCCCGTCGATGTTCTCGACGAGGGAGGTGGGGGCCGAGCGGCGGTTCCAGGGGTGCTGTGACAGGAGCTGTTCCGGGACCCCTCGGGCGGTGAAGTAGGTGTTCAGGGGCCAGTTGCCGGTGGACCGGGCCAGTTGGCGGATGCCGGTGAGGGGGAGTTTCTCGACGGGCTTGCCCAGGAGGCAGCCCGCGGCGCGGCCCAGCCAGGCGGCTTCCAGACGGAGTCGGCTCGTGGCCGCCCGTGCCGGCCGGGGCCAGTCGGGGCAGCAGGCCTTGATCCCCGTGAGCTCGGTCGGCTCCGCCTCGGTCAACCTGCCGGGCAGGTCCGCCAGTTCGTCGAGCAGGTCCTCCGCCAGTTGCCGCAGGTAGCGCGACGCCCGGTCCGTCGACGCACCCGCTCGCACCGGGGCTTCCGCCCCGCCGGCCGCCCTCCAGCGCGCCGCGATCACCGACGCCTCACGACCGTCCAGAGCCGCCTGACGCAGCTCGTGGCCGATCAGGTCCTCCGGCTGTACCCAGGTCAGTCGGAGCATCCGAGGCTTCCGAGTCTCGTGAACGCCGCCTCGTGCGCCCGCCGTCGCCGTACGTCCCGCTCGAAGATCTCGTACGCCACCTCGGTGAGGACGCGGGCCGGTTCCCACAGGTCCAGACGGCTCGCCTCCGAGACCGTCTTGGACCAGTCGTCCGGGACCGGGGAGCCGAGGGCGCCGGTCAGGGCGCCCGCCATCGTGGCGATCGAGTCGCAGTCCCGGCCGTAGTTCACCGAGCCCAGGACCGCGTGGCGGTAGTCGCCGCCGGAGACCAGCACCATGCCGAGGGCGATGGGGAGTTCCTCGATGGAGTGCAGACGGGAGGGGCGGCGGGCGCCGAGGGAGGGGGCGCGGTAGTCGGGGCCCACCGTGTCGTACGGCGTCACCGCCTCGCGCAGCGGGACCAGGGCCGACTCGAAGTCCGTGTGCCGGGACGCCACTTCGCAGACCCGCTCGATCGCCTCGCGGGTGCCGTCCTTGGCGAGGGACAGGACGGTCGAGACGACCGTGTCCGGGGTGGCACCGGGGACGCAGGCCGCCGCCACCGCCGCCGCGAGGACGGCCGCCGCCTCCCGGCCGTACGACGACTGGTGGGCGCCCGCGACGTCCAGGGCCTCGGCGTAGGCGGCCGCCGGATCGGCCGCGTTGACCAGGCCGACCGGGGCCATGTACATCGCGGCGCCGCAGTTGACGATGTTCCCGACGCCGGCCTCGCGCGGGTCGGCGTGGGCGTAGTGGAGGCGGGTCACCAGCCACTTCTCGGCGAGGAAGACGCGGTGGAGGGGAAGGGCCTCGGCTTCCAGCTCCGGGATCCAGCGCGGGTTCGTCATCAGGTCGGGGACCAGATGGTCGGCGATCGCGTAGGCGTCGAGGTGGTCGCGGACGGTCGCGTAGACCCGTACCAGCGCGTGCGTCATCAAGGTGTCGTCGGTGACGTGGCCGTCGCCCTTGTGGTACGGGGCGTGGGGGCGGGCCGTGCGCCAGGCGTCGCCGTTCCAGGGGCCGACGATGCCGTGGACGCGGCCGCCGTGACGTTCGAGGATCTGGGTGGGGGAGTAGCCCTCGACCGGGCCGCCCAGCGCGTCCCCGACCGCCGCGCCCACGAGGGCTCCGGTGACGCGGTCCTCGAGGCTGTTTGTGGCTCGTTCTGTGACGTTGGTTGTTTCCTGCTCTTTGGGCGTCATGCCCGAATCATCCTCCCGGTGGGGCCGGTTGCGTGGCTTCCAGGAGTTCGGCGAGTTCCACCAGGTCGGTGGCGGTGAGGCGGGGGAGCGCGCAGCCGGAGAGGGTGCGGCAGGCGTCCCGCCAGGAGGACGGGATCGTGCTGCCGCCGCCCAGTGCCCCGGTCAGGGCGCCGGCGAGGGCGGGGGCGGAGTCGGCCACGCGGGAGAGACAGGCCGCCGCCGGTACCGCTTCGGCGATACGGCCGCTTGCGGCTGTCGTCAGGGCCAGCGCCACGGGGACGGTTTCGGCGGCCGCGATGCCGTAGCTGTAGACGTGGTCGACGATCTGGTGTTCCAGGAGGGGGACCAGGGCGAAGGCGGACTCGGCCCGGCGGGCCAGGTCGAGCGCGTGGCGGGCGTTGCGGCCGATCTCGGTGGTCTCGGGGAGTTCGGCGAGGGCGGCCGTCACGCAGGTGTGGACAGCGGCGCCGGTCAGCGCCAGGGACACCGCCGCCGCCATCGCGCGGGCTCCGTGCACGCCGTCGCCGTCCTGGGTGTAGCGGGCGTCGAACTCGGCGAGGTCCGCGGCGAGTCGGGGGTCGCCGGGGTGGGCCACGGCCAGGACGCAGGCCCGGACGCAGGCCGCGTCGTCGAAGTAGTGGGGGTTGTCGTGGCCGGTGGCGGGCGGGCGGAGGCCGGCGGCGAGGTTGCCGAGGCCGGCGCGGACGGAGATGCGGGCACGGAGGGGGAGGACGGCGGACTCCACCTCCGGGGCG